>CALKDS010000030.1 GCA_938084135.1 uncultured Flavobacteriales bacterium
TATATGGCTGGATATATTCAAGATCAATTCACCTTTGATGATCTTTATTTTAATGTTGGGGTTCGTGTAGATCGATTTGACGCAAATCAACCGGTCCTAAAAGACCCATTTACTTTGTATGAATCAAGGAATGTGGGAGACGTCAAGAATATGAATACAGACTTTATTATTCCCGAGTCCATGGGTGACGATTATGTTGTTTATGTTGATGACATAAAAAACCCCAATAAAATAGTAGGATATCGTAACGGATTTGATTGGTTCAATGCTGATGGAAGTCCGCAGCAGAACCCCGTCGAAATTTCAAACCTATCAGGAGGGCAAGCCAAACCTTGGATTTTTGAGGAAAATTTCACTGACCAAAATAATCCGGATTCACCAGTATTGTCTGCAAATAGTTTTAAGGATTATACTCCTCAAGTGACAGTGTCTCCTCGAATATCTTTCCAATTCCCCATTTCAGATGAGGCAGAATTCTTTGCTCACTATGACCTCTTAGTTCAAAGACCCAACGCAACGTGGTCTCGTTTTAATCCAGTGAATTATGTAAATCTTCAATATGGAACTGCTGATTTGCCAAATCCTGAGCTTGAACCTCAAAAGTTAACAGAGTATGAAATTGGCTTTCGCCAAATGCTAGGAGAGAGAAGTGCTTTGAAAATAAATGCCTTCTATCGTGAATATCGTGATTTAATCCAGTCGGTATCGGTTACAGAGGCTTATCCGACAACATATGTCACCTATGGGAATAGGGACTTCACCACTGCAAAAGGGTTCAGTTTTCAATATGATTTAAGAAGAACAGGTAATGTTATGCTCAATGCTCAATATACTTTGTCATTTGCTGATGGTACAGGATCTGGTGCTGAATCGGGACTTTCTTTGGCTAGATCAGGTCAGCCAAATCTCAGGTATATTCAACCTTTGAGTTATGACCAAAGACATAATTTATCTGCTAATTTGGATTACAGATATGGAAAGGGAACCAACTATAATGGACCTGTTGTTAATAATGTACGTGTTTTAGAAAATACGGGTGTTAATCTATTGGTAAGTACAGGCTCCGGCTTCCCTTATTCGCGCAGAGTTAGGGCATATGGCTTGACGGAAAGTGCAGCGCCAATTGTAGGTATTTTGAATGGCTCAAGATTGCCATGGCAATTTAAAATGGACATGACAGCAAATAAGGTTTGGTATTACAATAAAGGAAAGAAAAATATTGAATTATATGTCCAAATATTGAATGTTTTTAACTCTCAGAATGTACTCGGTATATATCCATACACAGGTTCACCGGATGATGATGGCTATTTGGCTTCATCTAGGGGACAACAAGCTATTTTATTTACTACAAATGCGCAGTCTTTTGCTGACTTCTACAATATATCCATGGTCAATCCATTTAATTATTCAGTCCCTCGCCAAATTCGTCTAGGTATTCGCCTTGGCTTGTAAATTATTTTATTCCAATTTCAAATGAAGAAATTAATATTCTGTTTAGTAATCGTATTTAGCTTAGGAGCAATATCGGCAAAGCCTGATATTAATGTTTCTGGAAGCTCAATTGGCCGCTCTAACAAGACCGTTGAAGAGCTCTGTCAACCAGCTAAAGCTCAATCTGACCTTAGCATAAATAATGTTCGTGCTACTATTTTAGCAGGTGGAGATATGTGGTGGGATTTAAATACTGCTCGTTATGAAGTCCCTAAGGGAGGTGGAAAACACTCGATGTTTGCTGGAGCTCTGTGGCTTGGAGGACTTGATGAGGGAAATCAGTTGAAACTTGCAGCTATGACTTATCGTTCACGCGGAAGTGATTACTGGCCCGGCCCCCTATCAACAGACGGCTTGGCCTCTGTTAATAAAGAGATTTGTGATAAATATGATCAACATTGGATAATCACCCGTGAAGAGGTTGAAACTCATCGTTCATGGTTGTTCTGTAAAAATGATCCAGACTGTGATGCTGGGGATAAATTCCCAGGATATGAAGGGAATATACCAGATATTATTTTAAATTGGCCAGCACAAGGAGCGGAAGGTGAATTGCCTTATGCCCTTGCTCCTTTTATCGATTTAGATGGAGATCAATTCTATGATCCATTAGAGGATTACCCTGCCTATGACCTAGATAGATCTTTTGATTGCCGAAGAAAAGAGACAGATGTTCTTTACGGTGACCAGACAATATGGTGGGTATTTAATGATAGAGGAAATGTTCATACAGAGACCAATGCAGGCGCTCTAGGGTTTGAAATTCGAGCTCAAGCATTTGCTTTTTCTACGAATGATGAGATCAATAATATGACATTTAATAACTACCGAATTATTAATAAGTCAACATTTAGATTGACCAATACATACTTCTCTACATGGTTTGATCCAGATCTAGGAAATTATTTAGACGATATCATAGGTTGTGACATCCCAAGAGGGTTGGGATATTGTTATAATGCCGACTTAAATGACGAAGGTCCGTTGGGATATGGATTAAATCCTCCTGCTGTTGGGTTTGATTTCTTCCAAGGCCCTTTTGCTGATTATTTTGATGGCCTTGATAATGATAGAGACGGATGTATCGATGGTGTAAGAGATGATAATGGAGATTGTGTCGCGGAGAATCCAGTTACTGGCGTGAACGAAAGAATCATCATGTCCGGATTCATGTATTACAATAATACAGGGTCTGCATTTTCTGGTAATCCAAATACCTCTGCAGAGTTTTATAATTTTATGCAATCAAGATGGAAAAATGGTAATCCGCTTGTAGTTGAAAGTCCTAGTGGCCCTGGAAACCCTGCAAATGGTGATGGATTTACTGCAGATGGTTCAGGCCTTGCAACTTTATTTGCATATCCAGGGAACACCTTTGATACAACTGGGAACAATGCTCCAACATCATCACAAGATTGGTACGAATCACCAAATAATTCTGAGGACAAACGTGGTCTTCACAACGCAGGGCCTTTCTCTTTAGCTCCAGGGGCATTAAATTTCATTACAACAGGAGTTGTTTGGGAGAGAGATTACAATAAGTCTGATTTATTTGCATCAGTTGAAAAAGTTTTAATTGCTGACGACAAGGCACAAAGTTTATTTGATAATTGTTTTCAAATATTGAATGGTCCTGATGCTCCTGATCTAGAAGTTCAGGAGTTAGACCGTGAGCTTGTTTTGATGCTTAGCTACAGAGAAGGACAGAATAATGATAATCTTGATTATGAAGAGATTGATCCTTTGATTCCATTTGCAGATAATAAATATAGATTCGAAGGATTCCAGATTTTTCAGTTGGCAAATCAGAATGCTTCGGTAGGAGATCGATATGACCCGAGTCAAGCAAGATTAATTGGTCAATGTGATATTCAAAATGGGGTAGAACGTCTCATAAATTGGGAGTTAGATCCGAATCTTGAACTGCTTATGCCTCAAGATATGACCCTTGAAAATAATAATGAAGGTATTAAAATGAGTTTCTTAGTTAGCGACGATGCTTTCGCAACAGGAACAGATAAAAGACTTGTGAATCATAAGCCATACTATTTTACTGTTGTGGCATATGCTTACAATGAATATGAGCCATTTGACCAGGTCCTATATCCAAGTGGACAGCGAAAGCCCTTCTTGTCAGGAAGAAATAATGTAAGAAAATATGAAGGCATTCCGCACATAATAAGTAGCGAATCGGCAGGGACTATTCAAAATTCAGCCTATGGGTTTAGCCCAATTATTACCCGAATTGAAGGTATGGGTAACGGAGGAAATCCGCTTGAATTAGACTCAGCCTCGAAATCATTCATCATTAATAATTTCAGCTTGGACTACCCAGTATATAAGAGTGGGAATGGACCTATTAACGTAAAAGTTGTAGATCCTTTGAATGTACCCGAAGGAAATTACACTCTTCTTTTTGATAATATAGGAAGTTCAGCCATGTGGGAGATTCAAGATGGTGCAGGAAATACTATTGCAAATTCGATGACTTCAATCTCTTTCTTAAACGAACAAATAATTCCTGAGCTGGGATTATCAGTTGAAATTAGAGATCAAGAGAATCCAGGAAATGATCCAGATAATCAGAGAAATGCAGGAATCATAGAATCGGACATTAGTTTTACTGATCCTACTCAGGCGTGGTTGACAGGCGTTAAAGATGACGATAGCTACAGCCCAAGAAATTGGTTATTGGCAGGTCAAAATGATGTTACAGTAAAGCCGGGTTCTTATTATTCAGATTATCCAGATGACCCGAAGTCATTATTTAGCAATATTGTAGATGGCACCTGGGGACCATTTAAATATGTGAGTTATTTGGGAAGAGGTTTTGATGAAGGTAACCCTATCTATGGCATGGGTCCTGCTGATTCAGCCATGTCGGCTTTTTCGTCTAGAATGGCTACCGGAGGGCTCCACTCTGTTGATATTGTTTATACATCTGATCATACTAAATGGACTCGTGTGCCTGTTATAGAGCTTGGAGAGGATCAAAATCTAACTGAGGGGGCCACACGAAAATGGAGGTTGCGTTCTGGCGCTAGCTTAGATCTTGTAAATGGTGAGCTTGTTCAGAGCTCTACGAGTACGGGTTGGTCATGGTTCCCAGGATATGCAATTGATCTCGAAACGGGAACACGTTTAAATATGGCTTTTGGTGAAAATTCTTGGATGGTAGGGGATAATGGAAATGATATGAAATGGAACCCAACGAGCAGAAGCAGTGTTTTCCCAAGAGATGCAGTAACTGGTGGATATAAGTTTGGGGGACAGCACTACCTCTATGTATTTGCTCCTTATTTTCAACAGGGCCTTTCTAAGATACCACTAGATTATGCAGGGCCAGACGAAACTGCAAGTCCTTTATTCACGGAGATAACTGGCATGAATTCTATCCTAAATCGCAATAAGATTACGAAAAGCTTAATGTGGGTTAACATACCATTAATTGACTCCAGGTTTGATGGAATGGATCCGTATACCAATATGCCAAGTGATGCAAAAGTCAGAATTCGCATGACTCAGCCTTACTCTAAGTATGAAATAGACGGAAGCAATAATTCATACCCTAAATATATTTTCAATACAAATAATGTTGCTACTAAAAAAGGTCAAACTTCTATTGCTCAGTCGGCATTGGATATAATCCGTGTTGTACCTAATCCATACTTTAGTATCTCTTTGTATGAGAATTCTCAATTAGACAATATTGTCAAGATCACTAATCTTCCTGAAAACTGTACCATAAACATTTATACTGTTGAAGGGGCTTTAGTTAGGACTTTAAAAAAGGATAATTCTGCTACATGGATATCATGGAACTTGACAAACAATTACAATGTTCCAATTGCTAGTGGAGTTTATATCATTCACATTAATGCCCCGGGCATTGGGGAGAAGGTGATTAAATGGTTTGGAACATTACGTCCATTTGACCCAACTGGATTTTAAAAAGAAATATGGAAATGATGAAAAAATATATATACTCAATAGTCGCTTTTCTAGTGGTAACGTCGTCTGCTTTTGGAGGGAATCCTGTAAGGTCTGGATCCGCAGGGGCTTCTGAACTTTTGATAAACCCCTGGTCTCGAACGGCCTCATGGGCAGAAGGGAATACAGCAAATGTAATGGGCCTCGAGTCGTTGTATGGAAATATTGCGGGTTTAGCATTTACCGATGGCCTACAGGCTGGATTTGCAAATAGTCAATGGTTAGTTGGTTCGGGGATCCAGTTGAATGCAGCTGCATTTGCTACTCCAACTGGCAATGATGGAGTTCTAGGGATTCATATAACAAATATGAATTATGGCGATATAGATGTCACAACTACTGACTTGCCAGATGGTGGAGCTGGAACTTATCGTCCGACAGCTTCAATTATTGGTATTGGATACTCTAAAAAGTTTACTCAGAGTATTTTCGGTGGGATCAATATAAAACTGTATAGTTCGAGTATATCAAACCTTACTGCTACTGGGGTCTGTTTTGATGCTGGTGTCCAATATGTAACAGGAGATAATCGTGATTTTAAATTTGGCATCACACTTCGTAACATTGGTCCTTCATTTGGTTATGCAGGAGACGGGATGGCAATAGTCCTACCTGTTCCCTCAGGGTCGCATACTTCTACTTTTGATAGCCGATCACAGAGCTTTGAGTTGCCTACGCAGCTCGCCATTGGTGCTTCAAAAAGAGTAGATTTCGACTCCAAGAATCGACTGAATATCGCTGGAAATTTTATTTCGAACTCTTTCAAAAAGGATCAAATCACTGGAGGTCTAGAATTTGATCATAATGATGTTTTTCAAGTCCGGTTTAGCTATGCTTTTTTTGATAATCGTTATGATGGAATGGCGACAGAAGCTTTAAGCGGTCCAGCTGCAGGGTTTTCCGTAAACACACCAACAGGTAATGGTGGTAAATTACAGATCAACTATGCATACCGCCTTACAAACTCGGCTTTCATGGGTGTTCATACAATAGGAGCAATTCTAGTATTATAATTTTCTTCTAGAGCCTTTATTTCTCTCTTTTATTTAAATTCATATCTTTCAAATATTGAGTTGAGGTCTAAATAGATCTCGTTCCTGTTTAAAAATCAATTAGAATGTCGGTTTCCTATTATACCCCAGAGGGCTTTAAAAATTTAAAAGAGGAGCTTGAAGAGCTCAAGTCAGTGCAGCGGCCTCGAATATCTCAGCAAATTGCAGAGGCTCGCGATAAAGGTGACTTAAGCGAGAATGCTGAATATGATGCAGCCAAAGAAGCGCAGGGTCTATTGGAATTGAAGATATCTAAACTAGAAGATGTAATGGCGAATGCCCGGATAGTGGATGAATCCCAATTTGACAATAGTAAAGTGTTAATATTATCTCGAGTGCGTTTACGTAATGTGTCAAATAAAATGGAGTTTTCGTACACTTTAGTTGCAGAGGCAGAAGCAGATCTCCCCTCGGGGAAAATAAGTGTAAATTCTCCAATTGGGAAAGGGCTTTTGGGCAAAACTCTTGGCGATATTGCAGAGATTCAAGTCCCAAATGGGATGATGAAATTGGAAATATTAGAAATTTCACGCTAAGAATATTTACTAGCAATATGGAGTCTGTATTTACACGAATTATAAAAGGGGAAATACCTTGTTATAAAATTGCTGAGTCTGATGATGCAATAGCATTTTTAGATATCAGACCTCTCTCTAAAGGTCACACGCTTGTTGTTCCTAAAAGGGAAGTAGATCGTTTGTTTGATCTCCCGGTCAAAGAGTTTGAGACCTTGTGGTCATTTGCACAAGTTGTAGCAAAAGCTATTGAGGGTAAAATAGCATGTAATCGCGTGGGTGTAGCAGTTCTTGGTTTTGAGGTCACTCATGCACATGTGCATCTAGTTCCTTTGAGAACTGAGGGGGATTTAAATTTTGCATTGCCAAAATTGCAACTTAGTGAGGAGGAAATGCAAGATATTGCGCAGAGCATAGCAAATGAATATATGAGATTGAAATCCTAAGTTATTTGAGAGTTTAGAGAATACTTTTATCTATGTCTTTAGAGGAATATTTATTCCAAGCCCAAAAAAATAGGGCACCCCTAAATTCAATTGTATTTCAAACCATCTCAAATCGTATCCTAAATATAGTTGTGGAGATAAAAATGGATCGCCATTAGCCCCATTTAAGTCATTGATTCTCATGTTTATTTCTCCCCCTAACGAAAGCCTCGAAATTATTTTAAAAGAATATCCAGCACCTATCGATATTCCATTACTACTGCTGTCTGCCCTTGAAGAGTTTCCAAAATCGGTAGCATTAAACCCTCGAAAAACACCATATCCTTTTTTGAGATCTAATTTTATCCCGGCTTCATAGGCTTGAAACCATCCGGCCCCACTTCTATATTGGGCATCAATAGAAATTTGTCCAAAGGTTTTAGTGGATATAAAAATCACTATTAGTGTTAAATATGGTTTAGCCAGAATCATGAAAACATTTATTTAACGATAAATTTAAGTTAGGAATGATTTTGTGAATTATTCAATTCATCTGTTTTTCTGATGGGACTATCTGTGCAACGACAGAAGGTTATTATCAAATATCTACCAGCTCACTTAGCTCCAGCCATCTCATTTCTTTTTCATCAAGCTCTGCAATTATACCTTTCATATCCTTTGAGGCTTGGATAATTATATCTGGATCCTGATTGTCAGATTGGAACACTTTGTTTAATTCATCCCTTTTTTTTTCTAATTCAAAAATTTTTCTGGGAAGGTCGTCCCATTCACGTTTTTCAGAATAACTCAGCTTAGTTTTTACTTTGATACTATTCTCTTTTTGGATTTTTTGTAGTTTTTGAGGTTTTGTCTTGATTACAGTTAATCTCTTTTTTTCTTCCCGCCATTGATAGTAACTGCCATTGAAGTCTTTGATTTTCCCTTCGCCCTCGAAAATAAATAGGTGTTGACATAATTTATCTAAGAAATACCTATCGTGGCTTACAATTAAAAGACATCCTTGGAATTCCTCTAAAAAGTCTTCCAGCGCTTGTAGAGTGAGAATATCCAAATCATTAGTGGGCTCGTCAAGAATGAGAAAGTTTGGGTTTTTCATAAGAATGGTTAACAGAAAGAGTCTCCTGCGTTCACCTCCACTCAGGGTGCTTACATAGCTATACTGCTGGTTTTTATCAAAAAGGAAGCGTTCACAGAGCTGTGAGGCTGTTAGTTTTTGTCCTTTTTTAAGTGTAATATATTCTCCAATCTCTTGAACTACCTCTATTACCTTGAGGTCATTTTTATCAATCATACCGTCTTGAGTATAATGTCCGAAAATGACAGTTTCTCCAGTAATGATTTTACCCATATCAGGAACGTCTGACTCCATAATGAGTTTTAGCAGTGTGGATTTACCACAACCATTCGGCCCAACAATTCCAGCTCGTTCCCCCTTTTTAAAAATATAACTGAAATTCTCTATTAATAATTTGTCCGGATAACTCTTGGCTATTTTGTGTAATTCTAATATTTTTCCTCCCAATCGTTGAGAATTTAATGATAGACTAACCTCTTTATTGTCTATAATTTGATTAGCAACTTTTTTTATGTCTTTAAATCTGTCAATTCTATCCTTAGACTTTCCCGTCCGAGCACTAGGAGATTTACGAATCCAGTCTAATTCTTTTTTGAATAACTGCTTTGCTTTGTGTAAACTGACAGCTTCATTGGCCTCTCTTAATTCTTTTTGTTCAAGATAATAGCTGTAGTTTCCTTCGTATTTATAAAATTGAAGGTTCTCTAGCTCGAACATAGTCCCGCAAACTCGCTCTAAAAAATATCTGTCATGAGTAATCATCAATAAAGCTCCTTTGTAATTGATCAAATACTCTTCAAGCCACTCAATAATGTCTAAATCAAGATGATTGGTAGGTTCATCCATTAATATTAGATCAGGCTCTTCAACAAAGAGTTGGGCTAAGGCTAACCTTTTTATCTCTCCACCGGAGAATTGATTTACTTCACGCTCCATATCTGGAAGATTCATTCGGCTATGAATTTCTTGAATGCGGCTCTCTATAGTCCAGCCACCACTTATTTCAACGCGATCTAAAGCTGCTTGCATAGTTTCGGGGTCGCTGTCTTTGGACATTACTTCTTCATATGCTTTCAGTGCATCAAAACCTTGATGATCACTTTGGTAAAGAACTTGACGCACTGTAAGTCCATCATCAAATGAAGGTTGCTGAGGTAAGTATCTTATATTAAGTCCGTTTCTGAAAACAATATCTCCGCTATCCGCATTACTTGGATCTATTAGAGTTCTCATGAGAGTAGTCTTTCCAGCACCGTTTTTAGCGATGATTGCTATTTTCTCGCCTTCATGTATACCGAAAGTGATGTCTTCATAAAGTGTTTTAATCCCAAATGACTTACTTATTTTATGAACGGAAAGAAGATTTTTTGAATCCAATGGAGATCAATTTATTTATTGTTTTCTGATAGCTAAATCAAGAATGCAATAGTAGTTTAAATAATAAAGCAGATAACAAGATATTCTTGTTAATTCTATTTAATTCGATCTGGGTTATTTTGAAGAAATGAATTCCAAGATCCTTTGCCCTTGCTTTTGGGTATGGCTTTTAATTTATTTGGGGAGTCGCTTTTGATAGGACTTAACATTTGAAGGGCATGGCATGTGGCTACTGCAAGCCCATCCGTTGCATCTAGTGGCTTTGTGATTTTTGATAGCTTGTAAATGTTCTCAAGCATGGTAGCAACTCTTTCTTTAGCGGCAGCGCCATTACCCGTGATTGCCATTTTAACTTTCCTTGGAGAATATTCTTCAACCGGAATCCCCTTTTCCAGCCCCAAAGACATAATAACGCCTTGGGCTCTACCTAATTTTAACATGGATTGTACATTTTTGCCATAAAACGGAGCTTCTATTGCCAGAGAATCTGGGTTATGCTGTTTAAACAAAAGAGATATTGATTTATGTATATCCCCAAGGCGTTCAAATGGACTTCTTTTTGAATCAAACCTGATCGCATCGAGGTCAATGCAACTCAATTTTTGACCTTCGATAAGAACAAGGCCGTAGCCCATTACTACCGTTCCAGGATCGATTCCTAAGATAAGATGAGATTTCAATTTTCGGGATTAAATGGATACCCACTACTTGATGTAGGGGCTTGATATATTTTCAATCCAAATAAGGGAGCAGATGCGATAAGGTGATCAAATATATCTGAAACGATACCTTCATAAGGAACCCAGTTTATTTCTTTTGCAAAGCAATAAATTTCAAGCGGGAGGCCTGTATTTAATGGCTGAAGTTGCCTGACCATAAGACTGTGGTCTGACGATAATAAATCATGATTTTTTAAATAATTGGTAGCGTAAATTCGAAAAATACCCAGGTTTGTCAAGTTTCTTCCGTTTACTGGATTTGACTTATTTGCACCAATGAACTCATTATGATCCTGAATCTCTTTACCCTGAGCTAATATGTACTCTTTTACACTCTCAATTTCTTTCATTTTCTCTAAAAGAGGTTCATCACAGAATTTAATTGTATCCAGATCAATCGTTATACTTCGTTTAATCCTGCGAACTTGGGCTATTTGTATTCCTCGCCAATTAACAAAGCTATCAGTAACAAATGCTTTTGCTGGGATTGACGATATAGTGTTGTCAAAGTTTTTGATTTTAACCGTAGTGAGATCTACACTAAGAACATCACCGTCTACTCCAAATTTCTCAAAAGTCACCCAGTCTCCTTTTCGTAGGAGATCAAAAAGAGTAATTTGAAAATTTGCTAATAGACCATTGATCGCATCTTGAAATATTAGAATAACTATAGCCGTTGCTCCAGCCATCGCTCCAAGAAGACTGAATAATGGAGTTCCACTCCAAACAGAAATAACTCCAAGAACAGCAATAAACCAAGTGATAAATTGAACAACAGAAAGTAGAGTTCTTATAGGTTTATCTTTAAAGCTTTCAGTATTTTCAAGAATATGGCTCGCTGCTTTTGATGTTCGATTTATTAGAATAGAGATCTGTAAAATCAAAAATGTAATTAAGCTTGTTTGGATAGGATTTATTGCACTTGGAATATCCTCAAAGACAAGAGGGATAAAGCTGTAGATAGCTATAGTTGGCAGAAGATGAACTAATGCTTGAAACACTTTTGCTTCTAAAAAATGATTGTCCCAATTGACTTTTGATTTTATTACCCAACGTTTAATCAGACCCATGAGAATCTTTCGAGCGATAAAATCTGCAATTAAGCTTGCAATAATGAGAATTATGAAATCAACAGAAATGGTCAGTCCTGAAACTAAATTATCAGATAATCCAATGCTCTCGAAGAAAGTGCGTGCCCAGTGACCTGGGTTAATCATTAATAATTCCATTTCACGAAGTTAGCGCAATGGAATCAAAAGGAGATTAATGGTCTAGGGGGTTATGATTATATCTAATTTTCGGGGAGCAGAGGCATAGAAATAACCCAGGGCATAATCCTCAGTGTCATCGCCACGATAAATATTACCAACAATAGGAGCGGCTGGGGGGTCAAAGAGCCCACCTACCTGAAGGGTTTGCTCTTGAATCAAATTGATATAATCATGGTGACTTAGTGAGATACTACTTATTTCATATGAATATTTCATGCCTACTTGATCCTCTAATGTCGAATCTCGTGATCTCTCAGGTCCCGCTACGTTTAAGGCATCAAGATCAATATCGTCGAAAGATCTTCCATCGAAAAACTGATCTTCAGTGACCTGTAGATTAAAGGGAGCATTCTCTAATGTGTCGTTTTCCCACTGCTTGAAACGATAGCAATCACCAATGCCTGAAGGCTCAGTCCAATGTACATAAACATAGTATCCTTCACGTTGAAAAACCGCCGGGGGTAAGTAAACAGAATAGATAGAGTCCATAGGATTGTTTCTATTGAGTTTTTCATTTTGAGATTTCCAAACCCCTGAAGGGTTGTCTGTTGATTCTGGAATGCTAACCTCTATGGAATAATTTCTGCCAATTTCCCCCATTTTACTGCCCTCATAATGTCCCAGCTCAATATGTACTAAGCTATCCCAAAGAATATCATCCTCAAAAACAAAAATTGAAGCATTCAAGACAGGGGGATTTCCCTCCTCTGCCAAATAGTTTATGCTCCAGCTCAGGTCAGCACTTGGCAAGGCATTGTCTAATACGCTACCATTTACAATAAGACGTTTTTGGCCGTCAGGTAGAGTAATATTTATTTCGTCTTGACATGAAGAAAAAAGTCCTAAACAGACAAAAATGGATAATATTTTATATGCATTCATCAGAATGAAAAATTATAATTTATATAAGGAACCGCAGTCCCGATAACTGACAATTGATATGCTTTAATATTGGTAAATTCAGGAACTTCTCCTCTAAAAAAGATACTGTATGGATTTTTTCGTCCGTAGACATTGTAAGCTCCAAATGAGAGTGAGCTTTGCCATTTTTTATTCAATTTTTTTGTTCCTGGAGTGTATGTGAATGAAAGATCCAATCTGTTCGTTGAAGGAGTCCTTCCGCCATTTCTATTGGTATACACAGGATAATAAATTCCTTCAAATTCTCCTCTTGAGTCTGGGTATGTCAGAGGCCTTCCAGACTGATAAACAAAATTTCCTCCAACATCCCACCCCTTAGATATTGTCAATGCTGCAACAACACTAAGGTCATGCAGCTTATCATAATTTGCAGGATACCATTCGCCATTGTTAACTCTTAAGTCTCGACTTGATCCAGTCACTTGACGCTCTGTTCGTGCTAGAGTATATCCTATCCATCCTGTTAAGGCACCTGTCTTTTTTTCAAGTAAAACCTCGGCACCATATGCTCTCCCTATTCCTGAAAGTAATTCAGTTTCTATATACTCTTCAAAAATTAAGTTTGCACCATCTTTGTAATCGATTAGATTTAGGTATGTTTTGTAAAAGCCTTCTATTGAAAATCTAATGCCAGTTTCTTTAAAGTTATGAGCTACCCCAAGAGCAATTTGATTTACTGTTGCTGGATCAATATAGCTTCCTGCAGGTCTCCATACATTTACTGGAGTGGCAGTTGTATTGTTTGATATTAGATGAATATACTGTCGATTGCGATTGTAACTTAATTTCAATGATGAGTTTTGAGAAACTTGATAGTTTATAGCTACGCGAGGCTCCAAGCCATTTAGATCAATAAAAGACTTTATTATCTCCCCTGAAGAATAGCTTAGCGTATCATCGATTGTACTTTCATTATAAATGCCACCATCTTTATATGTTTGAATATCTCTTGCTCCAATATTGTAAAAGCTGGAATACCTGAGGCCATAGGTAATTGTCAAATTGTCCGTAATCCTCCAATTGTCAGAGGCATATAAAGAAGGTTCAGTTGCATATTCATTTTGAAGTTCAACATCAATTGGACCTGAAATTTTTGCTGGTTCAAATTCATAAAAGGTGTTTTGAACTCCAAATTCAAAAGTATGGGCATTATTGTAGTAGAAAGTCCATCCAGCATTTTGAACTAAATTTCTTATTCTAGAATCCCATTCGAATGGAGTCGTACCATCTGCACCAAGTTGGTATTTATAATCCGAATAAACAGCAGATGCATTGAAGAACCATTTTGGAGATATCACACGATTCCATCTTAAGGTACTTGTCCAATTACCCCATCCGAATTTAAATAATTCAGCTGCGCTGAATTGATCCCTGCCAAAGTATGCGCTTAGATAAATTTTATCTTTTTTCGAAATCTTGGCATTCAGTTTTGCATTGAAATCATAAAAATAAGCTATTGACTGATCGAGTTCAGGGACATTGAAAAGTGGAAAAAATAAGTCAAAATATGATCGACGACCGGCTAACATAAAATTCACTTTATCTTTAAGGATAGGCCCCTCTAATGTCAATCGTGAGGAGAGTAAGCCAATACCACCGTTCGCTGCAAACTTTTTACTATTGCCTTCCTTTTGTCGAATGTCTAGGACACTGGAAAGTCTTCCCCCATAATTGGCGGGCATTCCACCTTTGTACAACTTAACATCTTTAACCGCATCCGCATTAAAAATGCTAAAAAAACCAAATAGGTGAGAGGAATTATAAACAGGTGCTTCATCAAGGATTATCAAGTTTTGATCTGCGTTTCCTCCTCGAACATTAAATCCACTTGCTCCTTCACCGACAGTAGAAACTCCGGGAAGAAGAGTCAATGTTCTGATTACATCGGTTTCTCCTAGTAGTTGAGGAACTTTTTTTATTTCTTTGGCACTTAACTTACTCACAGACATTTCTGTAGTAGTAATATTACTGTTGAGCTTTTCAGAGACAACATTTACTTCACTTAATTCCGTTGAAACTTCTTTTAAAGAAATATTCAACTGAATATTTTTATTTAAGTTTTCAAACTGTCTTCTAACTTCTTTATATCCAAAAGAACTAAAGACTAATACCCCCGAGCCTTTTGGAATAGATATACTGTAAAATCCATATGGGTTTGTACTTGAAGACTTTCCCCCAGCATCACTTTCCCAGACTACTGAAACATTTGGCATTGCTTCTCCAGAAGACGCCTCTTCGATTATTCCACTAATTTGAATTGTTTGCCCAGTCAATGAAATTCCTACAAAAAAGGCAGAAACTATCCATATGTTTCTCAATGAATTCATGGGCTTTGTTATGTTAATAACAGCGCAAAGAAACAATCTTTATGCCACGTTTAATACTATTGTCAATTTTTGAGAAAAAAGTTTTTGTAAAAGATGGACTAATCTATTAAATCGAGTTATGATTTATGTAATTTCGACCCCATGTATTCTTTCATACGTTTATTTTTCATGAGACAAAATTTAAAATACTCTTTACCGACTTTACTTTTAATCGGAATAGCCGCATTAAGCTTTACCTGGAATTCTGTAGAAAATGATAAAGAAAAGCTAGTGATGCGATTAATGTATGATGCCTTATCATCCATACACTATGAGCCAAAAGACTTTAATGATGATTTGTCTTCTCAGGTTTTTGATTTTTACATAAAATCTTTGGACTCTCAAAAGAGATTTCTGCATAACAGTGACATAAGGGAGCTAAGCCAATATAAGCTCAGACTAGATGATGAATTAAGAACTGGATCTACTGACTTTTTTGATGAATCTATTGAAATTGCCCTTAGTCGGTTTGATGAGGCAAAAGAGCGTTATCGAAGAATATTATCGACTCCTTTTGACTTTTCATCTAAGGACTTTTTTGAAACCGATAGCGACAAGCGAAAATATCCAGAAGATGAAACTCAGATGGAAGACTTTTGGATGAAATATTTAAAATTTAGAGTTTTAAGTAGATTGTATGATAGGGCCGAATCATCAGATAGTGCAAACAAAATAGACTTCAAATTAAATAGTGTAGGATTTGAAGAAGAGGAAAGAAAAGCACGTGAAAAGGAGTTGGAAATTCATAATGAGTGGTTTTCTAATATGGCTGAAAATGATAGATCGGATTTATTTGGTCTTTTTATTAATTCGTATACTGGAGTTTTTGATCCTCACACCCAATATTTTGCTCCTCGTCAGAAAGAACAATTTGAAATTGAATTATCTGGTCAGCTCGAAGGGATAGGCGCTTCATTACGTCAGGAAGGTGAGTACACTGAGGTGGTGACTATCGTTACAGGAAGTGCATGCTGGCGGCAAGGCGAGTTAGAAGTTGGGGATAAGCTTCTAAAAGTAGCTCAAGGAAGCGCCGAACCTGAAGATATTGTTGGAATGAGTACCACTAAAGTTGTTAGCAAGGTTCGTGGGAAAAAAGGCACAGAAGTAAGGCTTACAGTAAGAAAAAAAGACGGTTCAGAAAGAGTTATTTCAATTATTCGTGATATCGTTGAAATTGAAGCAACTTTTGCCCGCTCTGCGATGATCGGAGAAAATAAGGGGACCGGCTACATCAGGCTACCTAAATTTTATGTAGATTTTTACAAAAACAGTAATCGAGACTGTGCTGAAGATGTAAAAAATGAAATTATAAAATTGAAGAATGCAGGAATGAAAAATTTAATTTTTGATCTTCGAGGCAACGGTGGGGGATCATTAAATGCTGCCATTAATATTGCTGGACTTTTTATAGATCAGGGCCCTATGGTTCAGGTTAAAACCTCAGGTCAGCAGGTTAAAGCGTATAATGATAAAGAAAAGGGAACAACTTGGGATGGGCCGCTTATTATTCTTGTGAATGAAGGAACTGCTTCGGCCAGTGAAATTGTAGCTGCTGCCCTTCAAGATTATGGAAGAGCTATTGTGGTAGGAACATCAAGAACATTTGGAAAGGGAACAGTTCAAAATGTATTGGATCTTGATAGAGCTGCTGGACCATTTAACTCTGGACTTCGCCCTCTTGGAGCCTTAAAGTTGACAATTCAAAAGTATTATCGTGTTTCAGGAGGTACAACTCAACTTGAGGGAGTTCATAGTGATATAGTCTTACCTCATCCATATGAAAATATCCCTTTTGGGGAACGTGAGATGGAATTCCCGCTATCGGTAGATAATGTTTCACCAGCAAATTATGAGTTGATGTCACCAGCAAATTTTGATGAGGTTATCGCTAAGAGCCAAAATAGAATATCTTCAAATTCGGAGTTTAACCAAATAAAGTCTTATGCTTTATGGTTGGAAAATCAACAAAAAAAGACCAATACTAGTCTTGATTATAAGGGTTATTTTGATCGAGAAAAATCTTTAGATGCTGAACTTAAAACATATATTGATATTTTAAAGTCCAATAATGAATTGGATGTTAATTGGGTAGATTCAGCTTATAAATCCGACATGGACAGTATGAAGGTGATCGAGTATGAGAAGTGGTTCAAATCCTTGTCAAAAGACATCTATTTAGCAGAGGGCTGGAGAGTAGTTAATGATATTGAAGAGAGTTAAAAATCAAAAACTTTGAATAAATATTTTATCCAAAAATTATTCGCTCATGGTTTGGGCAGATTTGGTTTAATTATTATGTTTTTTTGGATTTTTGTAGCTCTATTTGCTTACCCTCTCGCTATTGACAAAACCCCTTCATCGAATAGAATGCAATTAGAATACAGCGCCCAACCGATGGGCGTAAGTCTTCCTTTGGGAAAAGGAGATCGATCATCTTTGCGTTCCTATGATTGGATAATTTTTGGGGATGACGGTTATTCGGAATGGATTCCTTCAAAATCTAATAGCATAATATTTCCGCTTGGAACTGATCGTTTTGGACGTGATGTCATGAGTCGATTATTTCTTGGGTCAAGGGTTTCTCTAAGCGTGGGTGTAATATCAGTTTTGATTGCATTATTTATAGGAATCCCTTTAGGCGCAGCAGCAGGTTATTTTGGAGGGTGGTTGGATAATATTATTCAAACAATTATCCAAATCTTTTGGAGTATACCCACTTTTTTAATGGTAATAGCAATTTCCTTTGTCTTAGGTAAGGGTTTTTGGCAAGTTTTTGTTGCAGTTGGACTTACTGCATGGGTAGAAGTTGCAAGACTTGTTCGAGGTCAGGTCATGTCTTTAAAAGAAGAGGAATATGTGCAGGCTGCGAAAGTTTTAGGGTTTTCTTCAATCAGGATAATTGTTAAGCATATTTTGCCCCAAGTTTATTCTGCAATTATTGTTCTTGCTGCGAGTCAATTTGCTTCAGCTATACTTCTAGAGTCTGGTTTAAGCTTTTTAGGAATTGGAGCTCAGCCTCCAACCCCTTCATGGGGAAGCATGATAAGGGACCATTACCCGTACTTATTAACTGGCGAGGCACACCTCGCATTGATACCCGGCCTTGCATTAGCAAGTTTAGTTCTTGCATTTATGGCAATTGGAACAGCACTGCGAGATATTCTAGATGTAAAAACATCAAAGTGATTTCCTTTTAGAAAGGTAAATCATCATCATCAATTGTATTGGCATTTGGTGCTGGGGGAGTTGCTGCAACAGGAGCACCTCCTCCAAATGTTGGTCCTGGAGCTTCGTTATTTGCCTGAGGTGAACCTGCTTGAATTCTCCAGCCTTGAATAGTATTAAAATAGCGGACATCTCCCCCGTCTTTTGGAGTCCATTCTCTCCCTCTAATATTTATAGAAATTGTTACATTTTGCCCTTCTTCATATTGATTTAAAAGCTCTGAGCGATCTTGGGTAAACTCAACTAAAATATGCTGAGGATATTGTTCGTCTGTGGTAACAACAAGTTCACGCTTTTTAAAAGTTGGATTCACTTGCTGTGGAGCCATGATTTTTTTTATTATTCCAGTTATTTCCATGATGATTTAAAAGTTAGATTATTCAGTTATTTTTTTCTTTTATCGAATTTAACCCATCTACAAGGAGGGCCTTCCATGCTTTTTTAACTTTTCCTAAGTCTAGTAGTTCTTTTGCATAAATATGAATTAATTCTCTCCGTTCCATTGCATCCGAAGTCTCGTTAAATATTGATTCTATTCGGTGATGTTGCGAAAAAGAAATCACGTCATTTTCTTCTGGGAGTATTTCAATATTCCCAAGCTGACCGAGATTATTACCTGACAGTATAGTTGAATTAAGAATAGCCTTGGGAAGTACGTCTATTCCAATTCCTTTATTCGCAATTGGTTTTTCTACTTCAAAAAGAGCATCCCCAGCCGCATGCACATACCAATCGCCTCCTAGCCTGCCTACAAGACTCAATTTATCTTGATCAAGTTTTCCATCATCATCTAACACTTCTTCGTGGATATGAATCTTTTTAATTTCGCAAATAACCAAATTGCCGGCTCCTGGACCATCGCCGAGTGCTATTACCTCATTGACTTTGCACTCCATCGCTAGAGGTGCATTTTTAATTCTTGGAGGCTGAACACTTATACTAGGAATTGACTCAAACCCTGCCTTTAAAAATTCATTAGTTTCTGCGTCATATTCTGTAGATGACAGGCTTGTTTGATAGACCATTGGTTGGCTTACCGAGTGTATTACTACTTCTGGAATACTCATCACATTATCTAATGTGTGTTTGGTGCTACCATCTCTACCTCTTCTCGAGGGGGAAAATATTAAAATTGGAGGATTGGTACTAAAAATATTGTAGAAGCTAAAAGGGCTGAGATTAATATCACCTTTTCGGCTTATTGAGGACACTAGCGCGATCGGTCTCGGCCCAATCGCAAACTGCAAAGTTCTTTGCAAGTCTTTTGTAGTTAAGTCGTCTGGATTAAGCGTAATCATTGGTAATAAATGCTAAAGTGTAAATTTATAAATTACATCATAAAACGACATCGGGCTTTTAACATTTGCTCAGGAACTTATTGACAATTATTGTTAATGAATGCCACTTTTTATTGGTTTGAGGTAAGGCTAAATCTATATTTCCTCTCTAAAAATTGCTCTTGTACGAATTATAGGTTTCATTATTCTTTTTTTTCCAGTTAAGTTTCTAATGTTGTTCTTATCTTTGACGATCCTAAAACTGCGGGTGTGGCGAAATTGGTAGACGCACTAGACTTAGGATCTAGCGCCGTGAGGCGTGGGGGTTCGATTCCCTTCACCCGCACAAATTTTGTTATCATGAACACTACTATTTTGGTTTTTTCGTTAATCAGCTCATTAACGGTTCTTGTACTTTTCTTGTTTTTGAATTTACAGCGCACTTGGATTGGGAAATTGGAAGAACGCATAGAAAACTTGGAGAAAAAAAAATAGATTGTTTAAAATTTTTCTAATGCCTCGCTTTATATAGCGGGGTTTTTTAGTTTTACAATGATATTTAAAGGTGAAACGATCGTGACTTTCATAAAAATCAAAATTATCAGATGAAAAAAATATCTAATTTTCGCTTCACCTGGAAAGAAATAATATTACTTTTTATTTCTTTTTTCGTTTTGTCATCTGTTGCAATAATTTCTTCCAGAAATGTTGAGCAAAATGATTTGGTCGAAACAGTGAATGAAAATCAAATAGAAATCGGTGACAAATCATTTATTTTACCGCAACTAAAGGGCTTTTCTAGCGCAGAACAAAGGGGAATGAAAGATTATATCAAATCCATTTCAGTTTCCAAACATCATTGGCCGACAATCTATACTTACTATAACGAGTATAAAAGTTTTAATTGTGTCTCGTTTCATTCATTATCAAAGTTTACTTGGATTGCGATGACTGAGAAAAAAGCTGAAAAATCGCTAAAAGAGATATTCCCACGGAGCAAGGTAAAAAGTATAAAATATCGAGACGCAACAATATTTTATTCTGACAAACAAAACGCTAAATGGTTTGGCTTATTTTTTAGGGATGGATTAATCTTAATTAGAAACTCAAAGGGCTATATCGATAGAAATGATTTGTTTGACTTAACTCTTAAATTTATTGAAAAAAATGCTTAAATATTTTCTTTCTTTCATATTTTTCACTGCCTCATTTTTAATGAGCGCACAATCCTTTCCTATTTCTTTTGAGTTCCAAAATGGAAATTCAAATCAAGCTGTTATCGGAAAAAGATTTGGTGATAAAATATTTTTTGAAGACTCCGTCTCGAATAACCTGAATTTAAATACAGGGTTTTATTCATGTATTCAAAATGGAAATATTCTTTTTGATTTTATGGTTCTAGATAGTGATGTAAGAATGACATATGATTATCAGAACGGGTCCGTAGAGTTTGGAGATAAATTAAATGCCGAGTTTTTTAATAACCTTAAAGCCGTTCAGGACAGTCCTGGATTTGTTCAAAATTTATCAGTTCTCACGAAAGAGGTGATGAAGATGTTTTACCCTCAAATTACTGTATCTCAAAATCAATTCAAAACTCATGAGTCATTGCTGGACAGCACTTTAGTTAAGTCTTTAAAGTATGAGATGTTATTTTTCAATAGTCCATTTTTGAATCAAGCATTAGACTTCGTTTACGGTAAGTGCGTCTCGCCGAACTATGATTCAGCTTATTTCAGTTGCAACAAATTTTTGAAAGAGATAAAAGATGAGAATATGTACCGATATGTTTTGAATTGGATGTTATATAACTATGAAACGTCAAAGGTGCTCGGGTCTGAGAATGTTTTTATAGATCTGGCAGTGAATCACTTAAAGCCATTACTTACTCCAGCTGATACAAATGGATATGCTGTGTTGGGGAAGGCAGAAAGTTTGGGCCCTAATCGCATGGGTTCCTTGGCAAGAGACTTCAGATTTAAAAATATTTTTGACGGCTCAATTCAAAATATGCACAATATAGAAGGGGTATTCAAAATCCTATTTTTTTATGATCCGGACTGTCACCATTGTAAAGAGGTTTACCCGAAGGCGCAAGCCCTTCATGATTCAATAATTGATAGAGGAGTTGCTTTTCTTGCCATGGCTGTGAATGCATCACCGGTGGAGGTTGAAGAGTTCATGGATACCCTAAATCCTGTAAACTCAAAGGTTATGTTTGGATGTGAAACTGATAATAAAGATTTCATAGGTAAATATTATATTCCCGTTACTCCGGGAATATATATTTTAGATGCTAATAATAGAGTAAAAGCTCGAGGTATTTCATTAGTGGACCTCCGCGGGTTGATGAAAACTTTTGTTGGCGCTTATTGATAGTATCCTCTTCGAGATTATTAAGATGACTTAATGATATTAAATTAAGCCAGCTAAACAGGTTAAATAAGCTTAAAATACTAGAAATAATAGTTGCTTCGCATTACAACTATATTAAAGTAGCATGCATAGTTCTTATATTTGCGTTTGTTAAAATTTTTATTGACCTAAACATTATAGAATTTTGATCAAGAAATTTTGGTTTTTATTATTCACGATTTTCTTAATTCCGCTAAGTGGGCAGAATAATGCTGGTGAGGTTGACTCGAACTTAGTTAAAGTTGAGAAATCAAAACCTGGGTTTTTAAGTTTATTTAACGACCCGGCTGATACGAATACGATCCAAGAGCCAATTTCTGTGGACTCTTCCGCACTTGTCAATGATTCAGTTGTCAATGATTCTTTAAATGAGTTTCTAACTGAACCAACTAATTTTGATTCAAAGGAAAAATCAAATAAATTTTACTCCAATAAATTCGAAAGTTTTGAAGATCTCCAGATTAAATACCGCATGGATGTTCAGCCTGAAGAAAAGAAAAGGATTGAAAAAGCCATTGGGCGTTATTTACAGCCAAGTAATTTTAATGTCTCGGTAAAGAAAGTAACAGCATATTCAGAAAATTTCGACGCAGCAAGAAATAGTTTGCCGGGAGTTTTAAATGTTATTAGAAAAGACATGCCTCAAATTATTTCACAAAAATTAGAAATAACTTTAGACGTTGACACTTCTAAGTCAACAGGGGATTACAGGTTTTTTAAGAACCTTGTTTCATCAGTTGTCTCTCTCGATGAAGACGATATTGTTGATATTAATTTTTGGGAATTTCCTGATAACGTTAAAGAAATTATCAGCAAAAAGAAAAACCTTCCGCTCCCAGTTTCTGTAGCACCTACTCCTGCACCTTTTATTGATTCGAATTCATTGAAATCAAGTCAAGAAAAAGTTGTTCAATCTCAAAATAATGATATGCTAGAAGAGCTACTAGCGCGATTAGACGAACAGCCTGACACTATCATTACTCAAGCTTCTAGATCGGAGGGAATGGGTTCTAAAGGAATGAATGGTGACGCTCCACCATGGACTCTAATTGCTGTGAGTGCTTTGGCTCTAGTAATAATAATGTTTTTGATTTTCATGCTCCTCCGCTCTCGATCAGAACAGAATGCAAAAGCTCAGCAAAAACAAGATGATTTAGAATTGAGCTCTATTGGACTAAAACAGATAGCCGAAGGAACATTTGAAGAAAGTACAGGAGGGTTAAAGAAAGAAGAGTTTAAAGTTCACTTACTTGAACATCCAGAGGCAGTAGCATCCTTTTTAACTCAAATGATCGAACAAAACAATGAGGAAGCAATGACAGTCTTTTCCTCGCTCGCCCGCCCATATTCTGATCTCGTGGGCATGTGCAAGCCTTTCATGACATACAATCAGTTTTTAATGGTATTAGCAACATTAGACGCTCCCTCTGAAGAAAAAATTGATCCCGCATCTGTTGATAAGTTCCTAGTGACTTTTAATAGCGCGATTAAAGTATTGTCTCGAAAAAAGAATAGCGACCGAAGTGATATTAAGGGAGGTAAAGTATTTGGATTCCTGGATCAGTTAACTGATTCTCAAATTTCTGCTCTTCTGGGTGCCGACAAGCCAGAAATTGCAAGTGTCGTTTTTGCTCAACTTAACAAGGATCGTAAGCTAAATGTCTTAGATAGTATTGACGATGATCTTAGGACAAATATTTTAATTGCCCTCTCAGATATAAAGTCTTTGCCTTTAAGCGTAATCAAGGATATTGGAATTCGATATGCGAAAAAAGCCCGAGAGGTTGCTGGCCTTGAAGATATAAATGTAGATGGACTCAAAGCCCTTTTAGAGACATTAGATGAATTAGATATCAAGAGACAAATTGCTATTATAGATACTATGAGAGCTAATGACCTTCAAAAAGGTGAGCGGCTTGAAAAAATGTTCATTGGAATAAATGGCCTCATGAACATAGAAGAAGATATTCTTAGAACTGCTTTGAATGATGTAGATACTCAAAACTTAATAAATGCAATGCATGGGTTGGAGCAGGAGTTAATTGATCATGTTTTAAAAGCCAGGCCTCCGAGAGAGCGAGAACTTATCAAATCAGAATTAGGAGCCACAAATTCGATTGCTCAAAAAGATCAAATTTCTTCGAGGAGAGATATTTTGCAAGAAGTTAGAAAAATTATGAAATCTTGATGAAAAGTTTTGGAAAAATACTATTCTTATGCATTTTCACTCTAGGCCTGAGTTTTTCTGGAATAGGGCAATCAAAGAGTAAAAAAGAGGATAAAAAGAACTTAAAGACAATCGCAGAAAAAGAAGCTAAAGTCAAGAATATCAAAGGCATTTTCAATCGATTTGGTCAAGATCTTCCTTTTATGAGTATTCGTCAGGGTAGAGTTGGAATAAGATCTGTCGAGATTAAGAGTCCAAAAATCAGCTCATGGGAAATCTCCATGATAAGAAGCTTTTTTGAGGAAAGTTTGAGTAAATCTTTATTTGATTATGTTGAGATTCCTGAATTCGAAAAGAGATTGGTCTCTTCTATTTATTCAACAGATACCACTTTTAGATTAGTTAACCGTGATCCGAGCATTGAGTATCGATATAATTTCGATTCAGTGCAAGCTGTTGTTCAGAAGTACAGAATTGATCAATATGTATCGCTAAGAATTGATTATGATGATTTTTTTGGTTACATAGTAGGAGTTACATTTTACGATGCTAAAACAATAAGTAGTCAGTGGAGTAAAACTTATATTTCAAACGAAAGAGGTTTAGGGTCACCCTCTCCATTTACACGCACAGACATAGGTATGGTATTTTTAAGCAATACTGAGGTCAAAGTAAGCACTGCAACGGGTGTAGACTCTTTGACTATTCCCGGTGTTAATTTTATTTCTGGAGACTTAGAGTATTCATGGCAACAGTCAAGTAGCATGAAAAACACTTTTATGATTGGCTTTCATGGTGGGGTTAGGTATGTATATGGAGTAGTTCCAGGGATTCAAAATACACAAACGATAATAAGTCCTAGAACGGGTTTAGACGTTTATTTAGGCTTTTTACCGAAAGGAATGGGATTTAATTCTAAGAACTGGATTAGTGTTAAGCTTTCAGCTGATGTTAATATCAGATTAAATCAAGGAGTTTTTGTAAATTCTTCAACCAATATTTATGCTTATCCTACAGATAATTTTGGTATTTTTCTTAAACTGGAATATAACCCTCAAGGAACTTATTTAGGAAGGGACACGAAAATAATATTAAATACGCTGAATTTAGGACTTGGAATTAATGTCAACCTGTAGAAAAATGTTTAGACGCCTTGCGGTTTTATCGATTATTTGTGCTTTCCTCTGGAATTGTGGAGGAGGTATGTCTCAGCTTACTAGCGGTTATGTTGAGCTAAATCGAGCCACCCTTCCTACAATTAAGAGAGAGTATACAAACCCATTAGAGGTGCGATACAATAATAATGGTGCTGAAGTAAATATGAACTTTGATCTTGCAGATTCAGAATTAGATTTAAATTTTGAGGGATCTGTTCGAGAAATCATAAAGACTGATAATGACTATTCATACTCTGATGTTACAAAAATTCTAACATATTATAAAATCATTCAAGAGAATATTGGCTCTGGAAATTATGAAATTGCAGAATTTCATAACAATGAGATGGTCAAGCTGACCAAGCTTCCAGAATTTTATAATATTCGCGGGACCCTATTTTATCTTAAGCAAGACACTGCCAATGCCCAAAAATATTGGGACTTAGCGACAACAATAACCGACTCAATTAATTCAATCGACTAAAACAAAAATTATGAAATTCACATTATCATCTTTCATAGGATTCTTTATCTCATTTTGCATTTTAATGTTAGGATCGGCGGATACAGTAGGGGCAGTTGCGTTTGGTGATAATTTACCAGGGTTTTTAAAAATACCATTTTTAGATTTCACATCACTTTTTGTTGTTATCGGGGGTATGCTTTGTGGACTGTTTGTTATGTACCCTGCAGGTACGGTATTCAGGGGAATTTCTGCGATTCGTTTGATGTTTAGTCATATCAATGGAAAAACTGAAATTCTTGAAAAAGAAATTGAGAATATTCTTGAGTATAAAGAGGGTTTTGTTGCGGACAAGAATGGTTTTATCGAGAGAATGACAAAAGGTAGTGGAGATAAAATAACAACTTATTTATTTGAATTGGTAAGTACAAATTACTCAACGGGTGAAATTCGCGAGATTGGTGAAGTATACATAGATAAAAGAAAAGATGAGGAGATAAAAAGAGCTGATGTTCTTGATATGATGGCCATGACAGCTCCGGCTTTTGGTATGTTCGGAACAGTATTGGGTCTTATTGTGATGTTACAAAATTTAGATGATCCCAATGCAATTGGACCAGGTCTCTCTCTTGCGTTGTTAACTACTCTTTATGGAACTGCGTTTGCGAACTTGCTTTTTTCTCCGCTGGCAAAAAAAATCAGATTTAATTCAGTATTGAATATTGCAAGAGAGCACTTGATTCTTGAAGGGATTTGTATGGTAAAAGATAATCGTTCAGCTCTGATGATTAAAGATCAACTTTATTCATTTATTGGTCAAGGTAGTGGTGACGAAAAATAAAATAAAAGATGGCAAAGAATAAAAAAACTGAGGAAGAAGCTCCAGCTGCTGGTGGAGGTGGTGGTTGGATTACAACATATGCGGATATGATAACTCTGCTAATGTGTTTTTTTGTAATTATGTACAGTGCTAGTGAGCCTTCTCAATCTAAATGGGAGCAGCTCAAAGGAGGTATTGAGAGTGACGTAATGAATGTTGAAAACCCCACTCCTCTAGCTGACCTTTACGAAATTCTTGAGGCTGAATACGATGATCCAGAAGATGATGATCCAGATCTGACAATTGATTTTGACAATAGGGGTATTGTTATCTCATTGGGATCGCATGCTCTATTTTCAAGTGGGGGAGCTACCCTAGGTCGAGATGGGTTGATCATCGCTGATGAATTGACGGAAGAGCTGAAATTTCATAGTGAACGTTATTCTTTAATAATTGATGTTGAAGGTCATACTGACGACGTTCCAATGAGTAGCGCTATGTTTCCTTCAAATTGGGAATTATCTTCCTCGCGCTCTGCGAGTGTTGTTCGAGTGTTTACCGAAGGAGGCATCTCTGAAAAAATAGTAAGAGCTGTTGGTCATGCTGATAGCTACCCTTTAGTTCCGAATCGTGATTCTTTAGGGGTAGCGAATAAGGCAAATATGGCAATAAACAGAAGGGTTGACGTAATTGTCCATTATTGATCAGGATAATAATAGATTTTATTTTTTTGAGTCAAAAGATAGAGTGAATTGAAATAATAAAAAACTGAAGCGTAGAGTAAATGTTAAATTTTCGTGGTTTACTGATAACTTTTGCTATTACCGTTTCCTTCGGTGTGGCTGGTCAGCTTACGCCCGGAACTATTTCAATATCTGGCAATAACACGATTTGCTCGGGCAGCACACACGGAGTTTTAACAAGTACAGTTCCTGCGAATACATTGGGTAATGTTACATACCAATGGACTAGTAGTTCTACTGAAAATGGAACCTACGGTAATATTTCAAGTACTGGATTGACATTCAGTCCAAGTACAAATCTTACCGCAGATATTTATTATAAGTTGGAAGCAACTGATGATAATGGAACAGTTGCCTCAAATGCTTTTGCTGTTTTGATTCACGATTCCCCAACATTAAATATTTCACCCTCTCCTTCAGGTAATGTTCCGCCAGGCGCCTCAGTTTCCTTATCAGCTCTGCTGACAAGTATACCTTCCGGTTATAATTATACTTATTTATGGTCGACAGGTGGTACTTCAAATACGCTTACCGTAACCCCAAATTCCACAACTTCATATACCGTCACCGCAACGGATCAGTATACTTGTGGGACAGCAGTATCTGCGTCAGTTACAGTTGCTGCTTTATCTGGCGGACAAATTGCCTCAGCAGATTTAACTGTTTGTACGGGTGATGCTCCAGGCGCGATGACCAGCACGAGTTTAGCTTCTGGGGGTACGGGCTCTGGATATACCTATCAATGGGAGAAGAGTACAACGAGTAATGCGAGTGGTTTTGCAGATATCACAGGATCGACTTTAGCTACTTACACTTTTTCGAATGTGATATCACAAACCACATGGGTTAGACGAAAAGCTACCAATGCGGGTGTAGATGCGTATTCTAATGTATTGCAGTTCACAATAGATGCTTTGCCTTCTGCAGCAGCATCGGCCTCTCCTGCTACGGTTGTTTCGGGTGGTTCATCGGATTTATCAGCAACAGGTGGCACGTCATATTCATGGGCTGCCCCAGTATCATCTTCATCTGCAACAGTTACTGTAACAAACATTACTGCCCAGACGACGTATACAGTTACGGTTACGGATGGCAATAACTGTACAGCAGACGCTACGGTTACGGTAAACATTGCGACTTTGGTTCCGGGAGTGATTGCTGCGGATCAAGATGTT
>CALKDS010000031.1 GCA_938084135.1 uncultured Flavobacteriales bacterium
CACCAATTTCTTCTCTTGAAATCATACCCTGAACAACTCCTTCAAATAATTTTGAAACGTTATTATCTCTGTATGCTAATACGGTACGAAATTGACCTCGCCGATTATTAGTCGATTTCAATTCTTGCAATAATTTGATTCGATTTGCTGAATCATTTTTCAAGTCACTCGCGTATCTCGCAGAATGAACACCTGGAGCTCCAAAAAGATACTCCACTTCAAGTCCACTATCATCTGCCAATGTTGCCAATCCTGTTTTCTCAAAAACATAATTAGCTTTCTCAAGTGCATTAAAATCAAGTGTTTCTCCAGTTTCCGAGAGCTCATCGTATATTCCTAATTGATCCAAGGTTAAAACGTTCCAATGAATTGGTAATAATTCCTGAATTTCTTTTAGCTTATTTTTATTTTGAGTAGCTAGTACAAGTTTCATTTATTACAATTTATTTATCACAGTTGAACCAAAACCTCATTTGAATATACTTTTTTACTTAGTTGAAATATCCATTATTGATTTAATTTAAATCATTCCATATTATATAAATGCTTAAAGCTCAGAAGCAAAGCATTTAATGCCTCTTTATTTTTGCATGGAAAAAACTTGACTACCCATTTATAAGAGTAATCCTGAATCTCTAATGGTCTTAAACGCGAACGCTCTTCAGCGTTAAGTCTATAAATTTCAGACTGAGGCAAAAAAGGAACGCCCAGGCCTTTCCTTGAAGCAGCAATTATAGAATACCAGTGACCGTCTGCAAAGGTTAAATTTTTAATATTACATCGAATTCCTTGCTCCAACAACTTGGAAGTCATTTGATATTGAGCTGTCAAAACAACATTATTTGATTCTCTTAACTTGCTAATATTTAAAGAATTTTGATTTAATAGGCTATCATTTTCAGGAAGAAGAATCCAACAACTTTCTTTTAATAAAAGATCATATTCATCACTTATGGTTTCAGAATATTCAGAAAAAATAATTACATCTAATTTATTTTTTTGCGATTCCATATCTAATAGTAATGGATCTAGATGTATTATTTCAATTTCTATTTTAGGATTATACTGAATAAAACGATGTAAAGTATCTGCCAACCATGGTGGCTGACTTAATGACATCCATCCTACTTTTAATAAACCTCTCAATGGGGTTTTATAACCCTGAATTATATTTCCCAATTCACCAGCTTCAAAAAGAATTTTTCGAATCTGTTGATAGACTCTATCCCCGACCGGAGTCAACTCCAAAGGTTGAATTGACCTATTTACCAAAGAAACTCCTAAGGCATCTTCCATTTTCTGAAACTGGGAACTCAAAGTCGGTTGTGATACAAAACATGCGTCTGCGGCACGAGCAAAATTTCGATGCTTTTCTAAAGCCACGAAATACGACATTTGAGTAAGACTTACAGTAAAGCCCATCTTTGATATCTTACGTATGGCGCTAATTGAGCACCAAATCCAGAATAAAACCTTGATAGACCAGATTCTTTACTCCCTTCAAAATCAAAAATCTCCCACCGTCCACAAGAGAATATAATTAATTCATTAATCAATTGACTCATAGCGTTACTATCTCTACCTTCTTGCGAAACTGCACTAAACAATAAAACAATTCTATTTCCCGAAAAAGCAACAAAAACGCCTGCGTGAAAGCGGTTACCAGAGCCGTATAAGGTCCAAACAGCACCTTTTCCTTTATGAAGAAGATGATACATTACTTGACTTAATGAGACAATGAATTTATCAGAAATCGAATAGCGCTTACCTTGATATTGCTTGAATTCTCGAATTAACACATCTGGTGTGTCATGCTCAAAAAGAGTAAGATTTTGTTTCAAGGAAGATTTTAAATTTCTCTTTATCTGCTTACTATAGTTACCATGAATCTTTTCATATCCGGGAAATAACTCTAACTCATAATTGGGGGCTGTAGTAAAGCGTTGTAATCTATAATTCTTAAAATGCCAACCTTTCCGGATGTTTTTCCATTCATTAGGTCGATGAAAAGAAATATCTATTTTCTTAAAATTATTAGGTATTGAATCTAATGCCTTCAATATCTGTTTTTTACTGCTCGCAGATCTTCCAATTGGCCCCCATTGTTGGATTCCAAAAGGCAAGTACCCTGTTTTAAGCCCAAATATTCTTCTAAATGCAATAGGAATAGCTATATCTTCCCCAACTATTGCTCCCCATTGAATACCCAAAGCATCGCTATAGCCTTCAGTATCATATGGATATTTTTCAGGTGATTCCCTGTACAGTTTATCCCAAAATTCCATCGACCAGTCACCTTCCTGCCACCTCATTGTCTAGTTGAGTTTAGATAATCCTTAATTCCTTTTCGCCAATTTATATATTTTCTATTCTCTCGATTGATATTCATATTAGGGCCAAATAATCGCCAGTGAGTAGAAATTGCCATGCTAGCGCCATAGCGATCCGCAAGAGTTTTCCATTCTTGTAAAAATGAAATTGTTTCACTGGAAGTTAAATCGACAAGATTTTGATCCATCACTGCAACAGGAACCCATGTAAGGTATGGTAAACCATAGTTATCAATAGCACCTTTATCTCCACCGAACCATACAGGAAACGGAACCCCTATACCCGCTCTGTACCCTACTTTGTTTGGGTATTCTAGACTCCAATCTTCTTGAACATTTGCATTATCCAATGCTTTAAATGTTTCTGGTATCTTCATCCTTAAAAAATGAAACCTAGAGCGAACTACTTTTTGCCCAAGCAAATTAATTAAAATATCAGTCTCAGTCTTTAACCAGTTTGAATCAAGTTCATGTCCTGAATAAGTTGGGTGAATTCCCATACTCGGAAAATGCTTAAATATTTTTCGCATTCCTACCTGAACTTTTTTACTCGTAATACTTGGTCCTCGATCAAATTTGCCTCTTGATGGTCCGATCCAGGCAAAAAATTGAAATCTAATCTCTGGGTATGTTTTTTTAAACCGGATGAAGTTCTCAATTGAATCAAAAGGGTCAATTAAATCAAAACGTGTTTTTAATCTTCTCCACTTTCCGGATATCAAATCTATTATCGATCCTAAAGTCCTGTGAATAATTCCGTATCCTTTGAACGCATATAGGTGGTCAATGTCAACAACGATAGTCACAGGAGGGGTGTCTCTGGACGCAAGAGTGAATTCTGGTCTGAAGTGTTGAATGAATTTCTCAGCTAAAACATGTAGCTCTGGAATACCGGGGTGACTTTCTTTATCTAGAAAAGATCGACAATAATTATTACCATAAAATCGACCATGTTCATCGAGTGATTTTGAATTCCATTCCTCGCTTCTGCTTGCGCCGAATGCAATCAATGCCAAATAATCATTCTGCATATCCGATGTGAGAAAATTACTTTCATTTGTCCAGATCTCCATGGCTTCATCTGAAGCCCATAAATTGCTTTTAGGCCATAATATTCCGTCTTCTCTCCAACTTAATTTAATTCCAGTGATACGGCGAATTATTTCACCTGCAAATATTAATCGATTATCATTTTCATCTCCATTAAGAGTTAATAAATTCGGACTTATAGATTTTTCATCGACCCATAACGCTTTAGCAATTTTTTCAGCTGCATTTCCATCTCCATAAATAGGTGTGAATTCTTTTGGAACATAATCGCCAATTATTCTCATAATGGAAAGAGCCATTTCCTTCGAAGATTTGTATTCATTTTGATCGATAAGAAATGAATTCCCAGTATCCAAAAGCTCTTTCCATTCAGTTTCTGATCGCAAAACAATACAGGGTCTTTTTAGAAAATATGCTTCTTTCTGCAGACCACCAGAATCAGTAATAACCCACTCAGAATCTTCGAGTTCCGTAATCAAATCTGTATGGCTCAAAGGATCGATATAATTAATGTTTTTCGGCAAATCATTTAAATTAATAAACTTTCGCAATCTAGGATGAATAGGCCAAATCAAAAGATAATCTTTAGATATTTTATCTAGAGCTGCAATTATTTTATTTCTGATTTTTACATCGTCAATATTTATATTTCTGTGCAGCGTAACGAGTATTTTTCTAGGAGAAAAAGACTTTTTTTTCCTTGACTTTAGATTATCTAGCATGATATCTCCAGAGAGAATAGTATGAAGTTTACCGCGATCTAGCCCTTCACGCTTTAATTGGAAAAACGCACTACTCGATGGAGCGAAATGCCAATCACTGAGTAGATCTGTATTTACTCTACAAGACTCCTCTGGCATATTAGTATTGAAACTTCTTAGTCCCGCTTCAACATGAGCTAAAGGTAACCTCAACCTATTTGCTGATATGGCTCCTAGAATTGTAGAATGAGTATCACCATATACAACAACAGTATCTGGGTTGACAGAAGACAAGTGAGTCTTGAGAAGATCCAGCATTTTTAATGAAAATATTTCTCCCTTTAATGGAGGATCCCATTTAAAAACGAAGTCTGGTTTAATTCCAAAGTCATTCAAGAAAACATCACTCATCCCCTCTTCCCAATGTTGTCCAGTGTGAATGATATATTGTGGCGCCCCTTCTTTACCTAAAGCTCTAAATAATGGCAAAAGTTTAATAAACTGTGGTCTAGCGCCAACGATATGTGCAATCATAAAACATCCTGATAAATAATCAATCAGCCTAAAGGCTTAGCTAAACTAATCTTTAAAACCGAAATTATAATTTAAAATAATCGAATATGCGTTTGGGTAAAAAAAAAGCCGCTCATTTGAAGCGGCTTGTTGAAATTAAAATTATAATGCTATTTTAAGCTATTGACATACTTCGTTAAACTAGACTTTAAATTTGAAGCTTTATTCTTGTGAATAATATTTCTCTTGGCCAGTTTGTCCAGAGCTGATGACACCAATGGCAATTGAACCGCCGCCGCCGCCGCATCGGTCATAACTCTAAGCGAGCGAATAGCATTACGAGTAGTTTTGTGATAATACTTATTGTGCACACTTTTCTTATGCATTTGACGTATTCTCTTTATTGCTGATTTATGATTTGCCATAATATTTTTTTCTAAGTTCTTTTCTTTTTTTGTGACCCGTACGGGATTCGAACCCGTGATCTTCTCCGTGAAAGGGAGATGTCCTAAACCGCTAGACGAACGGGCCAAATGATTTTGGGAGTGCAAATGTATTACAAAATCTGCATTAGTTCACTAGCATGTTCAATTTAATACGCTCTTGCAAAAAGAACTCTTTCACTAGAGGGGTTACCTGTGAGTATACACAACCCATCTTTTTTTTCATTGTTTAAAGGAATGCACCTAATGGTTGCCTTAGTCAATTCTTTAATTTTATTTTCAGTCTCTGGCGTTCCATCCCAATGAGCAGAAACAAAACCTCCTTTATCTAAAGCTAATTTAAAAGAGTTCCAATTATCAACAATATGTATATTATCCTCCAATGATACTTTGGATTTAATAAATAATTGTTCCTGAATTTCATTAAGTAGTGACTCAATGTGCGAATCTAACATTTCCAACTTAACAGACTCTTTTGATAAATTATCACGCCTCGCAACTTCAACCGTTCCTTTCTCCAAATCACGGGGCCCGATAGCAATTCGAACAGGCACTCCTTTAAGCTCATATTCATTAAACTTCCATCCAGGCTTATATGTATCTCTATTGTCATATTTAACACGGATTCCTATTTTTTTCAATTTTTCTAAAAGACCTTTAACGACAGCGTCTAACTTTAGAAGTTCCTCTTCACCTCTATAAATTGGAATAATAACCACCTGAGTAGGAGCTAATTTCGGAGGTAAGACTAAACCGTTATCATCAGAATGAGTCATTATTAAAGCTCCCATTAATCTTGTACTAACTCCCCACGAAGTCCCCCAAACATAGTTCATTTCGCCATTCTTATCTTGAAACTTAACATCAAATGCTTTGGCAAAATTCTGACCGAGAAAATGAGAGGTACCCGCCTGAAGTGCTTTACCATCTTGCATCAAAGTTTCAATACAATAAGTTTCTAGCGCTCCAGCAAATCTCTCATTAGATGATTTAGTGCCCCGAACTACAGGGATTGCCATGTGCTCCTCAACGAAATCGCCGTAAACATCAAGCATCTGTTTTGCTTCAAATATCGCCTCATTTTCTGTAGCATGAGCTGTGTGTCCCTCCTGCCACAAAAATTCTGATGTCCTTAAGAATAGACGAGTACGCATTTCCCACCGAACAACATTTGCCCACTGATTAACTAAAATCGGCAGATCTCTGTAACTCTGAACCCATTTTTTATATGTATCCCAAATAATAGTCTCAGAAGTAGGTCTAACTATTAATTCTTCTTCCAGCTTTGCTGTTTCATCAACAACAATACCGGGTCCATCCGGATTGTTTTTTAACCGATAATGAGTTACAACAGCACATTCTTTGGCAAAACCTTCAACGTGATCTGCTTCTTTTGAAAAGTGACTTTTCGGAATAAATAGGGGGAAATAGGCATTAACATGACCTGTTTCCTTAAAGCGGTGATCAAGTTCAGCTTGAATTTTCTCCCATATCGCAAAGCCATATGGTTTAATTATCATACAACCTCTAACACCGGAATTATCCGCTAAGTCAGCCTGAATAACTAAATCATTATACCAACGACTGTAATCGCTTTTTCTAGGGGTAAGGTTCTTTGCCATTTCTAAATGGTATGGGTTTTGTTATAATTAATTTCAATAGAACAAAGGTACTTCATCATGAGACACAAGTTTTTAACTCTTTTAGGCATTTTAACTTTAACTAGTTGTTTGATTCAGAATCCAAATGAACTGAGTTCATTTGATGACGGTATTTATTCATGGAATCCATATCCCAATCAATATTTTGGCTATTTAGATCTAGAAGATGCTTACTCAAATTCGTACGCGCAAGATGATTTTAATAATGGATATGAAGAGGGTTACTTTGACGCATACAATTCAAGATATCCAAGCCCCTACATTTCTTTCAGGCCATCAAGGAGGAATTGGTATTATAATAGAAATGCATTTTTTCCCTCTTATTATCACGGTTTTAATAACCCATGGAATTATGGATACAGTTATTCTTATGGATTAAATAACAATTGGAATTACGGATTCAATAATCTCTATGGACTCAATGACCCATGGAGTTACAGAGGGTTTGGATATGGTTATGGATTTAATAATTCATGGTATGGAAATACATATAATTGTTTTGGTTGTGACAATGGTTGGAATAATAACTCCGGTTGGAATAACATAGACAATAGCGGAAGCAGCGAACCTGACCCTGTTCCATCAAACATTTCTATTCGCAGACTCAATTTAAATAGCAGCCTCCCTGCGAGAAGACCAAGTATAACAAATAAACTTAATGGTGGTCGAGTCCTAAATCCAAAAATAACGGAATCTAGAAGTGATATTCAAGGAACTCAAATTAAAGTTGAGGATTTAACAAACATATTAAACATTCAGTCTGAACCAATAAAAAATAAGAAGAGGTTTAATTCATTACTGGATCTCAAAAAAGACAAAAAAGTAAATCGATTAAATTATACTGATAGAAATAAATCAAATGCAAGGCAAACTATTGATAGGTCGAATAATTCTGGATCCCTAAACTCTAAAAGTAATAATGCTAGGTCCTACAAAACTGGGTCTACTAATACTAGATCTTCTAATACTAGATCTTCTAATACTAGATCTTCTAATACGAGATCTTCTAATACGAGATCTTCTAATACGAGATCTTCTAATACGAGATCTTCTAATACGAGATCTTCTAATACTAGGTCTTCTAATACTAGGTCTTCTAATACTCCATCTTCGACATCTAAAGGAGGAAGAAAATGAGATTACTCGTTTTCATACTTTTAACTATTTTCCAGTTAAATTTATTTGGCCAATCCATACTTCATTTCTCCACCTTTCAAACATCACCATGGCTCGGAAGTGCAAGATATACAGCTTCTGGAGGGGCCCTTTCTGCATTGGGTAATGACGCTTCATCAATAATGGATAATCCAGCGAATGCAGCTACATATAGAGCTGGTGAAATATCTATCTCAGGTTTGGCACAAAATATAATTTCTGATGGTCTCCAACAAGATGTCTCATTACCACAATTTCATTTTGGAACCGCAAAGGATGTTAAAGGGGGAGTATTTAGCTTTAGTTTTGATTTTAGGCAATCAAAATGGAAACCTGCACCATGGAGACAAAACAAATTATCGCCAAATAGCTCAGTTGTTGATGACTGGCTAGAAACTGCTAAAAACAACACACCAGAGTCTCTTTTAGAAGAGGGAAATTACCAAACTTACGGGGCTTACCAGGCTTATATCGTAGAATACGATACAGCTCTCGGGTGGTACCCATTAGCACAAGGCCTACCTGAACAAAATCTCATAAGCTTAACTAGGGAAGTTGTAAAAAATCAGACTCAAATTACTGGTGCCATTCGATTACAAAATATAGCGATAGGGTATGGACTTGAATTTTTTAATCAAAGAACCATCGATGCATTATCAATAAATGAAAATAATTTTTCAACAAATGGAATTACAAAAAGCTATTCAATGAATCTTACTGACAGTGCCCAAAGTAGTGGCTTTAGAGTCCGTCTCGGTTCTGTTGTTAAATTAACAAAATCCTTAAGGTGGGGCGCCTATTGGAATAGTGCTTCAGTAGCAAAGATGAACTGGAAGTATAACCTACTATTTAACTCTAGTTTTTATGACGCAGATAATGACGAAGCATTTGAACTATACCAAAATGTTCAATTTGAAGTTGTTAACCCTCAATCCATGGGAACATCTCTCGCTTATGTTTTTAATAGAAGAGGTTTCATCTCTGCAGAGTATAAGTATTATCCTAAAATAAAATTACCAATCCAAAATCCGATTGACTGGTCAGGAGTTGGTGATGACATAAGCGAAGAGTTAAATAGCATAAATGAAATCAAATTAGGAAGCGAATTCAGAAAAGGAATTTGGAGTTATCGAGCAGGTTATCGTCATTCAGGAAACGGAAGTATTTTTTCAGATCATAGTTCATATAATCAGTACTCCATAGGTGTGGGAATGCGCGGTTCACTCTGGAATCTTGACTTCGCACTTTCGAATACCACAAGGAATGGAAGTGTGTACCATCCTATTAATTCTGATCCCTGGAGCTTGATTTCAAATCAAACAGCATTCATAACTACATATAGCTTAAGATTGCGATAAAAATTTCTCGTAGTATCTTCGAAAAATGAAGGCATATAAATTATCCATTATTTTTCTTTTCGCTATATTTTCGGCCTACGGCCAAAATACTAAATCATTCAAATGGCGTTCAATAGGACCCGCTGTAACCTCTGGACGAGTTGCAGACTTAGCTATTAATCCGAATGATAGAGATAATTGGATAGTTGCTACTGCCTCTGGAGGCGTTTGGACTACAAAAAATCATGGTCTTACTTTTAATCCAGTATTTGATGGAGAGGGTTCATATTCTATTGGTTGCGTGACCATTGACCCTAATAACTCTAGTACCATTTGGATTGGTACAGGAGAAAATAATAATCAAAGATCTGTCGCATTTGGAGATGGTATATACCGATCAAAAGATGGGGGTTCGTCCTGGGAAAACATGGGGTTAAAATACTCTGAACATATCGGAATGATAAAGGTCCACCCAACTAACTCCAATGTATTGTGGGTAGCGGCCTACGGGCCTTTATGGAAATCTGGAGGAGAGCGTGGAATTTATAAAACCATAGATGGTGGGGAAAATTGGGAGCGAGTTCTTCATATTTCAGATAATACAGGATTTAATGAAGTTCATCTTGATCCCAGAAATCCAGATGTTTTATATGCAACTTCTCATCAAAGACAAAGAAAAGTTTGGACTTACGTCTCTGGTGGACCAGAAAGTGGTTTATATAAATCATTGGATGGTGGAGAAAACTGGATTCAATTAAAAAATGGCCTCCCTGGCTCAGATAAAGGTCGATTTGCAATTGCTATTTCGCCGATAAATCCTGATGTGGTTTACTGTATGATTGAGGGACATGGATTCTATCAGAGTATAAATCGAGGTGCAAGCTTTAACAAGCAAAGTGGACATTCGACAAGCGGAAATTATTATGTTGAATTATTTGCGTCCCCACATGATATTAACACCATATATAGCATGGACACATACGCTCAATGGTCAACGGATGGCGGAAAGTCGTTTAAAAGACTTGGAGAAAAAGGGAAACATGTAGATAATCATGTGGCCTGGATAGATCCTGAAAATCCAGATCATTTAATACTGGGTTGTGATGGAGGATTATATGAAACTTGGGACCATGCAAGTTCATGGCACTTTAAATCAAATTTACCCGTTACACAATTTTATAGAGTGACAACAGACAATGCTAGTCCATTTTACAATATTTATGGCGGCACACAGGATAATTTTTCTTTAGGAGGACCGAGTAGAACTATTAACGACAGAGGTATTGTAAATAGCGATTGGTATGTAACCCAAACAGGAGATGGATTTGAATCCCAAGTTGATCCCATAAATCCAAATATCGTTTATGCGCAAGCTCAATATGGTTGGCTTCAACGTTATGATAGATTAAGTGGTGAAGGTGTTCCCATAAAGCCAATTCCCAATCTGGATGAAAAAGCTCTTCGTTGGAATTGGGATGCGCCTCTATTAATAAGTCCACACGACAACAAGACCCTTTATTTTGCCGCCAATAAAGTTTTTAAAAGTACGGATAGAGGAAATTCTTGGGAATCAATTTCAGGAGACTTAACTCGGAAAATAGATAGAAATCGATTACCACTAATGGGTAAGATTTGGAGTATTGATGCGATAGGAAAAAATGGTAGTACAACAATTTATGGCAATATTGTCGCCTTAAATGAATCCAGTATACAAAAGGGACTGCTATATGTCGGTACAGATGATGGTTTAATACAGATATCGGAAAATGATGGTAAGTCATGGCAAAAGATTGAAAAGTTCCCTTTTGTCCCAAACAAAACATATGTAAATGACATAAAGTCTTCTCTTCACCAGAGCGATTTAGTGTATGTCGCATTTAACAATCATAAAAATGGTGATTTCAAGCCATATATTTTAATGAGTAAAAATAAAGGAAAAACATGGTCTAATATTTCAGGAAATTTGCCAGAGAGAGGTTCAGTCTATAGCATTGCTGAAGATCATGTCAACCCTCTTCTACTTTTTGCAGGAACAGAATTTGGTATTTATTATACCATAAACGGAGGAGAAAAATGGGAAAAATTCGGATCAGGCCTGCCTACAGTCGCTGTGCGAGATATTGAAATTCAACGACGAGAAAATGACCTAGTTTTAGCGACTTTTGGAAGAGGATTTTATATAATGGATGACTATAGTCCATTGCGAGAATTTTCAGATGAAAATTTTGACAAGAAAGTATATTCATTTCAAACAAAACCAGGCCTTGTATACAATCAAGCAAGCCCGATTGGATACCGACCACCTGGCTTTTTGGGAGCACAATATTTTATGGCTGACAACCCTGAATTAGGAGTAACCTTTACCTACAATATCAAAAACTCTGCGAAAAGTCTAAAATCCAAAAGGCAAGAAAAAGAGAAAGACAATCTTAATGTCATTTACCCCTCGGCAAGTGAAATTCGTCAAGAAAAGCATGAGGTCAATCCATACATCCTATTAATTATTAGCGATGAAACGGGAATGCCCATTCGCCGAATATCAAGACCTTATACCAGTGGTGTTCATCGATATACATGGGATGGCAGAGTTAGTCGAAAAGACAATCCTAAAAGAGGAGCTCATTTTGCACCGGAAGATGAATACTTTTATCAATTGATCTCATTTTCTAACGGAGTATTCGATACATTATCATCAAATGAAAAATTCAGCCTGAATCATTTAAACAACTTATCTCTTCCGGATCTAGATGATGAGCTTTTAAAGTTTCAATCATTATCGAATAAAACTCTAAGAATATATGATAGATTAGAGATGAGCTTAAATGAAACCGTTGAACTTGCAGATATACTGGAGGAATCATTGAAAATATCGCCCGAAGGTGATCTTAATGATCTTGAGGCTCTGATTCAAATAAAGGTAGAATTAAGAAAGATTTCAAATGAGCTTAATGGAGATAAAGATATTTCTGAGCATGAGTTTGAGGTTCTTCCTGGATTAGGTGAACGTCTATCAATGGCTACATGGGGATCGTTTGGAATGCGCTCTAAGCCAACTTCAACTATGCAAGAACAATTGAAGATTGTAAGAGAAGCACTCCCTAAACTTCAGAAAAAACTCGAAAACATAAAAGGTACTATTGAGCGGATTGAAGCGAAAAATATAAATTTTGGGACTCCCTATTTAAGAGGAGTGATGAACTCAAAAAATCAACACGATTAGGCTGATCATTTTTTCTGATATTCTCAGAGCTTTAATATTTAACAAATAAAACTTTAAAACCTTCGTTATACCCTGTAAACAAAGGCATTAATGTTCATTCCTGCACCAACAGATGCGAAAAGCAAAATATCTCCTTCCTCTATTTTATGTCCCATATATTCCTCTTTTCTAACTAAGTCAAATAATGTTGGGACTGTTGCAACTGAACTATTTCCAAAGCATTGAATTGACATAGGCATAACATCATCTATATTAGGCGTCATGTCATAAAGTTTAAAAAGTCGTTCACCGACAGAATGATCTAATTTAGCATTAGCTTGATGCATGAAAATCTTTTTAACTTCTGAAAGATGTACTCCAGCGTTATCGAGAGCTGCTTTCATTGCATCAGGAACTTTGGAAATTGCAAATTCATAAATCTTACGGCCTTTCATTTTAATTAATCTTTCTTTCCTGTCTAATTTTGGATTGTTGGAAGGGTTGGATTTTAAAAAATATGCTTCGTTTTTAGTGTAAGACGCAGCCGCCCTGCCTAATATACCTTTATCGAATTGTGACGTTTGGAGTTCAAAGCAGGCAGCACCTGCACCATCAGAAAAAATCATTGAGTCTCTATCATGCTTATCTACGATTCGAGATAGTGTTTCTGTTCCAATTACTAAAGCCCGTTTTGCCATGCCACTTCTTAAATATGCTTCGGCAATTATTACTCCTTGAATCCATCCTGGACAACCAGCTAAAACATCAAAAGCAACGACATTGGGGTTTTCAATACCCATTAAGTGTTTTACCCTTGACGCGATACTTGGCATTTGTTCCATAACACGTGAACCATTTTCAATATCCCCGAAATTTTGACCAACAATTAACAAATCAAAATCTTCTTTATTCCATCCCGAATCCTGCAGCGCCTTTAAACCAGCCTCGGCCGCCAAATCTTTTGACGTTTGATCTGGTCTAGCATAACGACGCTCAGTGATTTCAGTTATTTTCTGAAATTTTTCAATAATTACATCATTTTCATAATCAATAGAATCTCCATTTTCATCTAAAAAATCATGATTAAGAAATGCATTATTGGGAACGATCACATCAGGAATAACAGATCCTGTGCCTGTAATTATTATAGCCGATTTCATGCCTGCAAAAGTACCTTTTTCATTTGAATCATGCGTACTTTTACACTCGCTAGAAAAATTCAAACAAATTAATAGCAAAATTTCAACAATTACGTGGATATATTGTTTTCTAGAAACTAACCTCAATTGAATACTTATATATGAATTCCTTCGAAGAAACTGAAGTAAGTGAACATCACAGTTCCAATTATAATAATCCCATCAGAAAAGATGCTTTTCAAAAAAGTGACGATGAAAAAATTGTTATCATTGAAAAACATATGGAAGGAATTCTAGAAACGCTTGGAATGGATTTAACTGATGACAGCTTAAAGGGAACACCTAAAAGAGTCGCAAAAATGTTCGTCACGGAAACTTTTGGGGGCTTAAACCCATCCAGAGCACCAGCCTTAAATACTTTTAATAATACTTACAAGTATGGTGAAATGCTTGTAGAAAAAAACATTGTTGTTTACTCAACATGTGAACACCATCTTATGCCTATAATCGGCCGCGCACACATAGGTTATCTATCTAAAGATAAAGTTATAGGGCTGAGTAAAATGAACAGAGTTGTTGACTTTTTCGCAAAACGTCCTCAGGTTCAAGAAAGATTAACCAGGCAGATCGCTTCAGCTATGCAAAATGCACTAGGAATTGATGACGTAGCCGTTTTAATAGATGCAAAACACTTGTGTGTCAATGCCAGAGGGATTCGAGATATTGACTCAAGTACGGTTACCGCTGAATACGGTGGGAAATTTAAAAATGATGAGGCGTTACAATCATCATTCTTAACTTACACTAAACTTGAAACTGATTTCGACAGCTAGGCATGAGGAAATTACATATATATGATAGTCTCAGTTCTAAACTTAAACCTTTCATTTCCATTGAGAAAGGAAAAGTAAGCATGGATGTATGTGGTCCAACTGTTTACAATGATGTACACTTGGGAAATGTCAGAACCTTTTTAAGTTTTGATATCATATTCAGATATTTAAAATATTTAGGTTACAAAGTAAGATACGTGAGAAACATAACTGACGTAGGCCATTTAGTAGATGATATTGATGAAGGTGAAGATAAAATTGCCGTCAAAGCAAAAGCTGAGAATATTGAACCGATGGAGGTAGTTCAACGCTACAGCCTAGGATTTCACGATGTAATGAGAGCTTTTAATGCTCTACCTCCGTCGATTGAACCCACAGCAACAGGGCACTTAATAGAACAAATTGAGATTATAAAAAAACTTATAATTTCTGGTTGGGCCTACGAATCTAACGGATCCGTATATTTTGATATAATGAATTACAATAAGAATAACTCATACGGCGAACTTTCCAGAAGAGACATTAATGATATGCTTCACGGGTCTAGAGATCTAAGTGGACAGTCTGATAAAAAGTCTCCATTAGATTTTGCTCTTTGGAAAAAAGCTTCATCTGGACATATTATGCGATGGCCAAGTCCATGGAGCATCGGGTTTCCTGGTTGGCACCTTGAGTGTTCTGCTATGAGTTCAAAATATTTAGGTGACTCTTTTGATATCCATGGAGGCGGTATGGATCTTAAATTCCCCCATCACGAGTGTGAAATTGCGCAAAACATAGGTTATAGTGGTAAAAAAGGTGCAAATAACTGGATTCATACTAATATGCTCACGTTAAACGGTAAAAGAATGTCTAAGTCTACCGGAAATACATTATTACCAGGAGAACTTCTTAGTGGAGATTCTGAGCACTTAACACAATCTTACACAGCCAATACTGCGCGATTCTTCATTCACCAAGCTCATTATAGATCAATTTTAGACTTTAGCGACGACGCGCTTCAATCTGCAGATAAAGGTTATAAAAGACTTATTTCATCACGTAATCTCCTAGAAAGAAGAGCCAAGAATGGAGCAAAAAAAGGTTCATTTGATGTAGTCAAATGGCATAAATCCTGTGAGTCTACCATGAATAATGACTTTAACAGCCCGCAATTGATAGCTAATCTTTTTGAAGCTGTTAAAGTCATTCAAAATGATTCTAAAGACTCTAGTATTTTGGGTCAAGACGGGGCTCTTCTACTCGCTGAAAAAATGGACTTATGGATGCATGACATCCTTGGTTTAAAGAATGAGAGCATAGGTGATTCAATTAAGTATAAAACTGCATTGAAAGCGGCTATGGAAATTGTTTTTGAAACAAGGAAAAATGCGAGAGAGAAAAAGGATTGGACTAAAAGTGATTCAATTAGAGAAAAATTATTGAATGCCGGAATTACAATAAAAGATGGAGCCGACGGTAGTGATTTCTCGATAAGCTAATGAGGTTAATAAAATTCTTAATAAGCCTTCCGTTACTTGTTATTATTGGGTTTTATAAATACATTATATCACCTCTTACCTTACCATCATGTCGCCATAGCCCTTCTTGTTCTGAATACGCGTCGCAAGCAATTAAAGAATGGGGGCCGCTCAAAGGAAGTTGGCTCTCTTTAAATCGGATTGTTAGATGTAATCCCTGGGGGACGCAAGGTTTTGATCCAGTTAACAGAAAAAAACCTCCTAAACTCAAATAAATTATATCAAAATTCTGCTCTTAGCAATTTCAATTTGCATCAAAATTAGCCATCAGATGCTACCTTCGGTCTATGCTACTTACTTTAACTTGGGCCGCTGAAAGAGGAATTGAAATTGGACCTCTTTTTTTACGCTTCTATCAAATGTTTTTTTTTATCGGATTTCTAGGGGGGTTCTACTTAATGAAGCGATACTTTCAAAAAGAAGGAATCAAACAAGAAACCCTAGATAATTTACTTGTATACACTGTTTTAGCTACTATTGTAGGAGCACGTCTGGGACATGTATTCTTCTATGACTGGGCGTATTACAAAATGAATATTATTGAAATATTTATGCCATGGAAAGGTGGATTAGCATCTCACGGTGCAGCAATTGTAATCCCATTAACGTTGTATTATTTCTCGAGAAAAAACTTAAAAGAAATTAAATACGGATTTCTTTGGCTCATGGACAGAATTGTAATTGCGGTAGCATTGGCTGGAGCATTAATTCGACTTGGTAATTTTACGAATTCAGAAATCTATGGAGATCCCGTAAATCACCCAACAGAAACTGTTTTTATGAGGCCTGTTTTAGATTATTTTGATTCTTATTTCTCAAATGCAATAAAAAAAACAGAATTTAAAGCAAACGGCAATTATATGGCTACAGATAGTCTAAATCTTCCTGAATATGAAATGAATATAATTCCAGCAGAAGGGGTCTCTATCGGAGCAGTGCAGTCTCGTTTAGAGGTTCATATGATGCCACTATTCAATTTTCAGAGTCGAGATAATAGACATATTTATATTCCTGAAGATTCTTATTTTTCTCCAAATGGAGAAAATGGCTATAAATTAATTATGTATGGAATCCCAAGATTTCCCTCACAATTATTTGAAGCTGCAGGTTATTTCGTTATTTTCTTATTACTTCTGGTACTGGGAGAAAAAGGACAGCTAAATCATAGAGGTAGAATTTTTGGCATCTTTCTTATTTTAATATTTGGTTTTCGAATTGCTGTGGAATTTTTAAAAGCCAATCAGAAGCAATTCGAAACGGCTATGGACTTCAACATGGGGCAAATTTTAAGTTTACCACTTGTAATAATTGGCTTTTATCTTGTAATTAACTCCCTCAGGGCCAATTCCTAAACAATGACAAAAAATAAAAACTTGAAAATTATCGGGAGGATTGCATTATTTATTGCCTTGTGCATGTTTTTATATGCTCAAATAGCTCCATCATTAAATTCTTCAAAATCAAATAAATCTCAAAACATAAATAAAAAAACATTTGAGCCGAGTTTTTCAGAAGAGGGAAAAGGTTACTTTTTAAATACGAATTCTGACACAATTGGTAACTTTAAGATAGAATTAGCAGAAACTAGCAAAGAAATTCAAATTGGGATGATGTGGAGAAAAAATATGTCAGTAGATATGGGTATGCTATTCTTAATGCCAGAGGAGAAAATTCAAAATTTTTGGATGAAAAATACCTTTATACCTCTTGACATAATTTATATTAACTCAAAAAACCAAGTCGTAAGTATCAAGGAAAATGCCAAACCCATGAATGAAAGTCCCCTGCCTTCAGAGGAACCAGCCATTTATGTTTTAGAAATCTCTGGTGGAATTAGTACTAAATTGGGAATCAAACCTGGAAACATATGGAAATGGCAAAGAATATAAAAAATTTACATTTTGTAACGATGACACTATTTTTATCTTTTTCAGGATATTCCCAAAGTTTGAATAGAGATAAAATTGAAAAAAATGAAACGAATTTTGAATGGCTAGCCTATCCCATAAGTACTCAAACTCCTCCTCACGAGTGGGCATGTGAGCCTAGTATTGCGGCAAACCCAAAGGGTGATCAAATCATAGCAGGGTCTGTTTTAGATCAAGTGCATCGAACAAATGAAAACGGAAATACCGGATTAGAAAGCTGGAGTCATCAAACATTAGCTTCTCCTTATGGAGTTTGGGGAGATCCCATAATACAGTATGATTACGATGGAAGAGCATATTTCTTGCATCTATCTACTCCTAATGGTAAAAAAGATGGTGACTACCTCGATAGAATTGTTTTACAGTATTCAGATGACCACGGAGTAACATGGAGTTCTGGAAGTAGTATTGGTTATAATCCACCAAAAGATCAAGATAAAGAGGGAATTGCCGTTGACAAGAATAACACATTACACGTCTCTTGGACTGAATTTGATAAATATGGCGAAAGTGATAAATCAAAATACCGATCTCGAATAAAATATTCTCAGTCATTAGATCGCGGAGAAACATGGTCTAAAGCAATTACTATATCCTCTAACGAGGGCGATTGCATTGATGATGATAATACTACTGAGGGTGCAATTCCAGCAGCTGACCCAACTAGTGGGGTTATTGTTATTTGGAGTTTCCAAGATACCATATGGTTAAATAGGTCAAATGATGATGGAGCTTTAACTTGGTTGAAAAGCGAACGACCAATTGTTACTCATACAGGAGGTTGGGCGCAAGAAATTCCCGGTTTTGGTCGAGCTAATGGAATGCCCATTTCAAAATTTTTAACAAATGGTAATTTACATTTAGTATTTGGTGAACAATCCGATGGAAAATCATGGCTGACTCATATGACATCGTATGATGGAGGGAAAAAATGGTCAACCAAGAAAAAAATACCCTACCCAAATGATGTAATTCATCACTTCATGCCATGGTTTGCTGTAGATACCTCAGATAACTCTCTTCATATTATTGCATATGGACAGAAAGACACAGTATCATGGGAAACTCAAGCCTTTCATAGTTATAGCCATGATGGTGGAATTACATGGAACCATCATGCCTTGGCAGAGTCTTTTTCGCCTACTCCAGATCACTTTTTTGGAGATTATAACGGTATAGTTGCACATCCTAAAAGTGGCTTACATATGGTTTGGACCCAACAGGTTAATGGTATCAACTCTATCTATTATGGAAATATGAAGAAGAATAAAAGAAAAGAAAAAGACCTAATAAAAAAAAGAAAACTCAGAAAATGAAATTACTATTAGCCTCAACGTCTTCTATTTATGGCCATTCATATTTGAGTTATTTTAAAAAAGCCTGGACTAATCATTTTAAAAATATTGATGGTCCCGTTATTTTTATTCCTTATGCAAGACCAGGAGGCATTTCATGGGATGATTACACAGCCATTGCGGCTAACGCTTTTAAAGATGAGGGGATTGAACTAAGGGGCATTCATACATTCAATAGCCCAAAAGATGCTGGAATGAAAGCTGGTGGTTTTTTCACAGGTGGAGGTAATACATTTGTTTTACTTAAGACATTAATAGATAATGAGTCGTTTGAATTAATCGATAAGTATGTGAGACTTGGAAAACCCTACATGGGAACTTCCGCAGGAACCAATATTGCTGGTGCAACAATCGGTACAACTAATGATATGCCGATAATATATCCAAAAACCTTTAACGCCTTTAATTGGGTTCCATTTAACATTAATCCGCACTATCAGGACCCATCAAAGAATTCAACTCATATGGGAGAAACAAGACAAACTAGAATCCAAGAGTTTCATATTTATAACAAAACTCCAGTATTAGGTCTAAGGGAAGGCTCTTATATTGAGTCTAATGGTGAAGAGCATTTTTTAAAAGGTAATTTATCAGCTCGCATTTTTTCAGCAGGAAAACAACCGTTTGAAATTAGTGAAGGTGCTCTGAGTATTTGATATTTTACTTTTATTACTTTTCAGATAGAATTACATTTGCATTGTGAATAATTTATTGAATAAATCAGTGCTCATGATACTTGATGGATGGGGTATTGCCGCTAATCCAGAAGTTTCAGCTGTAGATATGGCAAAAACCCCTTTTATCGATTCTCTAAAAAAGGACTCGATGAGCTCCCGACTAGAGGCATCAGGTTCATCCGTTGGGCTTCCCATAGGTCAAATGGGTAACTCGGAAGTGGGACATATGAATTTAGGAGCGGGACGAATTGTTTATCAAGACTTAGCAAAGATTGACAGGGCAATCGAGCAAAAAAGTATATCTCAAAATCAAACCTTTCAAAAATTATTAAAAAACTGCAATGGGAAGCGTTTACACTTAATTGGCCTAGTGAGTGATGGAGGAGTTCACAGTCATTTGAATCATCTTAAAGGACTACTCACATTATTTGCTGAAAAAGATATTCATGATGTTCATTTACATGCCTTTACTGATGGAAGAGATACTGATCCCAAAAGTGGAAAAGGCTTTTTACATGATGTAGATATGCACATGAAGAAAACGACAGGCCAAATCGCAAGTATTTGTGGACGTTACTTTGCTATGGATAGAGATAATAGGTGGGAAAGAATTCAAAAAGCCTATAATCTAATTATAAAGGGAGAAGGAAGACAATTTAACGGTAATGCCTCTGAGGCAATTCAATCCGCATATGATCTTGGGCAGACCGATGAATTTATTTTACCAATTCAGATTAAACCGATTCAGATCTGCGATGGTGATGTTGTTTTATTTTTTAATTTTCGAACAGACCGAGGAAGGCAGTTGACAAGAGTTATCAGTCAGGAAGATTTTCCTGATTATAAAATGTTCAAATTAAACACCCACTTCTACACATTAACAAAATATGATAAAAAATATTCCAAGGTTCAAGTAATCTTCGAAAAAGATAATTTAAAAAACACCTTAGGTGAGGTCCTTGAAAATTCAGGGAAAAGCCAAATTCGTATTGCAGAAACTGAAAAATATCCGCATGTCACTTTCTTTTTTTCAGGAGGACGGGAAGCAGAATTTAAAAATGAGAAAAGAATATTATGCCCGTCACCAAAAGTTTCAACCTATGATCTAATGCCTGAAATGAGCGCGAATAAGATTTGTGAAGCAATTATTCCCGAACTGGAGAATGAATCTGCAGACTTTATCTGCTTGAATTTTGCCAATCCCGATATGGTAGGTCATACAGGCAATGTCTCTGCTGCAGTAAAAGCAGTTGAAACTGTTGATAGCTGCAGTCAAAAATTAGTTGAAAAAGGGATCAAACACAATTATACATTCTTTATTCTTGCAGATCACGGAAATGCAGATTGTATGATCAATAAAGATGGGAGTCCTAATACAGCTCATACAACCCAGCCAGTACCGTTCTTTATTGTTTCAGATCAAAGTTTTAATTATAAGCTAAGAAATGGAGTTTTAGGAGATGTTGCGCCGACAATACTAGATTGGATGGGAATTAAAAAACCCAAAGAAATGACGGGAAAATCATTAATCATTAAGATATGATTATTCTAAAATCTAAGGATGAAATTGAACGTATGCGGGTCAGTGCCCTAATGGTCTCAAAAACATTAGGTATGCTTGCTTCTGAAATAAAACCAGGAGTTACCTCACTTCACCTAGACAGACTAGCAGAAACATTTATACGAGACAATGGAGGGAAACCTGGATTTCTTGGTATGTATGGATTCCCTAATACCTTATGCACCTCAGTAAACAGCGAAGTTGTACATGGAATTCCATCAAGTAAACCTTTGGTTGATGGTGATATCATTTCTATTGATTGCGGAGTTCTGTTCGACGAATATTACGGAGATCATGCTTATACATTTCCTGTGGGTGAAATATCTAAAGAAATTAAGAACCTACTTGAAACCACAAAAGAGTCTCTCTATAGAGGCATTTCAGAAATGCAAAATGGAAAAAGAGTTGGAGATATAGGATATGCCATACAACAGCATTGCGAATCTAAAGGATACGGAGTAGTAAGAGAATTAGTAGGACATGGATTAGGAAAAAAACTGCACGAAGACCCTCAGGTACCAAATTATGGTAAAAAAAATACAGGAAAATTATTAAAAAATGGAATGGTTCTAGCAGTTGAACCTATGGTTAACCTGGGCACCCAACATGTCCGACAGCTTGAAGATGGCTGGAGTATTGTGACGGCAGATAATAAAGTCTCCGCACATTTTGAACATGATATTGCGATAGTTAATGGGCATCCAGAAATTTTATCCACATTCGATTATATCTATCAAGCCCTTGGGATAAATAAAATAACTTCTGAGATAAGCCCATGATTGAACTCGCTCTAAAATACATCCCTCGACCATGGCTTATAAGACTAAGTGCGGTGATGAGAATTATTGGACCAATAATATACTGGGGGAATAAGTTTACTGATCCCATAGATGGACGTAGCTATCGAAAATTTTTACCATATGGATATGGTGGACGGATTCGCAATAACGCCATGAGCCCGGGAACTAACTCCCTTGAAAGGCATCGACTACTTTATTTATATCTAAAGATTTCAACAAACTTTTTCACCAAGCAACTTAAAGTATTACATATTGCACCAGAACAGTGCTTCCATTATAGATTCAAACAATTATCTAATCTTGAAGTCACATCTGGAGATATTGAATCCCCTTTAGCTGATTTACATTTCGACTTACACCAAATACCCTTAGACGAAAATAAATTTGATGTAATTTTTTGCAACCATGTTCTCGAGCATGTTAACAATGATATCACTTGCCTAAATGAGCTATATAGAGTAATGAAACCAGGCGGTTGGGGAATATTTCAAGTCCCTTTTGTAAGTGGAATAAAAAAGACAATTGAAGACCCCTCAATAACAGATCCTGAGGAGAGAGAAAGAAAATTTTTACAATATGATCATGTAAGATTGTATGGAGAAGACTATCCTGAAAGATTAGAATCCGTTGGCTTTAGAGTGGAAACTGTTATTCTTGGGAAAACACTAGAACAAAGAGATGTAAATCGATATGGAATACCAGAAGTCGAACCCCTTTTTATTTGTCACAAGGATTAATCTTGTAAAAGTATTATGTTTTCAAGAATTATAAAAGAGGACCAATTTCTTTTGCCATCTTATCTTCTTCTTGCTGAGCCAATTCAGGATCAACCAAGATCCTTCCAGAATGCTCATCAATCATTATTTTCTTTCGTTGAGCAATTTCCATCTGACGCTGAGGAGGTATAGTAAAATAAGAACCTCCCGAAGCACCCCGTTCAATAGAAACGACAGCAAGACCATTATTTACCTTAGACCGAATTCTGGTATAAGCTGCTAGAAGTCTATCATCAGATAAAGCTTTCGCTAAAGACTCTGAGCGAGCCAATAATAATTTTTCCTCTTTTTGAGTTTCTTTAACAATAGAATCTAATTCACTCTTTTTAAATTCTAAGTGGCTTTGACGTTCTTCGTACTTTTCTTGAATAGTAGTTAACAACAAACCACGAGTTTCAACAACTACCTCAAATTCTCCAATATGCTTTTCAGCCAGTTGGATTTCTAATTCTTGGTACTCTGTCTCTTTCGCAATTGCATCAAACTCACGATTATTACGAACATTTTTCTGTTGTTCCTCATATTTAGAAATCTTTTCTTGACAAGCCTTAATAAGTTGCTTATGTCCTTTGATTTCTGTCTTAGCAGATGCAACTTCATCCTCTACTTTGGATAATCGCGTTTGCATCCCGGCTATTTCATCTTCTAAATCTTGAACTTCAAGGGGTAGCTCCCCGCGTAGATTACGAATTTCGTCAATACGTCGATCTACAATTTGAAGATCATAAAGCGCACGAAGTTTATCCTCAACTGCGGTATTTTTTGCTGTATTTGTCTTTTTGGCCATTTCAGGATGTGATGATTGGATTCGTTATTGATTCCGTTTTAATGACCGCGAAATTAGTCATTTTAGAGCGAATGTAATCAGTAATTAATTGAATTGTATACTGTTCACTCTCCCAATGACCAATATCTGCCAAAAATATAACTTTTTTTGCATCAAAAAACGTGTGATACGGAATGTCTGAAGTTATAAAAGCATCACTATTTAATTTAATTGCATTGGGAAGTAATTTAGAACCAGAACCTCCGCAAAGAGCTACTCGCCTTATTAAATTCGATTCAGAATTTGTGTGCCTCATAGCTTTTACACCAAATACATCTTTTATTTTTTTTATAAAATCTTTGTCGCTAAGAGCAGTTTCAAGTTCACCAATTACTCCAAAACCTCTATCTCGAAATGAATTCGACATTTCCAACCAAGCAAATGAAACCTCTTCATACGGATGAATATTAATTAGAGTATTTTCGACGAGTTCTTTCTTTTCTATCGGCACAATTAATTCCAACCGATCTTCATCCCCTATTTCTAACTTACCGACATCTCCTTTAAAAGAATTTGAACCTTTTAATGGTCGAAATGAGGTTTTTCCTTTTACTGTAAATTGACATTGATCATAGCTACCAATTTTCCCTGCTCCGGCATTAAATAGGGCTTCAGAAACAATTTTAGCATACTCAGTTGGAACATGAGTGACTAATTGAAATAGACCTGCTTTTTTCGGTGAAAGTGTTTTCATATGTAATAAACCTAAAGCCTCTCCCATAGCATGAGAAACACCACCTGAAATACTATCAAGATTAGTGTGTATTGCATATAAAGCAATACGGTTTTTAACTGCCATTATTACGCACCTCTCTACCTCATTATTTCCAGTCAGAGATTTTAAACCTTTAAATATTATTGGATGATGAGCTACGATCATATTTGCATCTCTGCGAATCGCTTCTAAAACAACTTCTTCGGTAATATCTAATGAAACCAGTACAGAAGTGATCTTGGTATCACTTTCCCCCACTAATAACCCACAATTATCATAACTCTCTTGTAATGATAATGGGGCCCAATCCTCTAAAATTTTTTCTAAATCTTTAATTTTCATTACTCTAATATAAAAAAAGGGCTTTTCTTTTACGAAAAGCCCTTTAAAAAATTAATTGAGATAATT
>CALKDS010000032.1 GCA_938084135.1 uncultured Flavobacteriales bacterium
AAAATGAATACAACTCCTGAAGAGGGTATGTCTCTTTTAGAAAAAATCTCTAATTCTTTAACTAATGAGGTAGTTGGTGATGTTCGAGTTGTAATCGCCCCTCCTTCATTGCATCTAATCCCATCCGTTGAAAAACTCTGGGAAAACCCTGAGATTGCAGTTGCAGCGCAAAATTGCCACCATAAAGATTCTGGAGCATTTACTGGCGAAATATCTCCAGAAATGCTTTTAAATTCAGAAGTAGATGCAGTGATAATAGGCCATTCAGAACGAAGAGATTATTTTAAAGAAACAGATGATTTGGTTGCATTGAAGGTTAAAGCTGCATTAAAGCATCATTTGATTCCAATTGTTTGCGTCGGTGAAAAATTAGAACAAAGAAAGTCTGGAACTTTTCTCAATGATACATGGGCACAACTGAAGATCGCTTTGAGTGATCTTTCACCAGAAGGTCTTGCAGATGTAGTTGTCGCATATGAGCCTGTTTGGGCCATTGGAACTGGTGAAGTGGCTTCCCCTGAGCAAGCTCAGGAAATGCACACTTTTCTCAGGGGTAAACTGAAAGAGACATTTGGAAATGGAGAGTTACCAATACTATATGGAGGTTCATGCAAACCCTCTAATGCAGATGATATTTTTGCTCAACCCGATGTGGATGGTGGTCTTATTGGCGGGGCTTCGCTAAACGCTGATGATTTTCTTCTTTTGGTAGAGAAATTGAGAAAATCTTAATGGATTACATCCAGATTTCAGTCAGAGTATCAAATGCAGATGCTATTGATTTTGTAATTGCTGACATGCAAGACAAACCTGTTGAGTCCATTGAAGTGAAGGGTTTAAACGTTTTGGCTTATGTACCAAAAGACCAATATGAAGTAATAACAACTGATGATTTTCCTCTCGGTCTTTCAAAAGGTCCATTAAAAATTGAAACTTTGGAAATACCTCATCAAAATTGGAATATTAATTGGGAGTCAAATTTTTCTCCAGTTTATGTTGAAAATCAAGTGTTAGTAAAAGCACCATTTCATTCAGGTCTTGACACAAACAAATATCAATATCTGATAGAGATCAATCCAAAAATGGCTTTTGGAACTGGTCACCATCCTACTACATATCTTATGATTCAGGAACTTCTCAAACGTGATTTAAAGGGGAAGCAAATTTTGGACATGGGTTGCGGTACAGGTGTATTGACTGTTTTGGCAGTAAAAATGGGCGCTATTAAAGCCATTGGTATTGAGATTGATCCTTATTCTGCTGAAAACGCATTGGAGGTTATACATGATAATAATGTATCCGATAATTCTGATATTTATTTAGGAGGAGCTGAGCTTATATCTTCTGCGGGTATAGCTTATGGCAGTTACGACTATATTCTTGCAAACATAAATAGGAATACTCTGCTTTCAGATATGGATTCGTATGCAAACAACTCTTATGACGGTACTCTTTTGCATCTTAGCGGCTTTTATTTAGATGATGTTGACAAGGTTTTAGAACGTGCAAAAGATTGTGGATATTTTTTAGTGAGTCAGTCATCAAAAGAGGGGTGGATTCACCTTACTTTGAATTATCGTTCAGAGACTTGAAAATATCCTACCATTTGAATTCCTTAGACTCCAAAAATGGAGTCTATTAATTTTCTTTTTTGTTATTTTTAAAGGCCATATCGGTGCTCAGTCATTTAAAACTTTTCTTGTAGAGGACGATCAGTTTAAGAGAATATTCGATAAGCACTTATCCAGTAATCTTGGAAAAAAAACATGGGAGAGCTCATCTCAAGAGTTTTGGGAATTGTATAATAGCTTCAGTGGGGATGAGGAGTTAAATGAAAAGGAGGTTTTTAAAAATATTGCGAATAAAATGCTTATTCGACGTGTTGTAAAACCAATTGCATGGATCGAGTTAGTGGACTTATTTAAAGAATGGTCTAGTTCATCATCAAATTATCCAAAAAAAATATCTGAACGATTTTGGCGAGAAATTCAAAGAGAATTTGATCGATCTTCTCGTAAGGATATTGAAAAATTCTTACATACGTTTTCAGCACTAAATGGAAGTGACATGTCTATTTCAGTTCGTTTATTTGATGATGGACAATTATCATGGTGGCTTCAGGATGGAATTGTTTCTGTTGCAGATTTAGATTCTGCAGAAGTATCTGATAGCACTTTGTATCGGATAGAAGGCGGACGCCTTGTTGGAAGATTTAAAAACGATTCAATCGAAATAAATGATGTTTCAGGTATATATGATCCATTCAAAACAAGGGTTATTGCAGAAATGGGCCAAGTGGAGTGGCTTCGTGCAGGCTTTGGTCCCGGAGAGCTTTACGCTGACCTTGGTAATTGGAATGTGAATCTTAATGAGCCTGGTTTTTCTGTAGATACAGTAAAGTTGTTTAGTTCTTATTATCTACGAGAACCTCTTTTAGGCTTTTTCGAAGATAGAATGACCGCAAGAAATCAGGCAAATAATGCCATTTTTCCTCGCTTTGAGGCATTTAATAATGAATTAGAAATACCGAATTTCTTTGAAGGTGTTGATTATAAAGGAGGTTTTTCGATAATCGGACAACGTTTTTTCGCGTCTGGAACAAAAGATTTAAAGGCTCACTTTAAATTTTGGTATGATACTCTTGAAGTTTTGAATATCAGATCTGAAAGATTTGTAATTAGATCAGATGAACTTATTTCTAGTGAGTCGGAGGTCTCATTTAAACTTGGCGGAGATTCATTGTATCATCTGAAAAGTCAAGTTTCTTATGACCCGATAGAGCAAATGTTAAGAATTGATAGACCTAGCAAGGGAATGTCTCTTGCACCTTTCGCTGATAGTTATCACAATTTAATAATGGACCTGGATCAGATAAGATGGAGAACGTCTGATCCTATGTTTACTCTGGGTGGACTGAATATGGGAAATGGTTCTCCAATAATAATTGAGTCTGATCAATATTTTAGAAGTTCTAGGTATGCAGCACTGCAGGGTCTTGATCTAGAGAACCCACTTGTCAAGATAGAGGAAGTTGGTAAGAGTTTTAGTTATGGGTCCATAGGAGTGTATCAAATGGCTGTTGGCCTAGGGATGCCGCTTGAGTCTTGCGAACGTTTTATGATGGAATTAGCAATTGATGGCTTTGTCAGGTATAGTCTAGACAGAAGAGAAGTGGAAGTATTGCCAAAAACGACAGAGTATATATTAAATCATTCCAATCGACGTGACTTTGATGTAATAAGATTTTTAAGTAATGTAGGTAAAGGCATGAATGCAAAAGTTAGTCTATTAGATCTTGATCTGGAAGTTTTTGGAGTAAGTACAATAGCCCTTTCAGACTCGCAGAAAGTGGCTCTCTATCCAGAGTCAAATAAGGTTTTGATTCACGAAAATTTAAATTTTGATTTTGATGGGAGAATAGAAGCAGGTAGGTTTACTTTTTACAGTAGGAAAAATAAATTTGACTATGCTCTTTTTCGATTTAATATGCCAGTAATTGATTCGATGAGATTTTCTGTTCCAAGTTTTAAACTAATGGAAGATGGTAGCAGACCATTAGTGAGGGTAAGGAATACTATTGAGAATATATCTGGAGAATTATTAATTGACTACCCATCAAATAAATCTAGCTATCAACGATATCCTAAATATCCAATTTTTAAATCTGAAAAATCTGCGAAAATATTCTACGATAGATCCTATGACGGCGTTTATGAGCGTGATAAGTTTTATGTTAACATTGACCCATTTCAGATAGACTCTCTCGATAATACAACAACTGAGGGTCTGGTTTTTAAAGGTGAATTTAAAAGTTCAGATATTTTTGAAACAAGACGCCAAGATATTCGTGTTCAAGATGATTATTCTTTTGGGTTTACGCAAGAAACAGGTGATGTCGGTTGGTCTACATTTGGAGGTAAAGGTTTAGTTAAGGGTGCCGTGAAATTATCAATTGCTGGACTGCGCTTGAATGGAAGTGTTTCATTTGAAGAAGCTGTTGGCACTAGTTCTAGATTTGAACTGTTTCCAGATACTCTTAGAGGCAATGGGGATTTTCACCTCAATCCAATGGAAGGATTACCCCGGGGTGCTGGTCACCCTGGTGTTACAGGTGATTTCGTTCATATGCAATGGGAACCAAATTTTAATACCTGGTGGTCAACAAGTATGGATGAACCGTTTAATACTTATTCGGATAGGTCAATGGATGTCTTTGGTAGATTAAAATATACTCCGGGATTCCTTGATGCTAAAGGTCTACTTGCATTTAATAATGCAGAGCTTGAAGGAGAAGTGATTCGCTTATTTTCTAAATGGATACAGAGTGGAAGAGCTGACTTTCGCGTACGTGAATCTGAAATGAGCGAATGGAGTTTTCAAATGGATAATGCCATATCTGAGGTCGATTTTGTCACCAATAAAGGAGTTTTTGACCTCCAAGATGGAGATAACACATTAATATTTCCGAGAAACAAATACCGGGCAAATATGGATCGGGCAGAATGGAATGTTATTGACAAGTATGTTTCAATTAGTAAAAGCTCTAATATTGAGTCCCGCTTAACATCTACACATGACAATCAAGGAGGGTTGAGTTTCCTTGCACAGAATGCTAAATTTTATTTAACACCAAGTTTACTTGAGTGTTTTGGTGTTCCGTCAATAGATGTCGCAGATTCAAGAATTTATCCAGATAGCGGAAGAGTAACTATTGAGCAGAATGCCTTTATGCAAACTTTAAATAATGCCTCAATGTTAGCAAGTAGATTGGGCAAGTATCACAATATTGTAAATGCAGAATTAAAAATTAGAGGTCGAAATAATTTATATGGTAATGGAACATATCAATATCGTGATGAACAGGATGTTATTTGGCCCATCCCCATGGGTAGAATTGATGTTGATACTGCCAATCATATTGTAGCTCAAGGAGAATTATTACCTGAATCTGAATTTTATTTAAGTCCACGTTTCAAGTATTATGGAATTGTTAATATGGAGTCTATAGACCCAATGTTAACTGTAAGAGGTAGTATACATATCACGGCGGATTGTCCTTTTTTAAAGACTGATTGGGTTATTACAACTACGAAAATTGATCCTTTAGAAATAATTATTGATTTACCAGATCCTGATACAGCAAGGCCTTCTCGTAAAGTTTACAATGGTATTTATCTCAGATCTGATTCTGCAAGTCCCTACACCGCCTTTATAATGCGGAACAACCCTTCTTCTTCAGTGAAATTATTTAGTTCTCGTGGTATCTTATTTTATGATGTTGAGAGCAATGCGTATGTGGTTACATCTCGACGTAGGCTTTTAGATCCAGATGCACCAGATGATTACTTTGAATTGAACCCCCAAGATTGTGAGGCTAAAGGATTGGGTGAAATACTTTTGGCATCTAAATTAGGAAGGGTCGCTATTCAATCGTTTGGTCAAATAAAATATAAACTGTTTACAAATCGATTGAGCGCGACTACGTCACTTACATTAGACTTTTTATTTTCGGAAGATGTTCTTAAAGCTCTTCCCATAGAGATGAATTCTGTCATCGGAGCTATAACAACAGATTGGGCAAATGATTATATGAATGAGGGTTTGAATAGATTGATGAGCCAAAAGGATAAGAACAATTATTATTCCGCGTCTACAGAATATCGAATGCCAAAAGAGTTAAGACAGACATTTGTTTTTGATGAGATAGATTTCAGTTATGATAAGAATTCACGTGCATTTCGTTCGAAAAACGGATTAGGTATTAGCTCTGTTGCCGGAGAACCTGTTCACAAATTTTTAGATGGTGTTTTAGAGCTGAGAAAACGTAGAGGAGGTGATCAGTTTTCGCTTTACTTAAACTCTGACACTGAACATTTTTTATACTTTAAGCGAAATGTGTTGCGCTATTATTCCACAGATAAAACTTTTTTAAATAAAATATTAAGTCTCGATGTGAAGAAAAGAAGCTTACCTCCAAAAGATGGTAATCCTTACTTCACTTTTACTACTACAAGCCAAGGTAATATGTTACGTTTCCTTGATGGATTAGATGAACAAGAAGACGAAGAGGGAAATTAATTTTTCAAATTTCTGGTTGTTCTACTTGATATATTCAGATTATATTCGTGATTCGAAAATCATTCAGAAAAATGTTGATTTTGATCTTTAAAATTTAAAATAAAAAAATGAAAAAAGTATTTGTTTGTTTGACTTTAATAGCTTTTGCGGCATGTACTGCTCCAGAGGTAATGGAGAGCAGAGTAGGTTTTGGCGGAGAAGATGGTAGTGTTGGTATTGGTTCACAAGCCAGTGTTGATGTTGTGGTTAGTTTGGATGCAGCATGGAAAAATTGGGATACAGAAGCGATGAGCGAATTTTTAGCTGCTGACGGTGAGTTCAGTTTTGATGATGGTCGAGTAGCTGAAGGGTCAGATGCATTTCTTGCAATAGTTGAAAAAGAAGGTTCAATGGATACCCTATATTCTTGGGATATGTTTTATGCTTTTTCTGTGAATCTAGAAAATGATACTGTTGGAGGCGAATGGGTAAATGCCGGATTTAATGTTGAGGGAACTTATCTAGAGGAAGTGATTGAGAAAACCACTTTTAATGAATGGTATTATGTTCTGGATGGAAAAGTAACAAACTGGAGTTCTCACAAGCGCAAGAGAAACGACTAAAATCTAATAGATTTTAAGAGATCAGGATGTATATATTTGCATCCTTGTTTAGAAAAGGCCCCGTAGCTCAACTGAATAGAGCACCTGACTACGGATCAGGAGGTTGCAGGTTTGAATCCTGCCGAGGTCACGAAGGGCCCTACAGAAATGTGGGGCTTTTTCT
>CALKDS010000033.1 GCA_938084135.1 uncultured Flavobacteriales bacterium
TTTCGGGATAAATCTATCGAGTGGAAAGAATTTGAAAACCAATCAGTCAAGAGGGGAATCAAAAATAGACAAGGTTGGGATAATCTATGGTTTGAATACGCCAATTCGGAAATAATTTCTAATGAATTCTCAATAAATAAATTCAATCTAGATATTACTCCATTTGATTTTGATATTGAGAAGTTTCCATTTTTGAAATCTTATCCTAGCCAGTTTCAGCCAGCAGGCGAGCAATATGCATGGAGATATTTAGACTCTTTTATCCAAAATCGATCCTATGAATACAACAAGAATATATCAAAACCTGGGGCAAGTAGACATTCTTGTAGTAGAATTTCTACATACCTCTCATGGGGAAATATAACCCCAAAACAGATTTTTCAGCATGTTAAAAATGCTCAAGAATATCATTTAAATAAGCGAAATTTTGATTCTTTTCTTACTAGATTAAAATGGCGTTCACATTTTATTCAAAAGTTTGAAGTGGATTGTTCCTACGAGGAAATCTGTATTAATAATGGTTATGAGCAAATGAATTATCCCAATAATGATTTTTTATTGGATCAATGGAAAAAGGGGCAAACAGGATTTCCATTAGTTGATGCATGTATGCGCTGTTTAATCCATAATGGATGGCTTAACTTTAGAATGCGTGCGATGCTGGTTTCTTTTTTAAGCCATTATTTGGAGCAAGATTGGAGGAGAGGGGTTTATTATTTAGCTGAACTATTTCTAGATTATGAGCCAGGTATTCATTATCCTCAATTTCAAATGCAAGCTGGGGTGACCGGTATAAATGCGATCAGAGTATATAATCCTGTGAAACAATCAAAGGAGAAAGATTTAGATGGGAATTTTATAAGGAAATGGGTTCCAGAATTATCAAAAATCGATAGTGCATTCATCCATGAACCATGGAAGCTTACAGAAATTGATTTGATAGATAATAGTATTCCTGAGATATACAAAACCCCCATAATTTCAAATGAATTATCTACTACTCAAGTGAAAAAACAACTTTGGGAGCTTAGGAAAAATGATATCGTAAAAAAAGAATCAAAAAGGCTTTTAAAAATTCATGTTCGACAAAAAAAGAATAAAATTGTTTAGGATTTAATCATATTCCAAATATTAAAAAAATGAGCGACTCTTCTGTTTTACATAAAGCAAACACACGTGGGAGCCAAGACCACGGATGGTTAAAGGTTAACCATACATTCAGTTTTGCTAATTATCAGAATCCAAATAGAATGCATTTCGGCGTTCTTAGAGTATTAAACGATGACTCTATCGCCGGGGGCAAGGGATTTGGAACACATCCACATGATAATATGGAGATCATAACAATACCTCTGGAAGGTACCTTGGCTCATAAGGACAATATGGGTAATGGAACGATTATTAAAAAGGGAGATATTCAAGTAATGAGCGCAGGGACAGGTATAAATCACAGTGAATTTAACTCAAATGAGGATCACGCAGTGAAAGTGTTGCAAATTTGGTTGTTTCCAAATAAGAAGAATGTGACTCCCCGCTATGATCAACTTTCACTCGAAGATATCGAAGTCAAAAATGAATTTTATCAGATTTTATCTCCTAATCAAAATGATCAGGGTGTATGGATTCATCAAAATTCATGGTTTAGTATGGCTGACTTTGATATCGATAAAGAAGTTAATTACAATTTAAATTTAGCCTCTAATGGTATATATATTTTCATCATTGAAGGCCAAGCTGAAGTAGGAAAAGAGTTGTTAGAAAAGAGAGATGGATTCGGCATCTGGAATATTGAGAATATAAATATATCTGCATCTAAAGGTGCCAAAATCCTATTAATGGAAGTTCCGATGAATATAAGTAAGCTGGTTTAAACTCAGAATTTTTTTAACTGCTTTTCAAGCAATTGAATTCAATTTTTTTCTTTAACTTTTTTCCAGAAATGTATAAAATATGGATTTTAATAAAAACGAAATACTCAAAATCATACTTCCCTGTATTTTTATTTTTTTGGGATGCGGTAAGGTAAATGATGATTGCAATATTTCGCAATATCCAGATGCCCCAGGATTAGATTGGTTTTCTTCAGTTGAAGGGTCAGAGGAGGAATCACATGGCCATTATATTATGACATGTTCAGACGGTGGTTTTCTCCAAATAGGAGAAACGGGATTTATTCCGAACTCAGCAAAAATAATTGTGGTCAAAACAGATAGTCAAGGTATACTGCAATGGAAAAAAGAGTTTGCTGAGGGTAATCATAATCTTGGCAATAGTGCAATTGAAATACCAAGTGGGTTTTTAATCGCAGGTAGCTTGGATGAAAAGAGCGCGATTATTAAACTCGATAAAAATAACGGGAATACTATTTTCAAAAGAACCTATGGTAATGGAGGCAGTAATGCAATTGAACATATTGCTATTTCAGGGAATGGTATGATAGCAGTTGGCTATATTAATGCTCAAGATGAATTAAACACCTTTTTTACTGAAGGGGAAGGGTATATGATGATACTAGATAGTTCGGCGAATAAATTGTCAGGGATTAATATCAAGGACTATATGGCTCATGCTTATAGGATAATTCCATATCATAATCATTTTTATATATCGGGTCTTACTCAAGATGCTGATGATTATGCACTAATTAAGGTTGATGTTGCAGGTAATATTGTTTGGAATAGAGAGTTTGGAGGAATCAATTCAGATCATTGTTTTGGTTTAGATATAAATCAAAACGGTGCAATATTTTTAACAGGTCATACACTCTCTGGAACTGCAAATTGGGATAGTTACACCATGAGAATAGACACAAGCGGGAATAAGTTGTGGGAGCAGAAAAGAGGAAATCCAAGAGGGTTTTCACCTGATTTTATCCATGATGAAGCTTGGGGAATTAAGGCGACAATTGATGGTGGTTGTATCATCGTTGCAGGCACTGGTGATGAATATCAAAGTTATAATGCAACCTGTTCAGAGAATGGTGATAATTCAAACACATGGCATGTATATCTCTTGAAATACAGTTCCTCTGGTGCTTTGGAATGGCAGAAGACTTTTTCTGGAGGAAGTGAAATAGATTGGGCTGGTGAGGACATAGATTTAACATCAGATGGTGGGGCAATAGTAGCAGTAGATAATGGTCAACTGGGATTTCTTAAGATTGAACCTTTTTAGATACTCATATGATTTTATTTATATCCTGGCTGTACTTTGTATCATTGTTATATGAATGAGCCTAAAATAATTCATGCTATATCCGGTCCTAGAAACATTAGTACCGCATTGATGTATTCCTTTGCTCAAAGACCTAATTGTTTTGTTATTGATGAGCCATTTTATGCTTCATTTTTGAAAAGAACAGGATTAAAGCACCCAGGTCGAGAGGAAACTTTAAATTCTTATCCAAATAGTCCAGATGGATCGATAGAGCGAATTCATAAATTTATTCGTTCATCAGTCAAGGAAGAGATATATTTAAAAAATATGGCTCACCATATGATAGATGTTCCTTGGCATTGGGCTTCAAATGCAGTTCATATTTTTTGGATACGACACCCACGAAAAGTAATACGGTCATTTGCTAAAGTCCTTCCTGATTTAACCCTTTCAGATATTGGGATTGTTGAGCAAATCAATCAATGGAGAAGTATTCAAAAGTTGCCTGGTCAAAAAATTATTGTTGACAGTGATGAAATGCTCTCAGCTCCCAATAAGACTTTCCCAATTATATGCGATGCTCTGGGGATACCATTTTATTCAGAAATGCTATCTTGGCCAAGAGGAGAAAAAGAATATGATGGTACATGGTGGCCTCATTGGTATTCAAATGTTCACAAGACAGCTGCTTTTGAAAAAGGCACTGAATTAGGTCCGTCTTTAAGGCCTAAATATTCCGATATTGAAATAAAGGCTTTACCATTCTATAATGAGCTGTATCGTGATCGCATTATCTTTGAATAATGAAGAAAATAATTGAGGTCAGCAGGTTTTTAGAATTCAATTTCTCATTATGAGTTGAGCAGTTTTCTTTTCCATTACTTTTATTAAATAAATAAATTCACATGCTTCAAAAATATGATGACCGTAATGCTTCAATAAAAGTTTGGATTAAGGACAAACTGATGGATAGAAAGAACGCAATGGTTTCTGTTTTTGATTCATCTGTTCAAGGTGGAGATGCAGTTTGGGAGGGTATTCGGGTATATAGACAAGGAGTCTTTTGCCTTGACCGCCACTTAGATAGATTAGAAGACTCTGCAAGAGCTATGGCTTTTTCAGATATTCCTTCTCGTGAATTTATCAAAAATGCAATTTTTGAAACTTTGCGGGTTAATAAAATGACAGATGGTGTCCATATTCGATTAACCCTATCAAGGGGAGAAAAGATAACATCCGGTATGGATCCGCGACTAAACTCTTACGGATCCACTTTAATCGTACTGGCAGAGTGGAAGCCTCCTGTTTACGATAATGATAAGGGTATAAAAATAATTACTTCTTCAATTCGAAGAAATAGTCCCATGAATTTAGATTCTAAAATTCATCATAATAATTTAATTAATAATATTCTAGCAAAGATTCAAGCAAATCATGCCGGAGCAGATGATGCTTTGATGCTTGATAATTATGGATTTATATCAGAGATGAATGGAACAAATATTTTTATTGTCAAGGATAATGTTCTTCATACGCCGAATCCAGATGCTTGTCTTCATGGAATAACGCGTGCGCTGATTATTGAGACAGCCAAAGATTTAAATATTGATGTCAGAGAAAGAAATATCAGCTTGACTGAATTATACTCGGCGGATGAAGCTTTTGGAACAGGCTCTATGGGTGAATTAACGTCAATATATGAAGTTGATGGACGGGCAATATATGATCGGAGAAAAAATAATATAACTTCAATTTTATCCGATGCTTTTCATAAGCTCGCAGTAAATTATTGCACTAAATTTTAACTATGAAAAAACTCTTGTTGCCTCCACCGAGTCGTGTTGGAAAATCTATTTTTCAAGAATTAATATATTTTTTGTTTCGTTTTCATGTTGGCTATACTATGGCAATTGATGCTGGCCTTGGAAAGATAAAAGACTTTCCTGTTTCTCAAAAATTCATTGATAGTTTAACCAAAGCTGGATGGGTTTTTCCTGAATTTTTAGCAATTATTGCTGGATGGGGAGAAGTTATTGGTGGAGCGCTTATTGCTCTTGGACTATTTGGGAGAATGGGAGGGATTGTGGTTGCAATAATAATGATTGTAGCTGCTTTTATCAAACATGATACCATGTTTTTAATCCAAATGGATACCGCGCAACTTTATCTTTTTTGCGCAGTTCTTGTCTCAGTTTTTGGGAACGGAAGATTTTCATTGGACTTTTTTCTTTTTAAGAAATAAAACCGATTTCCATTAAAAAGTTAACTAAACTCTATCTAAAGAAGAGTTTCTTCTTCACTAAGAATAACGCGTCGAATGGAATCAATTTGACCTCTTAATTTATTCAAATATTGATCCCTTTTCCCAATTGCACTTGGACCTACCAGTATGGATCTTTTGAGAAAATTATCTAGCCAGGTTTTGGTCTGTTTATTGAAAGCTACGTTACTAGTTTCAATAAAATTGAATGTGTTGAAGCTCAGAAAAGTATGTGAATTGTTCCCACTTTTTATGTGAACAGCATTATTTCCTACGGACAAATCACTTATGTACCAATGAAAATTTGCATCTGTAGGCTCCCCTGTCATTGGGTTTATTTTTTTTCCAATATCAGATTGGGTTCGCATAACCTCAAGTAACTCTTCGAGTTCGTTGAGTATATTTAATGCATCTTTTTGTTTCTTTATCATTCCAGTTTCCCAGCAATACTGTAATTGTTTGAGAGTCGCAACATAACTAGTATTTGTCCATATCTCTGACGACGGTATCTGAGAATAGCTTCGCATAATATCTAAATCTCGTTTATTTCTCTCTTCAGATATTTCGTAATCTTTGTAAGTTAAATCGGCCATTTCAGTTAGACCCAAGATGGTCTTCCCCCAGTAAAAAGATTTTAGCCTTAAAAGTGAAGGATATTGATAAATATAAAATAGGGGAAAATCTAAGGCGAAGTAATACATATGAGAGTTGTCGCCATAATTTTCAAATCGAAGCATTCTATCCATGATTCTATTTGTATGGGCTTCATAGTCATCAATTTCCTCGATAGGTATTCCAGCATCAAAATCCACACGTTTAAGGGCATCTATACCTGCACTGTCTAGTGAAAGGCCAAAATGATCCGCAAGTTTAAAAGACTCTTCGTATGTCAATGCTGTTTCCCCCCTTAACCGTCTATATGTAGAGTCATTGCCAATTCCC
>CALKDS010000034.1 GCA_938084135.1 uncultured Flavobacteriales bacterium
TGCCGGAACAGCATGCTCAAAACCAGTAAGTGATATAGGGTGGCGACCTCATAGTGAACATGTAGGGCAAACCGGGATTCAAATTAATCCCGAATTATATATTGCAATTGGTATTTCTGGAGCCATACAGCACCTGGCAGGTGTAAGTAGGTCAAAAACAATTGTTGTAATTAATAACGATCCAGAAGCGCCATTTTTTAAAGCTGCAGATTATGGAATTGTTGGAGATGCTTTTGATGTTGTTCCAAGGTTAACCGAGACGCTAAAGAGCTTTAAAAAATAATGGATGACAAAATTCGCGTAGAAGTGAAGGGTTTAACATATAGTGAACGCCCTTCAGGTGCATACGCATTGTTATTAGAATCAGTAAATGAAAAAATCAAAATACCTATTGTAATTGGAGCATTTGAAGCTCAAAGTATAGCGATAGCCTTAGACAAAATGACTAAGCCTCCCAGGCCTATGACACACGACTTGTTTCAATCAATGCTTGAGAAACACGAAATAAGCTTAAAAGAAGTACTTATCAAAGATCTTCAAGATGGTGTTTTTTATGCCGAACTAGTCTTTAAAAGTTCAGACACTGAGCATCAGATAGATTCTCGACCTTCAGATGCAATAGCATTGGCATTGAGATCAAAGTGTCCCATTTATACAACTAAAGAGATTCTAATAAAAGCTGGAATGGCATTATCTGTAGAAAAACCTGAACACTCTTCATCTAAAAGCCCTGTGATTTCTAATCAAAAGAAAATAGACGATTTAAATGCAATTTCAAAAGAGAAATTAGAGGAATTATTAAACAAGGCTATTCTGTCAGAAGATTACGAACTTGCTGCTCGAATCCGAGACACATTAAATAATAAATAGCATGGAAATCCTTAGGCCAATTTTAAGCTTGATTCTTTTACTTGGGGTATTATGGCTAGCTAGCTCTAAAAGGAAGGCGATTTCTTGGCCTCTTGTTATCAAGGGGCTTCTAATTCAATTTGGGTTAGCTTTTTTAATACTTGAGCTAGATTGGATTTCTAATGGTTTTGACTCTATTGGGAAAGGTTTCGTTTCTTTACTTGGATTTGCCCGAGAGGGTAGTTTATTCTTATTTGGCGATCTCGTTGGGAATGTAGATAATTTTGGTTACATCTTCGCGTTTCAAGTTTTACCTACAATCATATTTTTTAGTGCAATAACCAGTCTTTTATTCCATTTCGGAATACTACAAAGAGTTGTGTTTGTATTTGCATGGTTCATGAAACGTACATTAAAACTTTCGGGTGCTGAAAGTCTATCTGCTGCTGCTAATGTATTTGTCGGCCAAACTGAAGCTCCTCTGCTTGTGAAACCCTATATAGAGAAAATGACCCGTTCCGAATTACTTTGCCTGATGTCTGGAGGAATGTCAACAATAGCTGGAGCAGTTTTGGCCGCATATATAAACTACTTAGGGGGGGATGATCCAGAAAGACAAATTTTCTTTGCGCGTCATTTACTTGCAGCATCAGTGATGAGCGCTCCCGCTGCAATTGTAGCTGCAAAAATGCTGATGCCAGAAACAGAGAAATTCATTGATTCCGCAGAGGTTAAAATTGAAAAACAAGGCAATTGGCTAGAAGCGATTGCACATGGAACTGCAGATGGCTTAAAAATGGCAGTGAATGTCGGAGTAATGCTTTTGGTTTTTACTGCAATAATTGCACTTGTAAATGCATTACTGAGTGGGGCAATTGGAAGTTGGACTGGTTTAAATCAATTTCTTGAATCTGCAACATCCGGGCGCTATACTGAATTCAATCTCCAATCAATTTTTGGTCTTGTGTTAGCTCCATTAACATGGCTAATGGGAGTACCATGGGAAGATGCTGCGTCAGTTGGGCAATTACTTGGAGAAAAAACCGTTTTAAACGAATTTTACGCATATGTCTCGATGGAAGGACTTATGAATAGTGGTCAATTAAGCTCAGAAAAAGCACAAATACTATCAACATATATTTTATGTGGATTTGCGAATTTTGCGTCAATAGGAATACAAATTGGAGGCATTGGCGCACTTGCTCCAAATAGAAGAAAAGATCTGAGTCAATTAGGAATTAGAGCTCTATTAGCAGGAACTGCAGCATCACTATTTACGGCCATTTTGGTTGGAATACTCTATTAAATTTTATGAAAGAATACCATCAATTAATCCAACATGTACTTGACAAAGGAGTCGAGAAAAAAGACCGAACGGGAACTGGTACATTTTCAGTTTTTGGATATCAAATGCGATTTGACCTCGCTGAAGGCTTCCCATTAATAACTACTAAAAAACTACACTTAAAAAGTATATTACATGAATTAATTTGGTTTTTGAAGGGAGATACTAACATAAGATATCTTTGTCAAAATGGCGTTAGGATTTGGGATGATTGGCCTTTCGCGAAATTCAAAGACTCCCAAGAGTATAACGGGGAAAGTATTAGTCAATTCGCAAAAAAAATATCCGAAGATTCAGGTTTTAGCAAAAAATGGGGAGAACTAGGGCCTGTTTATGGCCACCAATGGAGAAGTTGGCCAGGACCTGATGGGCCTGTGGATCAGATAAAAAATGTATTGCGAGAGCTGCGCAATAACCCTGATTCCCGCAGACACATAGTCTCGGCATGGAACCCCGGATACGTCGATCAAATGGCGCTCCCGCCCTGTCATGCTTTTTTTCAATTCTATATAGCCAATGGAAAATTAAGTTGTCAACTATATCAACGGAGTGCAGATATTTTTCTCGGCGTACCTTTTAATATTGCATCCTACGCACTTTTAATACATATGATTGCTCATGATCTTAAACTAGAGGTGGGAGACTTCGTTCATACCCTAGGAGATGCCCATATCTACACAAATCATATTGATCAAGTAAAGCTTCAAATTTCCAGAGAGATAAAGTCTTTACCGAGAATTAATATTAATCCTAAAGTTACCGATATGTTTGACTTAAATTATGAGGATATTACGTTAGTGGATTATTTCCCACACCCGCATATTCCAGGATCTGTAGCTGTCTAATACTATGTTGACATTAATAGCAGCGCATGATAAAAATCAAGTAATAGGTGGATCAAATGCCTTATTATGGCATTTACCAAAAGATCTAATCCGCTTTAAAAAATTAACATCTGGCCATCCGATAATAATGGGCAGAAAAACTTTTGAGTCAATAGGCAGGCCTTTACCAAAAAGAACAAATATTGTAATTACTCGAAATAAAGAATGGGGCGTTCCAGGAATCCTAATCGCTCATAGCATATTTGAAGCAATCAATATGGCAAGTAAATTAGATGAGATTTCATTTCTCATTGGTGGTGCGGAAATTTATAACCAAGGAATTTCATATTGTGATAAATTAGAAATAACAGAAGTAGACGACTTTTACGAAGGAGATGCTTGGCTTTGTGATTATAAAGAAGACTTTACAGAATTTAGTCGAGAGAGTCATGAAACAGACAACAATCACCCTGTTAGTTTCGCATTTGTTCAGTATGTGCGTAAAAAAACTAAGATCTATGAATTAGGTAATCTACGCAGCCCTAAGATTATTCGCTTTTGATAGTTTTTCTTCCACTAAATCAACATCAACAACAATTTTTTCTGGTAAATTATACATGGCATCAGTCAATATTGCTTCGCAAATGGAGCGCAAACCTCTTGCACCCAATTTATACTCTAATGCCTTGTCTGCGATTTTCTCTAGCGCGTCAGATTCTACCTCTAAAACAATATCATCCATAGCAAACAATTGCGTATACTGTTTGATAAGTGCATTATTTGGCTCTGTAAGTATTCGCAATAAAGCTTCCCGTGACAAAGGTTCAAGAAATGTTAAAACAGGCATTCTACCTATAAGTTCTGGTATTAAACCGAAAGCTTTTAAGTCTTGAGGTGCAATTGCAGACAAGAAATTTTGTGGATCTATGTCGCTTCGAAGTATTGATCCCCCATATCCGACTATTTGAGTATTTAATCTCCTAGCAATATGCTTTTCAATACCGTCAAAAGCACCTCCAGCCACGAATAAGATATTTCTAGTGTCGACTTCTACAAATTTCTGATCCGGATGTTTACGTCCACCTTTAGGAGGAACATTAACTTTTGTGCCTTCTAGTAGTTTCAATAAAGCCTGCTGAACTCCTTCACCTGAAACATCTCGAGTTATTGATGGGTTATCGCTCTTTCGAGAAATCTTATCAATTTCATCAATAAAAATTATTCCTTTTTCTGCGGCCTGAACATTGTAATCTGCGGCCTGAAGGAGTCTAGTTAGAATACTCTCTACATCTTCGCCAACGTAACCTGCCTCTGTTAAAATGGTAGCATCGACGATCGCAAAAGGCACATTAAGCATTCTAGCAATAGTTCGAGCCAGCAATGTTTTACCCGTTCCTGTTTCCCCAACTAGAATGACATTTGATTTCTCAATTTCGAAATCATCAACTTTTCCTTTTAGTACGCGCTTATAGTGATTATAAACAGCAACACTCAAATGTCTTTTTGCATCTTCTTGCCCTATTACATATTTATCTAGATGAGCGCATATCTCTTTAGGCTTTGGAGACTTCAGAATTTCTTCCTTTTGAACTTTGGTTTCCTTACCTTCTTCAAGAACAATTTCATGAGCTTGTTCTATACATGATTCACAAATATGAGCATCAAGACCCGCAATTAAAAGTCCAGCATCAGACTTTAGCCTACCGCAAAAAGAACATTGAGAAACATCTGCCATTAGATAGTTCTTTTACCTTCAAGAATTTCATCAATCATGCCATATTCTTTGGCTTCGCTCGATGTCATCCAATAATCTCTATCTGAGTCAATTTCTACCTTATCAAATGGCTGACCAGAGTGGCTAGCTATAATCTCATATAATTCTTTTTTCAGCTTTAAAATTTCCTGCAGAGTGATTTCCATATCACTTGCCTGGCCTTGAGCCCCACCCATTGGTTGATGAATCATCACCCTTGAGTGCTTTAGAGCGGATCGTTTGCCTGTTGCTCCTGCGCAAAGAAGAACGGCACCCATAGATGCGGCCATTCCTGTGCATATTGTAGCAACATCAGGGGTAACAACTTGCATAGTATCATAAATACCTAGTCCAGCATGAACCGATCCACCAGGGCTATTCATATAAATTTGAATATCTTTTTTGCTATCCGCTGATTCTAAGAAAAGTAATTGCGCCTGAACAATATTAGCAACCTGATCATTGATTCCTGTCCCTAAAAAGATTATTCGGTCCATCATCAATCGTGAAAAAACATCCATTTGAGCCACGTTCAAAGAGCGCTCTTCGATAATATAAGGTGTTAATGAACTCTGCACATAGTCCTGCAAATGCATGCTATTTATACCTTTATCAAGAGTTGCAAACTTGCTAAATTCTTTTCCTAAATCCATATTAATCTCTTTTATTTTTTACCTTTTTTTACCAATTTAAGAAAATTAGCATATGTAATGTCCACTAATTTCAAAGAAAAAGACTCTTTAAAAAATTCTAACATTTTATCTTGAAGAAGTTGTTCGGAGAGCTGCTCGGCTTGCTCGCGATTTTCTAAAACATTTAATGCCAATTTCTCAACTTCTTGATCATCCATCATTTGGCCATATTGAGACATTCTTGACTTCACCATCTTTACAGCAAACCCTACTAATTCTTCTTTATCAACATGAAGATTATGTTCTCGTTGTAACTTACCTTCAATTAATTGCCAACGCATTGCCTTTTCAGTCTGTGGCCATTGTTCATCAATCTCTGCAATAGTCGGAGGAGTCTCTCCTTGTTGACTAATCCACTTCTTCATGAAATTCTTAGGGAGATTCATCTTAGTTTTCATAAGATGATCTGTTACAGTATTAAAAAAATGAATATCACAATCTCGTTTATATAATCCCTCGATATCTTCTTTAATCTTACTAAGAAATTCAGCTTCAGTATTTATTGAATCTTGGCCAAAAACCTTGTCAAATAAATCTTTATCAATAGGTGCAGGCTCGACATGATAGATTGTCTTCAAATTAAGTTTGAATAAACCTATTGTAGCTCCTTTTTCATCTTCACTCAATCCCAAAAGTTGTAAAAGATCAAAATCATCTTCAAATGATTTTGAAGCACTGAATGAAATTGTATCACCTTTTTTTAATAGCAGCGCGGCTTTCTTTAATCTTCTGTCAGATATGGATTTTACGCCCAGTCGTCCTTCTTTTACCAAACCATTCTCAAGAATATTTCCTCGCTTATCTACTTCAATAAAATCACCAAACAAAACGTCCTGTTCTCCTACTATTTCAACCTCACTCATTTTCCCAAATCGATTCTGAAGATTAGACATCTCTTCATCAATTGTGCTCTGATCTACCTTGATTCGGTTATATGGGAGTTTCGTCTTCTCGCTTATGTCTATATTAAATTGAGGCGCTATACCAATTTCAAATTCGACCTGAAACTTCGGATTTGAAAAATCAACAGTATTTGGAACTGGTAATGGTTGCCCTAAAATTTCTAATTTTTCACTGTCGAGATAATTGAAAAGACCATCTTGTAGCAATTTATTAACTTCATCAGATCGAACTGATGCCTCATATTGCTTCTTGATCATGCCCATAGGAGCCATTCCGATTCTAAATCCCGGAATATTCGCGCGTTTACGGTAATCGAGTAAAGCCTTTTCAACTTTTACTGCAAAATCATTTTGCTCGATTTCTACAGTTAGAATACCATTGTTTTGCGAATCAATATTATGAGAAACATTCATAGATTACTTGTCTTTTAAAAGAGGAATGCAAAGGTACGTTACAGAACTCAGGTATTTACTCAAGGTAAAGCCTTAAACTATCTCTAGATTAACTTAACGATTAAGACCGATTTCATTCGCTTATACTATGTATAATCGGCTTTTAAAAACAACGACCTCGCAATGGAGGCCGTTATTATGAGGTTGAGTAATATTTATTCTGAATCAAGGCTGCCGAGGGGAATGGAATAATTAACCATTACTCCAATACTTGCATATGATGAAGCATCTATACCCACATACAACCCTTTAAAGACATCGTAAGAAACTCCTAAAAATTTTCTTCCTGAACCTGCTACGCCACTTTCAGATCCTGAGGATCGAAAGAAACCCATCGGGCCAAATAAATCCATTCCAGCAACAATGCGAAATTTATTTATCCTAAAAGTTGGTCCAAATGTTAACCTTGAATATGCATCTCTTTCTAAATTATCATTGTCTATAAAAACCTTACCGTCTAAAACTGAGGCCCTTTCATAAAGGGCCATCAATCCAAATCCCTTGAAAATATTATCCGCACCTATTGAGAACCTTAGTGGAATTGAAATCACATCAGCAGTAAAGGATTCGTGACCAGGAAGGAAGCCTAAACCCAATAAAAGAGCAGGACCTGAAGGGTCTATCGCCTCTTTTGCGTCAGGATTTTCAGGCGCGTCCAAGTCATCATCAGCCTCAGCTGATTCTATATTTTCATCTTCTACAGCATTATTTAAAGCATCAAGTGCACTAGAAGCATCTGTGTCACCGTCAGAAGCAGGATCCTCTGCTGTAATTGGCATTCCAACCTCCTCGAGAGCTTCCAAAGGTTGATTAGATTCAGTAGTGTCAGTAGCTAAAGTCGTGACTTCTTGACTATATGCAACAAATGAAACTAATAATAAACTGTAAACAAATAATTTTTTCATAGCATGGTATATTTAATTCAAAAGTAATCGAAAAAATTTATCCTTTCGATAATTTTGCAAAACTTAATTCTCCGTTAATATATTTATAAGTCCAGGACACTCCACCTTTTGATTTCACGAAGTTCCTAAAAGATCGATAATTTTCAATATTACTACGACGGATAATATAAGTTCTTACCGGATCATCCTTGTCAGAAAGAACTAGCAATAGCCATAAACAAAAAAGCTTATCACTTGTAATTGACTTTTGTAATGTAAGCTTGCTCTTGTTTTTTAACAAGAAATATCCAGCAGAAAGCAATTTCTGCATTCCCACATTTTTGATATTCAAATCCGAAATAACTGCTGGCATTCCATATTTATCAAAATAAACCTGTGCATTTTCTACTAATTCTACGTATTTTAATTTTGAGCTTGGTAAAAATTTTCGATAAACAAATGTCTTCAGATCTTGAAAGCTAAAATTTAGCAAATGCTCTACCAAATCAACTGGGTTGTCCAATCCCGACAATTTAGATTTGAAAATTTCACGTTCCTCAAGTTCGGCCGCTTCCATTTTCAGCAGCTCTTTCCAAAAACTATCAAATGATATTTTAGAAGAGCTGAACTCCTTAAAAATAATTTTCATAGTTTCCGTATGTTTTTTTCTGAAATCTGCAGGTTCTGAAAGAACAAATAAAACATATCGATTGAATTCATCTGCTTCCTTCAATTTAGATAATGATACAGTGTGCAAACTGTAATATTGGTCAAGTATATATTTGTAATTCATTGAAATCAGTGAAAAAAATATTTTTTACGTTTACGAAATTTTTTGGGCAGGGCTAGTATTTTTTTACTTTTATCCATAGTCTTTAAAAGCCCAATTAAATTCTTTCTACTAAAGTACTGGTTTCCTTTACTATCCATGTAAAATTTTGTGGGGTAGTCATACATCAATGCCCCTTGGCCTTGAAAAAAAATTGGTTGATCATCTTTGAAACATCTGTATCGAAAGCAAAGGAGATATCTGTAAAAAGCATCCAAGACTTTCTGTGTACGTATAAAGACCACAAAGTTTTCAGCACTGTCAGGATTCACTCTTAAAACGAATAAGTCCATTTTCCCATCTAAGGAACCTCTTATTTCAAAATCAAAATTATTATTGGCTTTTACAGAGCTTAACCTCTCCATAATTACTTGAGAAGACATTTGATAGCTCAGGCAGCAAAGTGAAAGAAGGCTAAAAATCTTTTTCAACATATTTTCCGAAACTCAAACCAATAAATATATTCGCTCCTGAAAATCCTTCTAGGACACTAATTCCCCCATTAAACCTAGGAATATTCAAAGGATTGTTAAACCCAATTGAGAATCGTGAATACGGACTAAAAAGAATTTTTCCAGCTAAATTTAGATCAATAATATTATAATTCATCCACCAATTAACACCATATCCCACATGTAATATTTTGTTTGGTTTATTATAGACAAATCCAGTAAATGTATAATCTTGTCGATTAGGATGCCAAGTGACATTATTAGAAACTATTAATTTTGATTGACTATTTAATCGAGTCGTAAAATATACTTTCATCGAAGTAGGAGCAGAAATTATATACTCGCTATCTTCTGAACTGATTTCGGGAAGAAAACTATTCACATCATAATTCACTATGTCACTAACAACACTTGACATACTATCAACACCAATAACATAATCTGCACCTGAAAAAGAAGCATCGCCAGACCAAGTCTGGCGTGTGATCGGTCCAAAATTTCTACTCAACCAGACATTCTTAAAACTCATCCCAAATCTGAAATATTCCTTTAACTGCTGTTCAAATCCAATATCAATGCTTAATCTCCCTTTTGAGCTTACCAAGGGGACTCCGGAAATGTCACCTAAAAGTAGCTGAGGGTAATATTGAAAGCCATAAGATTGCAATCCAGCTTTATACTTAAGTCCAATATAATTTGTATCTGCAGTGCTCACTCGACTAAAATTAAATTCATCTGTCTCAAAAGATGTTCCTATTATTAAACTATTATAATTTATTCTCAAGCCAACAGAATTTTTTCCGATTTTTTTTGATATTCCATAGAAGATACTAGAATATAAATCAGCACGTGCGTTTACTCCGTCATTAATATTGACATAACTACCTTCACTATTTACTGGAAAACCGACCGTTGCTATTTGAATTAAATTCCGATCAATACTTAAATCTCCGACTTGCCGCAAGCCAATCCCAAATACACTGTGGTAATTTTTTTTTCCGATTGTAACAGCAAATAAATTAGAGTTGAGGTTGTCACGAAGTACAATATAATCACGATTTTGAGACAGGCGCCTCAAGTTATCTGTTTGATTGCCTTTTAAAAGATCTCCGGCAGTGAAATTCAAATTTACTCCCAAGTCTATAACTCCTACTTCCACAGCAAAAATAGGTTGATCAATAGCGGCTGGATAGCTACCAAATCGCATTGAAGGAGATAAATATTCACCCGATGCATTTTGACAATATCCAATTCCAGGATTTATTATCAAGGCAAATAATAGGAGCATTATAATTCTCATAGTACTATATAATCTTCACCTTTAATTTTCCTCCTAAGCTCAAATTCATAAGAATAGAACTTTCAGGAAATAACGTAACGGACTCAGGTAATCCAACTGTACTTAGTTTTAGTCCAATTGATATTTTTGAGACTTTTGAAAGCTCTCCAATTTCTGTTTTGCTTAATCCAATTTTAGATTCCCCAATTCCATCAAGTAAGGCCATTGGTTTAGTCATAACTATGCTATCCGCAGAATCAATAAAATCTAACGTAGTCTCCATTTCCATACCAAGATTATTAGAGTATGAAATAGTAAGAAATAATGAGTCTAGTCTATAGAATCCTGATGTATCCAGAGGCCCTCCAAGATCTATAGTATCTGAAATGACTAGATTACTGAGAGCGATATTTGTCTTCTGCCTAAGAATTACATTGGCATTTAGATCTTCTCCTTTGTAAATAAAATTTTCAAAAGCATTTTGTTGGAAAGTAGAGACTATATCTGCACCAAATTCAAATTTCAAGGAGTTATTCGGTAAAGAAATAAAAGGATCACTTGCAGAAGGACGAATCTCCATTACTGAAATTCGCTCAAGAGGGTAAATATATTCTGTAGGATAAGAAATAGGAAAATTTGAAACATTTTGAGAAAATTTACCAAACTGATTTTGACTTTCAAGATCTAATGAGAAAAATAACGGTATACCCAAACCGTTTGTTATTTCAAAATCTACTTCAGGTTCGTAAAAGCTTAAATAATCAAAACTTAGGTCTCCGATAGAATCTATATCTATTGATGATGAATCTTGAAAAGAAAATTGACCTAAATAACCCTCTATTCCTTTTATTTTCATATCCTGAATCGAGAATTCAAAAGTTAAATTTTCAGACTGATCAAACTCAATGCAATTACTAATGTCTGCGAGAAATGAATGAACAATATAGCCGAGGCTATTGTATGAAGAATTTGGATTAGATGTTAAATCTAATTCGACATTGGTCATTACTATAGTCCCCGTGTCTGGCAATAATGGGCCAGAATTAATTTGTACCGAATATTCTCCAAAACCATCGTTTGAATTAGGCATTGTTAAATCAGTAGTCACCACAGCCTGAAGAGGGCTAGTTATCTTATAAACGAGGTTGGCGCTTTCAACTAAAATTTTAGAAAGCTGTACGCCTAAAGGCATTGGAAATGTCATATAGTCTGCAGAAGTACTTAATTCACTTGTCGGGAAATACACACTGCCCGATTCTGCTTCCAAACCTGACATTGACATATTCATAATTATCTCTTCTGAAGTATTTATATAGACAGAAGCGCCTGATGAGCCTGGAGTATTAACTGACACGATATCAAAAATTAAATTTCCCGAAATAGTCTTACCTACTAGAGATTTCGTTTGGCTTTGAGTCGACCCTGATGGGACATTAGTAAATTGAAAACTCGTAACAACAGCACCATTTGTTACATCATATAAAACAACATTCAAGCTAACTGGAACAGGCCAATTATTTGTAATCTGTAAGGATGTTGAGCCACTGGTCAAAAGAGCTTCACATACCGGAGAAGTTCCGAGTGTAGGGTAGGTGCCACCACTAGCAGGACCAAGAGGGGGAAACGGTTGAGTCGTGCCATTTAAACTATTCACCATTGCGGCTACTGTCCCTCCCGCCGCATTACCAAACTGACTTAGAGACATTCCATTTTGAAGCTGGAATTGAGGTAATTGAACAGTACCCATTGCAAAAGAATCAGCAATTGAAGCCACAGGGATTTCTGGAAATAAACTGTCAGCATAAATTGTCGCTACTGAATCTAGACGAGTTTCTAAATAAATCCCAGTAGAGTCACTTTGAGTCTCCATTCCTAAATTCCCAACGACATTACCCAAGGTCATGTCTACAGTACCTATAGGGAAATTGATATCTGGCCCAATAGCTATATCTAATGCATCAATTCCAACGTATTCATTTGAGCAATTCGATAGGACTGCTAAAAGCAAGAATAGAATTACCCCTTTTTTCACAATAATATTGAAAATAATAGAATATCAGAACCTTTATTCTTTTTTGTGACTCTAGACATGACGATATTCTTGGAGTCTATAACAACGAAATTGAAGTCATCACCCTCAGTATTAAATGGACCTGGGAGTCTTTCAGGAAAGGTGGTTCCTTTGATCAAGCAGAACACATCCAAACCCATATTTTCTGTGCTGCGAGAAAAAAACATGTTACCCGCAAAATCTGTTGTAGGGAAAAGTTCATCCTCACTGGTATTCACACTTTCCACATTAACAGGAAGACTCCAGGTATGGTCAGAATATCTCTTAGCAGCATAAATATCGTAGCCTCCTTTTCCTCCAGGCACATTAGAAATGAAATACAATATGCTTTGCTTACTATCAAAAAACGGTTGCTGGTAACTATAATCAGGATTTACGAATGGTAATGTGCTGCACTCTGAAGTTTCTTCTAGAATATCAACTTGCATCAATTCAAAAGGAACAATACCATTATAATTTTTTTGAAACCTATTACGACTAATAAATAACGTTTTTAAATCCGATGTGAAACTTACTGAACCAATATTGTTTCTGTGATCATCAAGGTCACACAATCCTGACTTATCGAAAAGAGAGATCTCATTTTTCTTCAAATCATATAAAAACAAATCGATTTTTGGTTCTCTTAAAATCCTACCCAAACCTTTTCTTCCATTCGAACAAAACACGAAATACCCTTTAGTCATTGGGGCAAGACCAAAATCATCTCCTCTGGTTTCTATCAAAGAACTCGATACATAGTTTGACCGCAGATAATCAGGGAATTCTTGGCCATAAGTGACCTGAGAATTCATGAACACCAAAAGCGCACTAATTAAGGAAAAATATAGGTGTTTCAATTTTTTGTTTTTCATTAATAAAGTCAAAAGATAAACCTACTGTATGAGATTGGTTATTAAATGCCGTAATTCTTGGGTATGAATATTTATAAAATATTTTAAACCCTTTAGACTCAAAAATTGTATTAAAGCCAATTAATCTAGAATGACTATGCAGTCCTACTCTCCATTTTGGAGATATAAAATATTGCCCGTAAAGATTTACTGTATTTGGTGATCCCTCTTGAACTATCAGAGCCCCACTATAAGCAAATCGAATATTACGTGAATATTGATATTCGGATCCTAAAAAGACATTAAAACTTCTCGCTGTGAAGTTGCTATCTAAAAATCGACCACGAATAGCATTTAAGATAGTAGCACCAACGTAGGTTTTTCGAGAATAATACAATCCAGAAAGGTCCAGATTATATGTTGATGAAGAAATGGTATTCTCACCAACAACAATATCATCTAAATCAATTCGATTTTCTCCTAATAGATCGAGATTAATATTCAAAAAATTGTGACGCATACCAAAAGAAAAAGTTTCTGTTCTTCCAACTTTTAAATGATAAGCAGTGCTCAATCGGACCCAAGAGTTTGACATTGGACCAATTTGATCATTAGTGATATCCAGAGCCAAACCAAGGTTTAAATCAGGCAAGCCATAATCAAAAGTAGATATTGTTGTTTGTGGCGCTCCTTTTATCCCCATATATTGAAAATCGTTAATGAAAGCAAAAGTCCCAATATTTAAGCCAGCAAATGATGGTGATAAAATCAAAGGATTGAATGCAAACGAGCTTAGGGCTGGATTATCTTGAGCACGCAAACCACTGTGGAGTAGCAGAGAAATAGCTATTATAATATTTAAAAATAACCTGCTCATCTTTGAATATATATATACCCTTGCATTCTCGCCTGATCTGGGTATTCATCTAAAAGATCATTGATCACTAAAGTGTAAAAATAGGTACCCGTTGGAAGATAACTATCTTGACTACCATTTAAGAATACCGTTCTCGAGGACGTACCGTCAAAACTATTATCATAAGGCGACTTTTGAAAAACTATCTCACCATTTCTATTAAACAAAGTCAATGTTGACATGGTGTAAGATTCAATGCCTGGGAATTCAAGCTTATCATTCTTACCATCACCATTTGGTGTGAACACGCCTGGAATAAATAAAACGGTATCACAAGCTTCCGGATCTAGGAAATTCGGAACTAATGATAAAGAGCCTCCAGAGTTGTATTCCTCTGTTGAGTCGCAGTTGTCATATTTACTTAAATCAATTTCTCCAAATGCCGGTATTCCATCTCTATTAGGATCAATTTCTATCCAATCTGGAAGCAGGTCACCATCAGAATCTATATCACGATAGTTGGGAAGGCCATCATTGTCTACATCTAGATTATTGAAAGAATTCTCAGTTACATCAGGTATAGAATCACAGTCAGCATCTGTAGTCGGTATTTTAACAACACCCTCAAATAAACAGAGGTTTGAATCCGCAACGGTATACATATATTCAAATCCATTAAGTCCCGTTGCAGTAAAGGTCGAGTCAAATGTTTCCCAAATTATTTGATAAGGAGAAATTCCGCCCGATGGAAGTATTGTAGCTCTTCCTGATGTATCTGTCTCACATATCGTACCAATAATTGATGTTGCTGATGCTTGAAGTACTAATGGCTCCGGAATAACTACAGAATTATTACTAGAATTTGTGCCCTGACAGCCAGCTGAATCAACCACTTGAACGATATAAGTACCTGCATATAAGCTATCGAAATAAGCAGAGTCAGCCAATGTTGCTCCGCCGTCAATTGAGAACGACAGTAAGTTTCCTCCGCTAGCAGTGATTTCTATCGAACCTGTATTTTCTCCAAAGCAAAGAACATCAGTTACAGTAACCACATCGACATAAAATGAATCAGGCTGAATCAATTCAATTTGTGTAATCCCTGAAGGGTATGAAATACATGAATTCACATCTGTAATACTTACATAATAGAGGCCTGTATCTAGACCCGTAAACATACCAGTTGGTGTATATGTTTGACCCGAGTCGATTGAATATAGCGGCCCTACTCCTCCATATGCATCAATATTAATTTCACCATCAATTGACCTGTAACATTTCAAATCCTTATAAACGATTGAGCTCACAATCAAAGAATCAGGGTGGGTAATTGTAGTTGATATTGATGTTAAGCATAAATTATTATCTTCTATTGTGGATATATAAGTTCCTGCGCCCAATGAGTCAATTGGAATTCCAAAACCACGAATATTATTGTTTACATCTGTCCAAGTAACAATATAATCAGTAATTGTATCTACAGTACCTCCAGAGATGGCCATATTAATAATACCTAATTCATCTCCTTGACAAAGATTATTAGTTACAGCACTTGACGCTTGAATTGGTAGTGGATTAATTATTAAAGTACTTAAAGAATCTACTGACTGTGATGTCTGAACAATAGGGCAATTATTTGAATCTGTGACATTAATATTATATATCCCTGCAACAAGATTATTAAAGTCATTAGATAGGAAGTAATTAGTTCCAAAGTCAATAGAGAAATCTAAAGGCGAATTTCCACCTGTTGCAAGTATTTCAATTTCTCCATCATTGAAATTATTACATGTGATATTTGTTGGATTAATCTCACGCACAACTATTGGATCGGGCTCATCAATTTTAATAGCTTGACTTATTCCATTTGCAAACCTGATCGGGCATGAGAAAGAATCAATGACATTAATCACATATGTGCTGGCGGCCAAGCCTGTAAAGGTCTGTTGACTTTGACTCAAACTTATTGTGTCTCCCATTAGTTCATATGAAATAGGAGCATTTCCTCCAGAGACATTAAGCTGAATAACTCCGTCATTAAAATTATTACATGTGATTACTTTTCTTGTATACGAATTAACGGTCAAAGAATCTGGTTCTGTAAGCGTCATTGTAGTATTCCCGATACTATAAGTTGGGCATGAATTTCCATCGCGAATTCCCACTTTATATACCCCAGGGTCAAGTGGATCAAACAGGTTTGTTTGAATATATGTTGATGCTTTCGTTTTATCAATCGAATATTGAATAGGAGCATTTCCACCAGAGGCATATACCTCTATGAGTCCATTTCCAAAATCTTTACATGTTATATTATTGAAATTGATTGAATCGATGTATAAAGAATCAGGCTCAGTAATTATTACTGTTCTATTCGGGACATAAGTGACAAGACAATTCTTAGAATCTCTTACTCTTGTTTGATATTGCCCCTCACTAAGACCGAAAAATGAGAAAGTATTTGTGTACGACGCTCCATTGGTAATACTATATTCTAATTGATTTCCACCCCCAGCAATAATGTCGATTGAACCATCCGAATAATCATTACATGTTACAGATTCTACCATTATGTCCTGAACAATAACTGAGTCTGGTTCAGTAAGCAATACCACCCTACTTGGTATATTATAATAGGTCTGGCAAGATTTCGAGTCAGAGACAATAATCTGATAATTTCCGGCTGACAAATTTGCAAAATAGCTTCCAGGCTGATCACTCTGTCCATTATTTATACTGTAGACAAGCGTATTCCCTCCAGTTGCATTAATGGTGATATTTCCATCAATAGATCCATTACAAGAAGGCTCAACAGTAATTACACTAGACACTAAAACTGAATCTGGTTCTGCTAAAGTGATGACTCTGGAAGTAGCATATGTTGCAGGACAACTATTACGATCAGATAGTGTGACAGTGTAGCTTCCTGCAATTAAACCATTAAAGACAGGAGAAGATTGATAATTAACACCACCATCTAGGCTATATTTTCTGTTGTTACCTCCACTAGCTGATATTGTTATTATTCCGTCGTTTGCATCTTTACAAGTCAAATCAGTTCCTGTAATCGCGCTCATATAAAGAAGATCCGGAGATTCAATTGGGCCTGTAGAGGAAACTCCTGGATCATAAAATGCAATACAGTTGTTCGAGTCGGTTACAACAGTATTATAAGATCCCTTACTTAAATTAGTAAACAACCCTGAATTATTATAGAAGTTTCCACCATTTATAGAATACTTCCTTTGACTTCCGCCTGTAGCGAAAATTTGAACTTGAGCATCGCTAAATCCATGACACGAAGCAGAATCCATAACAATATCTTGAACTTCAATTCTATCCGGTTGGGTTAATGTAATCTGCCTAACCGCATTGTATGTTATAAAACAAGCCAAAGAATCCTCAACCACAACTGTGTATGAACCTATGGTTAGGTTGCTAAATATAGGACTAGGAGAATGTGTCGCTCCATTATCAATACTATATTTTAAAGCATTACCTCCTTGCGCAGTAATAACAATAGAGCCATCAGCAGATTCAAAACAGTTCAAATTCGTTGAAGAAATATTTGAGACTATTGCGGCATCAGGCTGTGTAACTGATTTACTGAAGTCACGTGAACAACCAAATTGATCAGAGATAGTCACCTTGTAGCTGCCAACGGACAAACCATTAGCTGTGTCTGTAGCCTGAAGGTTAGGATCATCCCATTGATATTGATAACCAGAAGCTCCAGGAGATCCGCCAGAGGCTAAAGCAATAACTTTTCCATCAGAACCGCCATTACATGAAACCGACACCTCACTTAAATTAGCAGCAATAGCTGTTGTTTGATTCAAAGCAACAGGATTGGCAGTATCTGATATTTCGCAAAGATTCGCATCACGAACTTTCAATCGGTATTGTCCAAATGGTAAAGACTTAGTATTTGAAGTCTGGTAAATAACTCCATTATCAAAAGAGAAATTATATGTTGGAGTTCCTCCAGATGCAGTTATTGTTATCGATCCATTGTCACCATAACACTGAGGATCTTGTTTAGAGCTTGAAATAACTAATTGGGTAGGTTCAGATACTGTAACACCAGTACTGTCTTGGCACCCTCTCGCATCTTCAACAATTACTACATAATTATCAGAGGTTAAGCCTGAAGCAAAATTTTGACTTCCAACAACAACTCCAGCTGAGTTCTTCCATGAATAATTATACGGGGCCAAACCTAAGCTCGCTGAACCAGAAACCTGTCCATCGGAACCTCCGAAGCAACTTACATCTTGAGTTAATACCGCTGCCGCTGTAGGCTGATATACAATAACTGTTATTTCAGTAGGAGAACTTTCACATTCTGTAATGGGATTGTATTCAGAAGCATAATATTTTTTACTTCCCGCATTCGAAGTATTTGGGACTGGAGCTGATACAAGCCTAGTGATTCCATCAGAATCATACCATAGAATAGAGTTTGTACCTATACCAGGAGTTGCCGTAAGAGCGTTAGCATTAGGCTCTCCTAGGCAGTAATTAACAGTAGTTGCCGCAGTAGGCGTGCTCGGAAGAACACTGGTTTCCATCGTTATTTTCTTTCGAGAACTTTCGCACCCGTTGTTATTATTTTTTTGAGAAACAAAGTAATCCGTCGTTCCAACCAATACCGGGTTGTATGTCGGAGTAGTTGTAGTCCCAGATCCACCACTCAAGCTAGAATACCAATTCAAAGTATTTCCAGGAGCTGCAGTTGCCATAATAGACAGATTAATTGGGTCAGATCCTTGGCAAACAGACGTATCAGAAGTGATGACATCTACAGGGTTTACCGCGACCGTTATTGTAATAATATTCGAGAATTTTTCAATAGAATTATCGATAACTACTCTGCGATAAAATTTCGTTGCAGCAACAGGGCCTGGACTGTAAGTTAAAGCAACTGCGCCAGTAATATCAACCCAACTTCCTGCTGTCACACTGTCCTGCCACTTATATGTAAATGATTCTGAGCCACCACTTGCAGCAGTAATTGATGTGAATTGATCAGGCTGTTCATTCGCACATATTATTTGATCTGTTCCTACTGTTCCTGGATTTAAAGTGCGCGCAAATATTTTGATCGTATCCTGACCTGGGCAGCCGTTGGCATCAATTGCATCCAAAGTGAATATCGTCGTAGAATTAAGATTTCCACTGGTGATTCTAGAATTGGTAGTACTAAGAACATTGGCAGGGCTCCATGAATATGATGCTAAGCCTTGAGTCCCCTCTAATGAAACTAATGCGCCAAAAGGTAGATATCTTCCTGAGAGAGTATTCGCCTGAACCAGAGGATTGTTATTCATCGTTACAGTAGCAATATTTGAAAATGCTTCTATTCCATTGTCAGTCGTTACACGTCTGAAATACTTTGTTTGAGTTAAAACAGGAGAATAATAAAGTTTTGCACCAAACTGATTTGCGACTGAAGTCCAGTTAATGTTGTCATTACTTTCCTGCCAAGTGTATGCAAAAACCCCTGAACCTCCCGAAGCAAGAGCTACAGAAACAATTGAATCTAGTGCTTCGCCTTCGCATAGTACTGAAGGAGATGCGGAAATATCACCACCATCTAGTGGAACGACCGCTACCGTTACTGTATCTGTATTGGTGCAATTATTTTCATCTGTACCCGTAAGAATATAACTAGTGGTGTTTGAAGGTGTAACTGTTACCGATTGAGTGCTTGCAATACTGGAAGCATTTACGCTCCAATCATAAGATCCTAGTGCATTAACTCCCTGACCCGATAGGATGGCTGAAGCTCCTGGAGGTATCGTTCCTAAATTTGTTGAGCCTGTAATTGATGGACGATTTAAAGTTGTTACCGTTACGGTATTCGAAGGCTCTTTAACCCCTAAATTGACAGCTACTCTTCTGTAGAATACAGTAGCAATTGCAGCATTAACAGGGGTATAATTCGTTCCATTCGCTCCGCTTATAGCGTTCCATAAAACACCATCTGTACTTGACTCCCACTCATAAGAGAAGTTCCCTGAACCACCAGTTGCTGCAGTGATAGAGAATATTTGTGGTGGGACTTCGCCCATACAAACCGTAGAGGAAGCATCTGTGGAACCTGGATCGATCGGAACTACAAGGATTGAGATAACTCCTGTATCCTGACAGCCATTTACATCTGTACCTGTTACCGTGTAGGTTGTAGATATATTTATTAAAGCAGTGGTAGGTGAGGTTGTTGTCGAACTTAAATTACTACTTTGAACTCCTGACCAGACATAAGTATCAGCTCCTGTACCGTTTAAGGTGATCGATGCACCTGAAGGAACTGTCTTGGTGGCAGTAGTTGCACTTACTTGAGGGTCAGAATTTACGGTCATTGTTGATACTCCTGAAACGGTATCTAAATCAGAATCTGTAACTCTTCGACGGTAATAAGTTGTTTGCTCAAGTATTCCTGGGGTATAACTCAATGAGTTTGTACTTGCGATTGGTGTATAATTTGAGCCATCAATAGAACTCTCCCACTGATATGTGTATACAGAACTACCTCCTGATGGAGATGTTAAGTTCTGAATAGTATTAAAAGTACTTCCAGCGCAATCTGTTTGATCTGGACCGACAGTACCTGGCAACAATGGATCAACAGTTATGGCAAGATTATTTGTGTCTACGCAACCATTTACATCTGTTCCTACCAAATAGTATGTCGCAGAAGAGAACACTTGAGTTTGATAAGGCAAGGATGTAGATATTGATGAGCCATTCAATTTCAAATCGTATGTTAAGGCACCTGCGCCTGAGAATGTTACATTACCGCCCCTTGGAGTTGTTAGTTTATTACTTGATAAAACAACAACGGGACGAGCAATCGGTTGAACTGTCGCAATATTGGAGTAAGCCGACGCACCCATATTAAATGACTTTCTTTTGAAATACATTGTTTGTGTAATCACTTCTGTTAATACAGCGGAAATACTATTTGTATTTGGAATAACTGTCCAGGTAATATTATCGGAGCTTTTCTCCCAATGGTATGTAAACCCTGAACCTGATCCACCTGTACTTGGGTTTACCTCATTAAGAGTTCCCACTGTGTCCCCAGAACAAACACTCTTACTTAAAACAATATCTCCACCATCTAATGGCACAACTCTTATTAATATCGAAACGGTATCATCGCAACCACTTGCACTGCTTCCTGTCACAATATATCTAGTCGTCGAATTTGGAGTAGCGGTGATAATAGGATTTGTAGATGAACTCAATCCCGTATTTGGTGACCATAAGTATGCGTTGGCGCCTGTTGCAGTTAGATTAACCGTAGCCCCTGGAGGTATTTGGGAATAATCTGAAGAAACCAAAACAACCGGTGCCGGGGTAACATTAATTGGAATATCTGCTGCATCCGACACACAACCAAAGGCAGAGGTTCCCACAACATCATATGTTGTTGTTGTTGTTGGTGAAACCGTTAATGTCCCACTTGTTCCTAATACCGTTGCTCCTAATGTCCAACTATAGGTTGTTGCCCCAGTAGCTGTTAATAACATACTATTTCCAGCACATAAAGAAGAGTCCCCGCTATCTGTAGCTATGTTCATTATTGGTTTTGGATTAACAGTAACCTTGATAATATTTGTTACAACTTCTACTGCTTGATCTATAGTTTTTCTTCTAAAATAAGTCGTTGTACTTAGAGGGGTGCTAAACACTAAATTTTGAGCTATCTCACCAGTTATATCTGCCCATGTGACATTATCGCTAGAACTCTCCCACTGATAAGTAAATACTCCACTACCTCCGGATGATAATCCTCCCGTAATTGTGGTGGGAATAACACCTTCACATAATGTCTCATTACTTCCAATCGTTCCAGGTGTAATATTCCTGACATAAATATTTACTGTATCACTTCCAATACAACCATTAATATCTGTTCCCTGAGCAGTATACGTAGTCGTTCCCGCTCCAGCACCGGTTATAGTCACTTGACTATTAGCAGCATCGATAGGTGTAACGGTTGGCGTCCAAGAATATGTTAAAGCACCTAGAGCGCTTAAAGTCTGCGTTCCTGCGGGAGGCATATACCTACTTGCAGCGGTAACGGAAATTGTTGGATCTGGAACTACAGTGAGCGTTACAACAGCAGTTTCTTCTGATATATCTGAATCCGTAACCCTACGTTTAAAATATGTAGTTGCAGCCACGCTTGTAGGGGTATAGGAAGCTTGAGATGCATTGGCGATTAAAGAGTATGCAACATTTAGGTCTACAGTTTCATACCAAGAGTATACATAATTACCACTACCTCCTGTAGGTGAGGCTGTGCTATTTATTGTTGCTGCAGCGTCTCCAACACAAATTACTTGATCAGGGCCTATTCCTCCTGAGGTAAGAGCTATCGCTGTGATAGTAACATCACTTGAGTCTCCACATCCATTAGCTCCAACTCCATAAACAACATATCTCGAAGTTGCAGGAACGGCAATTGTCAAGTTTTGAGTTGTCGCTAGCTGGATCCCCTGCTTATACCAAATATAAGAATTGGCATTCGCTGCTCCCGAAGCACTGAGGTCAACATTACCTCCAACAGGTACATTACTCTGATTTGAACTGGCAACTATAGTAGGGAGTTGATTGATTGTAATATTAATTGCATTTGAATTTGCACTAATACCCATATCTGTCACTTTTCTTCGATAAAACCTTGGAGCATTAAGAGAATCATAAGTAGAATTAGTAGTATAAATCGCATTTGAAAACGATGTGTTCTGCGCAGCGGTAATATCTGTCCAAGCAATATTATTTCTACTCCGTTGCCATTGATATACGAAAACACCAGAACCTCCTGAAGGCGCTGAAGCTCCAGCGGGTTGCATTACGGATGGCACTCCACCAGGGCAAATTGCCTCATTCTGTGAGCTCGAAGAAGAACTCTCAATAGTTCCTGGGTCTAAACTCGTTGCATTTACCGTGATTTGTCCTGATGCTTCGCAATTCGATGAATTAGTACCCGTAACTGTATACTGGATAGAGGAATTTGGTGACGAAGTCACAGATGCCACGTTCGTAACATCTAGAGCTGTCGATGGTGCCCATGCATATGTATTAATCGGCTGGCCAGTTGCAGAAGCATTCAATTGAATTGAGGCACCAATAGGAATGTTTACCGGATTACCTGATTGACCTGTAGCATCGACAGAGATTACTGGATTCGAATTGTATGATAGAACAATTTCATTTGAGAATGCGGTAATATCCGCATTGGTCACTTGTCTTTTATAATAGAGACTCGCTGTAGCAGCAGCAAAAGAAGGAGTGTAATCTATACTATTGGCACCCGGAATTAAAGCATATACACCTGCTATTCCTAATTTCTCATACCATTGATATTGATAAGATCCTTGTGTTCCTCCTGAAGCAAGAGCAGTACTTGATAAAATCGTACCGGAAATAGCATCTTCACAGATGGTTTGAGCTCCATCAATTGTACCCCCAGCCAATTGGTCAATGTAAATAGTTTTATTAAAAGTGTTTGCACAATTCGCATCACTTCCTCTAAGGATATAATTAGTCATGGTACTTTGACTATTTCCACTTGAACCATTAATCCCATAGCTTGCTCCTGTAGCAGGTGATGCTCCTATTATACCTATATGCCATTCATAATTCGCATATACTCCTGCGCCTCCACCTGTTGCTGCAAGACTAGCGGTGCCTCCTGGCGGAATAGTATCTGACGAAGCCGTAATTAAAATATTGGGAGCGGTGTATACATTCAACTGAACCACACCAGTGGATTTTGTAACTCCTGTATTGATTGCATTCCTCCTGTAATAACGCGTAGCAGTTACGTTATCAAATGTCGAGTTTAAAACATATGTATCAAGCTGAGCAGATGCATTATCTGCATTTGCGATAACACTCCAAGTTTGCTGATCGGCACTATATTCCCATTGATACGCATATGCTCCTGACCCTCCTGTTGGGACACTTCCAGTTTGAGGTCGAATAGCACTATTCGCAGGAGGAGCAGTTCCAGGACATAATGACATTGAGGAACCTGCAGTTGTTCCATCAAAAATCTCAATTGCCCCTGGGTCCAATTCGTCTACTGTGACAAGAATAGTAATGGTTTGAGTACACCCTATATCAGTTGTTGCGAAAAGGGAGTAAGTAGTAGTTGCCGTAGGAGAGGCTTGAACATTCTGAGTGGTAGTTGAATTTAATCCTGAAGATGGTGACCATGACCAATTTGCCACTGTGCCATTTGATGCTTGTGAATTCAAGTTTATTGTTGCGCCATTAGGAATGACTGGTGCAGAAGCACTTAAAGCACTATTTGAAGCCGCTGCAGCTGTTAACGATAGTGTTGGGCGAGACACTTTGGAGAGAGTTACCGGAATTGCACTAGTAACTGTAATCCCCGCATTTGTAACTTTTCGACGATAAAACTTATTCTGAGTAAAGCCACCAGGAAATGCTGGGGTAAATGTTGGAGTCGTCGCCCCAGTAATATCTGACCATGTTGCCTGATCGTCACTTTCTTCCCATTGATAACTGTAATTACCTTGGGTACCTCCCGATGCTCCAGTAGTTGAAGTAAGGCCAGTAACAGATGTGGCACCATCACAAACATCCTGATCTGTACCGATCGTTCCTGGAAGCAATGCATCTACTTCTATTGTCTTGCTAACGTCAGTCAAACATCCGGACTCTGTATACTGTAAAATATATTTTGTTTGAGTAGCAGTTACTGCAGGTGTATAAGTAGCCGTATTCGTGGCAGCTGGTGTGCCTCCAATAGCACCCACATACCAATTAAAAGTAGATGACGTTCCTCCTGACACACTTAAAACATTTCCAACTCCAGAAGGCGGAATTGTATCATGAATTGCAACAATAGAAAGTGTTGTAGGAACCGTCACAAAATATTGAATACTGTTAGTGTACTTCAAAACACCTATTGGTTTCACATTTGTACCCGGGTCATTGACTTGGCAACGATACCATGTCGTAGTACTAATAGGATTTGGCGGAGCATAAGTATTGGCTGTTGCAGCACTTATATCTACCCAGGCAATATTATCGGTTGATAACTGCCACTGAAGAGTATACGTTGGGCTTCCACTAGATGGAAGACTTGTAAATGAGATAGATGAAGGTACATCTCCGGGACATAATGAAACACTACCATTTGATGCGATTACTCCAGCAACACGCTCATTAACTGTTATTTCTTGAGTTGCCGTTGAACTACAGCCTGTTTTTGTACCGGTCACAGTAAAGGTTGCAGTTGCTGAAGGGTTTATTGACGCCGTCGTTCCAGTTGCGGTAATGACATATCCTGTTGGAGTCCATGCATAGGTATCTGCACCCGCAGCAGTCAAAGTTGTGGTATCCCCTTTTGCAATTACCGTTCTTACCGCAGAAACTGTAGTTGTTGGGCCCTGAGTCACTTGGATATATACAACTGTTGCCGCTTCAACAGTCACACCACCATTTTGGGATTTTCTTCGGTAATAAGTATCTACATTTAAAGCCGGGGGTTGATATGTCGTTTGGTTTGCTGATCCGATAGTAGACCAGGAAGTAGTTCCATCAGGAGAAGACTGCCAGTAATTAGAGATCGCGCCTGAGCCACCCGAAGCATCTGTAACTGATGTCAATAATGCTGGAGTTTCTCCAGAGCAGATGGTTTGCCCAGCCCCGATATCACCACCAATAAAAGATGTAACCGTTATATTAGATACCGCCGTATCTGTACATCCATTGACGTCTGTTCCCGTAACAGTGTAAGTATGAAGTCCAGGGGTTGATGGGCTAGCATTATAACCTGTTCCTGACCAGGTGGTTGCGCCGTCTGTCCAAGAATAACTATTAATTGACGATCCTGAGGCTGTTATGAAAGTACTCCCGCCCGAAGGAATAGTAGCTGTGTACTTATCGACAGTAATAACAGGATTACTAGCAACTGTTACCGCTGCAACTGCTGTTTTACTTACATTATAATCATTGATAGTTCTTCTGTACCATGTTGATACAGTAGGTGCCGGGGAAGGTAGGTAGCTAGAGGAGGTTGCAGAAGCTATAGGGGTGTAGGTGGTTTGATCTGTACTCAGCTCCCAGGCATAAGTAATGTTGTGTCCTGAACCACCACCCTCATTGGTGGCATTAATTCGAACTGGAGCAGATCCATTACAAATCGACTGGTTTGATAAATCCCCAGATAATAAAGGATCAATTGCTATTGATTTAGAATCACTGGCTGAACAACCAGCTGCATCAGTGACGGTTACATTATACGTTGTAGTCACCAAAGGAGTAACCGTTAAAGTTTGAGCCGCACCAACAACTGGAGTCCAGGAATAAGTAGTAGCGCCAGCTGGAGCAGTAAGAGTGATTGAAGCGCCGTCAGGCATGTTGCCTGTAGAGGTCGTATAAGCTGTGGTAATCGTTGCAGAAGGTATTTGATTTACTGTCTGAAGCACCCCCGTTGATGTAACAGAGAACCCTTGATCGTCCGTTTGTCGCCTGAAATAGGTAGATACTGTCAGAGCTACGCTATAATTTAAATCTGCAAAATTTGAGTTAGAAATATTACTCCAATTCTGATTGTCTGTTGAATATTGCCACTGGTATGTATAGGTTCCAGAACCTCCTGTTGAAACTGCTCCGGTTATAGGACTTGGCATTGCTGATCCTGCGCAAATAGCTGCATTTGGATTGGTCAAAGTTCCCGCAACTAGAGCACGAGCATACACTCTTATTGTATCTTCTCCAATACATCCATTGGCGTTTTGTCCCTTAATTGTTACAACAATAGGGGTTGCATTTTGTGGAGTATAGCTATAAGAATCAGTATTACTTCCACTGGATTGAGCATAGGTCTGATCGATACTACCTGATTCAAATTGATAATTGAAGTTTGTAGCTCCAGATCCTGTTACCGTAATAGATCCTCCAAGAGCTATCGGTCGGTTAAGCAATGTAGTTGCCGTTATTACTGGGGCTGTGTTTGCATCTCGAGTCAATGTATTAGAGAAGTCAAATGCAGCTGCATTGTTGGCATCGGAAACTTTACAGCGATAATATATTTTGTTGGTTTGCACTCCAGGACTGTAAGATGTCGTTGTAGCAGCTCCAATGTCGGCGAATGTAACATTATCTGTACTTGATTGCCACAGATAGCTAAAGTTTCCTGATCCGCCAGTTGCCCCGGCTAGAGTCATTGTTGATGGAGCGTCTCCTGAGCAGAAATCAATACTTCCCGAAGCACTTATTGTACCTGGTGTTAAAGCGATAATTGTTACTGTCTCAGTTTCAGAATTAACACAGTTATCGTCATCCGTAACAGTAAGAGTATAGGTAGTAGTAGAAATGGGATTAACAGTAATATTTGCACTTGTAGCTGCTGTACTCCATAAATAAGTCTCTGAGGCAGAGGCGGGACTTGTACTCACCGTTGAGGTCAGTGTTACTGCCGTTCCTGCAGAAATAGTAGAACCTGAACTTGCGATAGAGATGGAAGGTAAAGAAGATACAGTAAAAGTATATGGGGTACCTTCTTCTGTAACCCCAAGATTAGTTATATCTCTTCTAAAATAAGTAGTTTGAGTTACTGCAGCTGTCGGAGTGTATGCTGCTGTCGTTGCTGACGCGATTATCACATAAGCGCCTGAACCGGTCTTTTTGTACCATGAATATGTATATCCCGATCCTGAACCCCCTGAAGGTCCAGCTGTTTCAGTCAACGCTCCTGGGATATCTCCTGTACAAACGATGTCTGTTGCAGAAGTGATTGTTCCTGCTACGATAGCAGCAGCGGTTACTGACTCGCTCGCCGTATTGAAACATCCATCTTCATCTGTCCCCGTTACCGTAATTGTAGAAGCACCTGCTGCGTTTATAACAGAAGTAGCAGGGTTAGCAACACTTCCAAAACCCCAAGAGTAATTTCCTCCACTTCCAGCGCCAGCAGCGGTAAAGTCAACACTTGCGCCGACTGGAACAGTGCCCGTTGGAGTTCTTGAAATACTAATTGTAGGTAATGCTTTGAATGTTTTTGTCTTGTAGTCAGAGAAAACAAAATTCGTCAGATCTGAAGGGTCAGCAGCTCCCCGTCGATAATAAGTCGTTTGAGAAATAGTTGCTGAAAAGGATAAATCTTTCGTGTCTGAGCTTGCAATATCCGACCATGCCCCTGATAGGTTTGTAGATTTTTGCCATTTATAGGTAAAGCTACCCCCAGATCCACCCGATGGCAGAGTTCCTGTGAGAGTACTTGGATTAATTCCATCACAAACATTTTCATCATCAGATATAGTTCCCGGATCTATAGATTGAACACTAACCGTTACAGTAGATGTTCCTTGACAGTTATTTACGTCTGTACCAACGACCGTATAAGTTGTTGCTCCCGTAGGATTAGCTGTAACAGTACTTCCTGTTGACGAACTTAAAGTAGCATCTCCACTCCAAGCATATGTCGATGCATTACTTCCTGTTAATGTTGTTGTTCCACCACTTGGAACCGTAGAGGGTGATGCCGTTGCTGTAACACCAGGCAAAGCAGTTACAGTAAATTCCAATACATTAGAATACGCATCTACATTATAGTTTGTCACCTTACGACGGAACCACGTAGTTGCGGTCCCTGTAGCACTCGGGGTAAACGTCGTAGACGTCGCGCCCGTAATATCTGCAAAACCACTCGCATTACTCGTTGT
>CALKDS010000035.1 GCA_938084135.1 uncultured Flavobacteriales bacterium
ATATTAACAATTTGGCCTTTGCAAGGAAAGCCGATATTTGAGAGATTATTTAAGATAAAATCCTCCAATTTTATCTTAAAATTTCTTGACGAGAAAACGACTCTAACAGAGGATCTATCGATGTTTTCTAAACTACAAATATGGATATTCATTAAGTCAGTGATATTCTGGTCTTACTGGAAATTAAAGAAAATAATAGTTCCAATTTTAATGATAGTTTACTTTCTCATAGACAAAACACCTCCCTCAAGTGAATTACTAAATTTATCCCAAAGTAATCTCATTATTATTTCAATGGGTCTATTAATTGTAGGAATTCCCCATGGTGCCTTGGATCACTTGATCGGAGTATTCCCTGGAGAAAAGAAGATCACATTGAAATTTATTCTCTCTTATTTATTTTTAATGCTAATAATCTTATTGATTTGGATTTATGCACCTGCCCTCGGTCTATTATTGTTTATACTATACTCCGCATGGCATTTTGGGCAAGCTGAAACTAAAAATTGGAATATTAATTCTAATTTTATTGCTTCTGCTTGGGGGCTTAGTTTATTCAGCTCTCTATTCTTGATCCATTTTGATGAATTTAAAGAGATTATATCAATACTTGTGATCAATTTAAATGAGAACTCTTTGATTGACTATCCTCTCATTGGTAATTTACTATTGATCCTCCCTTCAATTTATGCAATATCAAAAAGACATCTAGAATGGTTAATGATTCTACTCTTTCTTTTTTTATCAAATTACGAAAGTCTTCTCTTAACCTTTGGCCTTTATTTTATTTTTCAACATAGTAGAATTGGCTGGACACACCTTAAGTCCAAATTAAAGAATTCGAATTCTGAGATGTTCATAGAGTCACTCCCTTTTAATTTAGGGGCAATTTTTTTGTATATAATATCCATTTATGTTTTTAAACTAAATGTTGAAGAATGTTTGGCTTACTTCTTCATTTTCCTATCAGCTATTAGTTTCCCACATGTGTTGTGTATGCATGTTTTCTATAAAAAAAACTAAACCTCTCTATCGAAAATCCAATTTGCTAAACTCTCTAAATCTTTTGTATCGCAACTGTTCCTTTTTATATTATGTAATGATGTAATCGCTGAGTCAAAATGTTTTTTTCTCTGAGCTTCAACATAAGCACGACTTCCAGTGGACTCCATTGCAGAAAGAATCTCCTCAACCTTATTCTTAGATCCAGAATTAATAATTGATTTTAGTGTATCTGGTTGATGATTTGAAAAATGTATCCAAAGCAGTGTTTTCTTTTGAGAACGAATATCGCCACCAATTTGCTTTCCAAAAGTCTCTACTGTTCCAAATGCATCTAACAAGTCATCATGAATTTGAAAGCTAATCCCTAATTCAATTCCAAAGTTGAATAATGATTTTGAAACTTCTTTTGATGCGCCAGCAATTAATGAGCCCATTTGCAAAGAACAGCCAATTAAAACAGCTGTTTTATTTCTTATCATATTTAAGTACTGGCCTTCTTCAATTCGGTCAAGAGACTCAAAATCCATATCCATTTGTTGACCCTCACAAACCTCAAGCGCTGTTTGATTAAATGTTTCAAAAAGATCATGAATCATACTTTCAGGGGCCTTAAGTAATGACTTATATGCCATTACCATTAATGCATCTCCTGATAGTATCCCTGTATTTAGACCCCAATTTTCATGAACCGTAGATTTACCTCTCCGGATAGGTGCTTCATCCATAATGTCATCATGAATAAGCGAGAAGTTATGGAATCTTTCGACTGCATGAGCCACAGGCAAAGCCTCCAGGGCATTTCTACCCATAGATTCAGCAGCCATTAAAGCTAAAATTGGCCGCAACCGCTTTCCACCTATTCCTAAAATATATCTCTGAGGAGCATAAAGAGAATCCGGCTGCCTATTCCATTCTGGCTCGCTAAAGTCAGATTCTAAAGACCTTAAAAATATTTTCCTTAATCGATCTAAAGAATTCATGACAAAATCCCTTCGAGATATTTACCATAGCCACTTTTCATCAATGGTTTTGATAACTTGGAAAGCTGATAAGCGTCTATGTATCCCATTCGATAGGCGACCTCTTCGATACATGCAACTTTAATTCCACGACGACTTTCCATGATTTGCACAAATTGCCCAGCTTCCATTAAACTATCAAATGTACCTGTATCAAGCCATGCAGTGCCCCTTTCTAGAATGCTTACATGCAGATTGCCTTTGCTTAAGTATTCTAAATTTACATCTGTTATCTCGTACTCACCCCTGAGGCTTGGCTTCAGTTTTGCTGCAATATCCACAACACTATTATCGTAAAAATATAGACCAGGAACAGCAAAATTACTAGAAGGGTTTTTTGGTTTTTCTTCAAGCGAAATAGCTTTACCATTTTCGTCAAAATCAACAACCCCATATCTCTCAGGATCACTTACTTGATATGCAAAAATCTTTGCCCCTTTATGATTCTTTGCTGAATTTAAAATTGTCTTGAGTCCTCCCCCATAAAAAATATTATCGCCTAAAATAAGAGCGACTGAATCATCTCCGATGAATTTTTTTCCAATAACAAAAGCCTGAGCAAGGCCGTTAGGCTTTTCTTGAACCGCGTAAGAAAAAGAACAACCTAACTGTTCCCCATCGCCAAGAAGTTTTTCAAATAAAGGCAAGTCTTCTGGAGTGCTTATTATAAGTATCTCCTGAATTCCAGCTTCCATTAAAGTTGCCAAAGGATAATAAATCATTGGCTTATCATAAACAGGCATCAATTGTTTACTGATAACTTTAGTTAACGGGTGAAGTCTAGTCCCTGAGCCGCCTGCAAGTATTATTCCTTTCATTTATCTTCAGCTAAATCAATTAATATATTCTCCATCTCAGATCCAGTCATTACTTTATCAAGTGATATCAAAAGACTAGGCAATAAAATTAGATTCGAAAACATGGCAAAAACCAAGGTAATGGAAACTAGAAGACCGAGAGCTTGAGTACCGCCAAAATCAGATGCTAAAAAAATAAAAAATCCGGAAAATAAAACTATACTCGTATAAAACATACTGATTCCCGTCTCTCTGATAGCTGTAATAGCGGCACGAGATATATTATGGCCGTTGCCCACTAGTTCTTGTCTATACCGAGCTAAATAATGCAAAGTGTCATCTATCGAAATACCGAATGAAATTGAAAAAATTAAAACTGTTGATGGCTTTACAGGAATGCCAAACCAACCCATTAATCCGGCTGTCATTAATAATGGCAAAAGATTTGGGATAATAGCAACAATAACCATTCTCGGAGTTTTAAATAGAAATGCCATGATTAATGATATCAAGCCAATTGCTAAGAGTAGACTAAGAACCAGATTATTTATTAAAAATTTTGTGCTTCTCAGAAATATTATACTGGCCCCAGTATAATTAATGCCATAATCTTCTTTACTAAATATGACATCTGCCAATTTTTGAACCTTCCTTATCAATTCTATCATTTCAGGCCTTGGTAAATCTTTAGCTTGAACTGAAACCCTCATCTTTCGATTTTTTTTATCAGCGAATCCGTTTGTAAGAAAGTCCAAATTTTTACCATCTAAATTCGGTAATGAAGAAGCTATCAATGTCCTCTCTTGGCTGTTTGGCAAAGCATAGAATAGTGGATCGCCCCCATAATATGCTTGACGACCAAATTTCAACATATCCACTAGTGATAAAGACCTTGAAAGGTTAGGAAAAGTATCAAGTCTAGTTTGGAAAATATCTACTTTTCTTAAAAGTTTTGATTTTTCGATACCATTTTCTGAGCGCGAATCAATTACAATATCTAGAGGAATAACTCCACCCATCTCCTTCTCAAAAAATCTCATTTGAGTAACCAGCGGATCATTAGGGTTTATATCAGTAGTAAGGTTTCCTGTGGTCTCCATTAGTGTCATTCCAAAAATCCCAAAAAAGGCAACCAGCAGAGCACCTAAGTATACTTTCTTTCGATGATATTCTGAAATACGCACCAACCATTCAATCCATTTCGTAATCCACTTTTGATTCAAATGATTGTAATGCCTTTCCTTCGGCTCAGAAAGCCAACTGTAGAGAACTGGAATTATGGTCAACGAAAGAATATAAACCACAAGGATATTTAAAGTTGCGGCCACTCCAAAGTGCACTAAAGCATCACTTGACGTCAGAGCAAAAGTAGCAAAACCAAGTGCTGTCGTGGTATTTGTCAAAAAAGCTACACCTCCGATTTTTTTAACAGTATGAAGCAATGCAGCTTTTACTTTTTTATCCTTAGCATATTCTTGATGATATTTGTTTATAAAAAAAATACAGTTTGGAACAACAATGACAATCAACAATGGAGGTAATAGGGCCGAAAATAATGTGATTTTGAATCCCAGTAAGCCCATTATTCCAAACGAACCAACAACCCCTACGGCAACCACCACTAAAGCAATAATTGCTGCGCGCATGCTTCTCAAAAGAATAAGCATTATTAACACTGTTACCAGAGCTGTAAGTATCATAAAAAGATTTATCTCACTTTTTATTGAGCGAGCATTATTTAGCCGCAAATAAGGAAGCCCTGAAACCTCAATTGGAATTCCTGTTCTTCTCTCAAACCTCTTTGTCTCTATGTGAATTCGATCAAATAGGTCATAAATTATTTCGCTATAATTTGCCTTTTCAGTTATTGAAATTGCCATCAAGTGTGTTTCATTATCCCGGCTGCTTAATAGCCCATGATAAATAGGAAGAGCGTCATAATGATCCATTATGCTAAATGCTTTCTGAGGGCTATCAATTTCCCCTTGCATAATTGGGAGAGATTCCATTTTTTCTCCTTCCTTATCACCTAAAACAATATCGACTGCATTATGAAGAGAGAATACTCCAGTAACTTCATCTTCTTTCTCCAATCTTTCAGCCATATTCTGCCATGCATTTAAAACCGATGGGGTGAAAAAAGCATTGTCTTTAGCTCCTAAAACTATTGAATTACCAGATCCAGTAAAATCTTCTTGGAATTTAGTATATGTAGTAAAGACAGAGTCGTCTGAGGGCAACATTTTTGCGAAATGATAGCTGATATCAACATTTCTTCCTGCAAATCCCATGAATAGAACATAGGCAATCCAAAAGAGTAGAACTCCTTTCCGATTATTTAGTATAAAATGGCCTAAATTCTCCCACATAGCCTTACAAAGGTAAGCTCAGATAAATGGAAAGATTGGAAGATAATAGATTCCATTGAAAATATTTTTATCTCATCAAAAGCGGTCGAGAAGGGGCGGCATCATTTGCAATTGAGGCAACTTGCATTGCTAAAGACCAATAACCATCTTCTATGCAATCATCAACAAAAATAAGCTCTGATATCGTCGCATTGGAACGAGCTTTGTCACTAACTTCTTTTTCGAATGGATCAAGACCCCAAAAACTTCTATGAGCTAGTAGCGCACCACCATCTTCTTCTCTATCAACACTTGGTAGGTCAACAAGCCAATGCATAATTCCGTTTTCTCTTAAAAAACCCGCCACTTCTTCAGAAAAAAAAGGCGCATCTTTTGATGAGAAGTTCATGTATTTTTTTTCCTTGGGATTAGGACATGTTCTCACAACTAGGGCTTTTAAGCTAGCCAATGGTTTCCATTTTTTCCATGCGTTTTTTACCTCATCTAAATTTATGATCTTCCCATCTTTCCCGAGATCTTCGTAACTAACAGTAATTAAAAGAGCGGACTGAATAAATGGTATTCTAATCTCACTTATTGGGTGCCAGCCTTTACAAACATGCCCGAGGGTTTCAGTATGACTTCCATGAGCATGCGGATTTATATTTAAATTGAAAAAATTAACATCACCACCTAAATCGACAGACCCAATCCATCCGTCTAATTTAACTGGGTCTCTTTTCATTCCTGGTATATACCAGGCACGCGAGCGGTCCTCTTCAATCACTGTACTTATATCATATACTAAATCTGGATTCTCCATCTAAATTAAATTACGTTATAAACCCATCTGATGCAATACGATCAGCCCAAAAAAGTCCTGAGTCTAATAGTTTCCAGATTCCTAATTCATTTTTTAATATTCTTTTGGAATTAACATGTGGCTCCCATGATTTCTCAACTCCATTTGCCCATTTACCCAAATCCCTAAAATCTAAACCCTCCTTAGTTCTTAAATTAGTCATAATTTTTTCATTAATGATATCCTCAGGGCTAAGTAATTCTTCCTCAAACCAGGAATTATCAAGCCCTATTGCTCTCCTATATTTCCCATTATTACTAACATTCCAACGCCGAGTCTGGTCTCCATCATATGAATGAGCTCCTGGACCTATACCAAAATAAGGTTCTCCCGACCAATACATGGAATTATGAACTGATCTATGTCCCGGCACACATGAATTACTTATCTCGTATAGATCCCATCCTAATTCATTTAGTTGATTTCGATACCATCGAAAATCCTCCTCTGCTCTTTCACCTTTTGGTGAGCGTGATTCCCCCTTCTTTATTTGATAAAAAAGTTTTGTTTTTTCTTCAACGGTCAGAGCATAAGTAGATAAATGAACTACCCCTGTCTCTATTGCAATACCAACGTTGTTCTGCCATTCACCAAATGATGAATCTGGAATTCCATAAATTAAATCAACACTTATATTTTCAAATCCCGCGTCTTGAGTACGCTTTATAGCGGTATGAGCTTGATCAGAATTATGGGTCCGATTCATCCATTGAAGTTTATCATTCATAAAAGATTGAACACCGATACTTAAACGATTAACTCCAATATTCCTCCAGTATTTCAAAGATTGAGGAGTTACATCATCAGGATTAACCTCAAGGGTGAATTCACCACCCTCTTTTAAAGGGGCATTTTCAAATGCTATTTGGGCTAATGACGACATTTCCATATTGGGTAATATCGAAGGAGTACCTCCGCCCCAATAATAGGTTTCTTGTTCTAGAGGACCTTCTTTAAATCTAAGTTTCAATTCTTTTTTCATTGATGATATCACATCTTTTATTCCCAAAAGCTGGGTTGAAAAATGAAAGTCACAATAATTACATGCTTTGCGACAAAAAGGAATATGAATATATAATCCCAATTATATCGAGTTTAATTCTATCCTAAAAATGCTTCCTTTATTTAATTGTGAATAGAGTAAATAAAGCTTCCCCTTGTAGCTTGTTTCAATTATTCTTTTTGCTAAGGATAGCCCTAGTCCCCAACCTCTATTTTTGGTAGTATATCCGGGTTTAAATATAGCTCGACGATCTTTAGAACTGATGCCTTTTCCTGAATCTGAAATATCAATGTAAACAGAAGATTCTATAACCCCCAAGGAAATACTTACGACACCTTCTCCTTCCATTGCGTCTATTGCATTTCGAACCAAGTTCTCAATTACCCATCCAATCAAAACTGGTTCGATATTAATTTTAGGCGCTTGATTTGGGGCTTCAATTTTTATTTTCAATGATTTTGGGCTTCTTCTTTGCAGATATTCTGCCGTCTCATTAAGTAATACTAATATATCAATCGAATTAGGCTCTATTTTTGATCCAATTTTAGAAAATCGAAAAGCTACGGTCTGAAGTCTCTCCAAATCTTTTTTAATTTCTTGTAATGCTAAAGAATTGACCCCTTCTTCTTCAAGAATCGTTACCCATCCAAATAGAGCAGATAGGGGAGTTCCAAGTTGATGAGCAGTCTCCTTTGCCATTCCGGTCCAAACTAAATCTTGTTCTGTTTTTCTAGCTCGACTAAAGGCCAAGTAGGCTAAAAAAATATAAAGACCAATAATACCTAATAAAAAACGAGGGAAAGATCTAAGTCTTTTTAAGCTAATTGATTCATTTCGATAAATGAATTGACTCACACCAGGGGAAAGATTAACAACAATTGGCTCAGAATAAGCAATCATCTTTTTTAATTCCCTTTCAATTGAAGAATATGAAGTGTCTTTTACTGAGAGGTTTCGATAAGTTAAAATTTTATTTTTACTATCAGTCAGAATAAGTGGAATAGTTGTATTCAGTTCTATGATTTTAGTTGCCGTAGTTAAATCTGAAGTTTCATCTGAATTAACAATTACAGAAATAGCCTCACCCCATAATTCAATTCTTTTATTCTCTTGTATCCTCAATTGCTTTGTGAACTGCTCAGTGTAAATAAGAGTCAAAATTCCAATTCCTACAGCAATTGATAATAACCCACCCTTCCACAACGATTTCCAGAAATATGAATTCCAACTATTCATATATGCTAAGTTAGTGGGTCTTTTTTGTCCAATAATTTTTTCGGAAAAAAAATAAAAATATTATTGATGATAATATGTCCGCATTATCGATAATATGACCATTTTTGCAGATCATTTCAAATATTCAAAAAAAAGATGAAGTTGATTTTTCTAATTATACTATTAATTTTTTTTGCTTTTGACCTTTATGCCTTTCAGATTTTTAAGGCCCTAAAATTGTCTAAAGTTTTTGAAAATGGATACTGGACATTTAATATTATCGGATACCTGTTAATAATATACTCAGTTATGATTTATGACCCTCAAGGTCACAATTCTAAAATATTACCTTTTATCATTGGCTATACCATACTGCTTGGTGTGCCAAAACTTATACCCATTTTCCTGGGAACAGCTGAAGATTTATATAGAATTGGCAATAGGTTTATTTCTGGAGAATGGCCAAGTAGACGTCGATTTATTGCCTTAATGGGATGGGGGATAGCTGCAGTTCCATTTATTGGAATTCTTCACGGAATATTTCTTGGTAGGTCCCAATATCGGGTATTAAATAATTCTGCAGTAATTAAAAGTCTTCCAGATGAGTTTAATGGATTTAAAATTCTTCAAATCAGCGATATCCACTCTGGAAGCTTTGTGGACTTTAAAGAAGTTGAAATTGGGATTAATATGATTTTAAATCAAGATGTCGATGCAATAGTCTTTACAGGAGATCTTGTTAACAATGTTTATTCTGAAATGACTCCTTGGGTAGATTTATTTAAAAAAATTAATGCGCCGTTTGGTGTTTTTAGCATTTTGGGGAACCATGATTATGGCGACTATGTCAGTTGGGATAGTGCAGAGGATAAAAATAAAAACATGGAAAACCTAATAGAGACGCATAAAAAATTGGGGTGGAGACTTTTAAGAAATGAAAATTTCAAAATTTCAAAAAATGGAAGAAGTATTGATATTGTTGGTGTTGAAAATTGGGGTAACCCGCCTTTCCCTAAATATGGGGACCTAGATATGGCATTAAAAGGTTTAAATCCAAAAACACCTAAAATATTGCTGAGCCATGACCCTTCTCATTTCGACGCTGAAGTAATTAATCATGCATCAAATATTCCTTTGACTCTAAGTGGTCATACCCATGGGATGCAGTTTGGAATTGAAATCCCCGGATGGATAAAATGGAGTCCAGTTAAATTTAAATATCCAAAATGGGCTGGAAACTATATTGATGAAAAAACAAAAAAGAGTCTTTATGTGAATAGAGGGTTTGGATATCTAGCATTCCCCGGAAGAGTTGGAATATGGCCAGAAATAACGGTTCACACCTTGATAAAATCATAATTATTTGGGAATTCTGTAGATATTAATTACCCCGTAGTTTAATAAAGTCTCATCATAATCATCAATGAAAATTCTATCACCATACTTAAGAATAATTATTAGTTACTTTTGAATCAACACAATAACCTAAAAAAATTGTTTATGAAAACGAGAGTTCTTATTATTATTTCAATTCTGGTGTTTTCATTTCCTGCTTTAACATATAAGAATGGTGCTCCTGCTGGAAAAACAGGTTCACCTAAAAGTAATAACAACACTTGCTTTACTTCTTATTGTCATAGCGGCCCTTCAGCTTCATCAGAAACCATTTCTATAAGCTCAAATGTTCCATCTGACGGATTTGTCGCAAATACTGATTACTCTATTACCGTAACTTCTAAGTCTAATGGATCAAGCATTCCGATAATGGGTTTTGAATCATCCATTGAAAGCCTTGGGCAACATCAAGGAGTCATCTCAGGGGTTAGCGGAGTGAGTCAAGTTAAATCAACTAATTTCATAACTCATACAAGCGGAAGTAACTCACCAAGTGCAGGAGAAAAATCTTGGAGTTTCATTTGGAATTCAGGTTCATCTCCAGATAGCGTTATATTATATTCTGCCGGAATTTTTGGAAATGGAAATAATGCTCCCAGCGGTGATATTTTACTTCTCAATACTCAAACTTTAAAAAAGAACACTTTAAGTGTTGGTGAGGAATCAATAAATCCGTTAAATATCTATCCGAATCCAGCTAATAATTACATAAAAATTGTAAATCAAAAGGCAAATCAAAAAGGAACAATCATCCTTCGAAATCTCTTAGGTCAAAATATTTTAGAATCGGTTTGGAAGCCTATTGACCAAGTTGGTAAATTATTAAACGTATCAGAATTACCCAACGGCTGGTACCATCTTCATTTAGTCCTAGAAAACGGACAGAAATTTCAGGAGAGGATCAATATTTCACATTAACGATTGATTTTGGCATGGATTTGGTGTTTTCATCATCATTTTAACATTTAAATGCAAGAATGCCCCATTTAATTTGGACCACCTTACTAATGATGCTTGGCACAACATGCAAAGCTCAGTCTGAGGGATTAAAATTTTATCTGCAAAGCGGAGTTAATTATAATACCGGAACCATTGGTGTTGACAGCGCCCTATCAACTGCAGGCCAAATAATTGAAGATATAAATTCATTTAATGGCTGGCATGCAGGCATTACAATTCGCGAATACAGAAACTCAACACAATATTTGTCCTTTGAATCAATTTATGCCTTCAACAAAACTGAATTAATCATTGGGCCTAGGGATTCATTGAGTCTTCCAACGTATCAGACATTATCTTCTCAAACAATTCAATTAGCTATATCTCCCGGATTTAGAATTTTCAAACTTTTAAGAGGCCAAGCCGGATTAAATGGTGTATTTCAATTAAATAATACATTTCAAGAAAGCTTCAACAGTTTTAAATTAGGATATCGATTAGGTTTAGGATTAGATATATTCAAGCTAACCGCTGATTTAGCATATAACGCATCATTTAATCCAACTCTTGGAATATTTAATGGCATTCCTTTAAGTAATGCCAATTCTCAATTTTTATTGACTCTAGGTTATAAATTTTGATATTTTATAAACTTTGGCATGCAATTTGAAATGGTATTTAATATGAGAGGTTATGTGTTTAGGTGATTAAGAGTTAACAGAATTTTGTTGATGAAATCTCTCTCGAAAAACCCCAGTTTGCTGGGGTTTTTTATTTTAAATCAATAAATATATTTTTTGGCTCTGTGAAAAATCGCAAGGATTCAACTCCACCTTCTCGACCAACTCCACTATTTTTTACCCCTCCAAAAGGAGTGCGTAAATCACGAACAAGCCAGCTATTCACCCACACAATTCCAGTATATATGTTATTTGAAACTCGGTGAGCCTTTTTCAAATCATTGGTCCACACTGTTGATGCCAAACCATATTTAGAATTATTAGCAAGCTCCAAAGCTTCATTTTCAGAATCAAATGGCATTACGGTAACCACCGGCCCAAAAATCTCTTCCTGGTTAGTCTTACAATTCATATCAAGTCCTGTTATTATAGTTGGAGATATATAATACCCACCTGAATTCTCACCATCGAGAATAACAGATTCTCCTCCACATTCTATTTTTCCTCCTTCCCTCTTTGCTAATTTGATATACGATAATATTTTCTCTTTATGACTAGCAGATACAATTGCTCCAATTTGAGTGCTTGAATCCGATGGGGGACCAATTATTAATTTTTTCGTTTTTTCAACAAAAGACATTAAAAAACGATCATAAATTGACCTCTCCACGATAATTCTACTTCCACAGAGACAAATCTGACCTTGATTGGAAAATGAAGATTTAAGAGTAGTTTTTATCATTTGCTCAAAATCACAGTCTGAGAAAATAACATTGGGGTTTTTACCTCCCAACTCGAGACTGATCTTTTTGAATGATGAAGCGGCAATTTTATTAATTCTCTCGCCTGTTATAGTTCCGCCAGTAAAAGAGATTATGGGAATATCAGGGTGACTAACTAAAGGTTCTCCTACCTCTATCCCTGTACCATGGATGATATTCAATACACCTTTTGGGAAATTGACTTCATCCAGGATTTTACTCAATAGAAAAGCAGTTGCAGGGGTTATTTCTGATGGTTTGGCAACAACAGTATTCCCAGCTGCTAAAGCCGGAGCTATTTTCCATGTAAATAGGTACAATGGCAGATTCCAGGGTGAAATACAAGCAACTACGCCCAAAGGACGACGAAGTGTATAATTAAATCCATTATCTCCTAAGTCATGTATTTCGCTATTCTCATGCAGAATTGCAGAGGCAAAAAAACGAAAATTATCTACTGCTCTGGGAATATCAACTGTTCTGGCTACTTTCAATGGTTTGCCATTGTCTTTGGATTCTGCTAAAGCCAATTCCTCTAATCTATGTTCTATTCTGTTAGCAACTCGCATGAGATGATTAGATCGATCTGAAGAACTTAATTTAGACCATGCAGGAAAAGCATTTTTTGCTGATCTAATTGCATCATTAACGTCTTTATCATTACTTTTTGGTATTTGACCATATTTTTTTCCATTGGAAGGATCAATATTATCTAAATATTCACCACTTAAAGGCTTAACGAATATTCCATTAATGAAATTCTCAATTTTCATAGGCTATAAATTTGGAGTTCTCCCACCATCTACAGGTAGATTAATTCCGGTAACATAAGCAGCTTCATATGAAGCCAGAAATGCTACAGCTGCTGCTATTTCTTTTGGTTCCGCAAATCTATTCATCGGAATTTCATCTAACATCTTTTCTTCAATAGTAGATTCATTCAATTTATCTTTTAAAGCTCTATTGGCAATAATATTTGTCAACCTTTCTGTCAAAGTCGCTCCAGGAAGGACATTATTTACTGTTATTGCATCTGGTGCTAGTTCATTTGATAGTGTTTTTGACCAATTCGCTACTGCAGCGCGAACAGTATTACTCACACCCAAGCCATTTAATGGAGCCTTAACAGACGTGCTAATGATGTTTATTATTCTCCCATAACCTGATTTTTTCATTCCAGGAATTAACAACTTTGCTAAATTATGATTGTTTATTAGATGATTTGAAAACGCATTATTGAAATTCTCAGAAGAGGAATTTATTAATGACCCAGCTGGCGGCCCTCCTGTATTATTAATAAGAATATTAATGTCATTTTCTTTTTCGATATATTCTTTGACAACTTGATTGACCTTATCAGGGTCATCAAAATCAGCAACTAAAAAAGAATGGCTTTGGCCCATTGATGTATTTAATTCAAGTATCGTTTTCTTTAGTTTCCCTATGTTTCTAGATAAAAGAATAATAGAAGCTCCTTTATCTGCCAGCAATTTCGCAGTTGCTTTACCAATGCCTTGAGTACTTCCTCCAACAAGGGCTGTTTTTCCAATTAGTGTACTTTCCATTTTGTGAAGGTAATAAAGGGATTATTTTATTAATGAAATACAATTATATCTTGAAAGTCAGTCGTCTCTCCCAGCCTGCCTGACCATCTGCCAAAATAGACATTAGTATTCTCCCAACCAGCATCCTTGGCCCAGTTTAGTATTATTTGACTATCAAATGCAACATTAGCGCCTTTTGTATTTTTACTCATATACCAAGTATTATTAATTTTAAACTTAAATGGGTATTTAGAATTTAATGAACACTTTTTTGATTCTTGATCCATAAGAAAAAAAGTCGCCAAGAACCTTCCCCCAGGGCGAATTACTCTTCTTGCCTCACTTAAGTAGTTCATTACTCCATCTGGCTCCATATGTGTAAAAACGCTGGTTGCCCAGGCAAAATCAAAAGTATTTTTATCAAATGGGAAAGCATATCCTTGAGCTGATTTTCCGCTACTTGTGTACAGATCATTTTCTAAAGAAGCGTGATGGAACGAGAAATTGGGAAATTTTGAACTAATTCTGTTTTGACAATCGATTACAGCAGTTTTAACAACATCAAAACCATCGTATTTATTATTTTCATTTATGAAATCTGTTAATGGAATTGCCATTCTTCCTAGACCTGAACCGACATCTAATACATCGTTATTCTTTGCTAACTTTCCTAGCTTAATAAAATATTTTTTGAATATCAGTCCGTTTTTCAAAAAGTCTCCTCCTCCAGTAAATATTTCGCCGGGTAACGGTAATTCTATTCCATTATAATAATTTTTACCTCTTAATTTGAGATATGTATCAAGGGGGAAATACACAAAACGCCGAAATAATCTTCTACCCTGCGGGCTTAAAGCATAAAAAAAAGAACGCAGGTGCTTTTTCATCAAATTTTAGCCATGGAAGCCTCAATCTCGAATATTTCTTTTGGGATATCTTTTGTGAGGTTAATATGACCTTCAGATGTAATAACTACATCATCTTCAATTCGGATACCAATACCTTCCTCAGGAATATAAATGCCTGGTTCACATGTAAAAACCATTCCTTCCTTTATTGGTGTGCCATCCCATAAACCATAATCATGCACATCTAAACCCAAATAATGTGATGTTCCATGCATAAAGTATTTCTTGTATGCTGGCCAAAGAGGATCTTGATTTTTTATGTCATTTTTTGAAATTAGACCTAATCTTAAGAGTTCTTTTGTCATCAATTCTCCAACTTGAACATGATACTCAGATAAAATAACACCAGGTCTTAGTAGTTCTATTGAAGCTTTTTCTACTCGTAAAACAGCCTCATAAACTTCTTTTTGACGGGCGCTAAATTTACCACTTACAGGAAAGCAGCGCGTAACATCGCATGCATAATTTGCATACTCCGCACCGACATCAATCAATACTAAATCCCCTTTCTTACACTCCTTATTGTTCTCTAAATAATGCAAAACACATGCATTTGAACCACTACCGATTATAGGAGAATATGCAAAACCTCTTGAACGACTTTTTACAAATTCATGCAGAAACTCGGCTTCTATTTCGTGCTCCCAGCATCCAGGCTTTAAAAAATTCAAGACTCGATTAAATCCAGCGGCAGTTATATTCGCAGCTATTTGCATTACATCAATTTCTAAATCACTTTTTACGGCTCTTAAAGAATTTAATAGAGGTGCAGATCTTAAATAGTTGTGAACTGGATAGGAGGATCTAAAGTTCTTATTCATTCTCATTTCTCGAGTTTCAACAGGGGTACTTCGCCTCAAGTGTTCCTGAGTTAAGAGGTACACGTTTTTGGTCTGACTCATCAATTCTTTGATGACTCGGTCAAATTCACTCAACCAATAAACTGTTCTGATACCACTGACTTGGTAAGCCTCTTCTTTAGAAAGCTTAGCCCCTTCCCAAATAGCGATAAGATCATTTGTTTTCGTTAAAAAAAGTATCTCTTTCTGTTCTTTTCTTTTTGCGTCTGGAAAAACAATTAAAACAGATTCTTCTTGATCAATTCCTGAAAGCCATAAAATATCTGTGGCTTGTTTGAACGGCATTGTCCCATCAGCACTTGTAGGATAAATATCATTCGAATGAAAAACAGCCAATGAATCAGACTCCATCAAGTTTGAAAAACGTTGCCGATTTTTATTAAAAATCTCAGTATTTAAGGGGTGATATTTCATAGTTAACGAAGATAACACCTTTTAGTGTCTTCCTTTAAAAAGGTATATGCATTGAACTTTCTTTTGCCTTTTGGGCTTACTTTTGTATAAAATACTTCTATCTCAAATTTACTATGAATTTATCCGGAGGACTCATCAGATCATCATTGGCTCGAAAATATTGGATGGCCCTAACTGGTCTTTTTTTGTGCTCGTTTTTAGTGGTGCATTTAATTGGAAACCTTCCATTGTTGACTGGTAACAAAGAAATGTTTAATAGCTATGCTCATTTTATGACCACCTTTCCATTAATCAAGATCGTCAGTTACTTGCTCTACATAAGTATACTTCTGCATTCCGTTGATGGGTTACTATTAGCACGCAGTAATAAAGCTGCTAGGGAAACGAGATATGTGAAATATAACGGAAAGGCAAATGCGTCATGGTCATCAAGAAATATGGCTATTTTAGGTACTTTAACACTCGTATTTCTAATTATTCACATGAAAAGTTTTTGGTATGAAATGCATTTCGGCAATATCCCTACTTACATGAGTGGCGATGGCGATGAATTAAAAGATTTATATTCGATTACTGTTGCAGCTTTCCAACAACCCTGGTATGCTGTTTTTTATGTTATTTCAATGATGGGGCTTGGTTTTCACCTTTGGCATGGTGTCTCTAGCTCATTTCAAACTTTAGGTATCAATCATGCGAAATACACACCGATAATTGAAATGCTTGGTAAGGCATTTTCGGTGATCATTTCTATAGCTTTTGCAAGTATCCCCGTTTATCTTTTATTGTCCTGAATTAACCCTATTAAATAGATGTCAAAATTAAACGCCAATATACCAGAGGGTTCCTTAGCTGAAAAATGGACCAAGCACAAATCAAAGATCCCATTAGTAAGTCCAGCAAATAAAAGACAAATTGATATTATTGTCGTTGGCACGGGATTAGCGGGTAGTTCGGCCGCAGCATCACTCGCGGAGCTCGGTTACAATGTTAAAGCTTTTTGTTTTCAAGACTCTCCAAGAAGAGCTCACTCCATCGCTGCGCAAGGAGGAATAAATGCAGCAAAAAACTATCAAAATGATGGCGACTCGACCTTTCGTCTTTTCTACGATACAATTAAAGGTGGGGACTACAGAAGTAGGGAGGCTAATGTTCACCGTTTAGCAGAAGTAAGTGCTAGCATTATCGATCAATGCGTTGCGCAAGGCGTACCCTTTGCCCGTGAGTATGGAGGGCTTCTGGATAACCGCTCTTTTGGGGGAGTGCAAGTGAGTAGAACCTTTTATGCCAAAGGTCAAACAGGACAACAACTTTTATTGGGTGCCTATTCTGCGCTCTCGAGACAAGTGGCAAAGGGGAGAGTAGAATTACTTTCTCGTCATGAGATGGTTGAGCTCGTTGTTGTTAATGGAAAAGCTCGAGGGATTATTGCTAGAAATTTAGTAACTGGTGAGCTAGAGAGGCATTCCGCTCACGCCGTGCTCTTGTGCACCGGAGGTTATGGTAATGTATTTTATTTAAGCACCAATGCCATGGGATCAAATGTAACTGCGGCATGGAAAGCGCACAGGAAAGGTGCGTATATGGCCAATCCATGTTTCACTCAAATTCATCCGACCTGTATCCCCGTTAGTGGAGACTCGCAGTCTAAACTAACCTTAATGTCTGAATCTCTGCGAAATGATGGCCGTATATGGGTTCCCAAAAAAGCAGAAGACGCTTTGGCGATACGAGAAGGAAGGCTAAAGCCAACAGACCTTTCTGAAGAAAATAGAGATTACTATCTAGAAAGACGATATCCTGCTTTTGGAAATCTTGTTCCGAGAGATGTAGCGTCGCGTGCGGCAAAAGAGCGCTGTGATGCTGGTTATGGCATTAACAAAACAGGTGAAGCCGTTTATTTGGATTTCTCATCTGCAATAGAAAGATTTGGTAGTGAGGCAGCTCACGTTAAAGGAATTAAAAATCCTAATGAAAATCAAATCAAAAAACTAGGTGAAAGAATAGTCGAATCAAAATATGGTAACCTTTTTCAGATGTATGAAAAAATTACCGCTCAAAATCCTTACAAGATGCCAATGATGATTTATCCGGCTGTTCATTATACAATGGGAGGAATCTGGGTCGATTATAATCTTATGACAACAGTTCCTGGTCTTTTTGCTCTTGGGGAAGCTAATTTTTCTGATCACGGAGCGAACCGATTAGGTGCCTCTGCCCTGATGCAAGGTTTAGCTGATGGTTATTTTGTTGCACCTTATACCGTAGGTACATATCTTTCCCAGGATATCACAACAGGGAAAATACCCACTGACTCTGCTGAATTTGATGAAGCTGAAGCAACTGCCAGAAATAGAATGAATGGATTTTTAAATAGTAAAGGAAATACTCCTGTCGAAATATTTCACCGAGATCTGGGAAAAATCATGTGGTCACAATGCGGAATGGCAAGAAATGAAGAAGGTCTAAAAAAGGCAATTGCCGATATACGAATACTTCGAGATAAGTTCTACTCAGATGTTAAAGTTCTTGGGAAAATTGGAGAAATGAACCCAGAGCTTGATAAAGCAGGTCGGGTTGCAGATTTCCTTGAACTTGGAGAGTTAATGTGTATGGATGCATTAGCCCGAGAAGAATCTTGTGGCGGTCATTTTCGTGAAGAATTTCAATCTAAAGAAGGAGAAGCTGTCAGAAAAGATGATGAATTCGCTTTCGTTGCGGCTTGGGAGTTTGCAGAAAGTGATCCTGGAAAATCTAAGCTTCATAAAGAAGAGCTCTCTTTTGAAAATGTCGAACTAAATACACGTTCTTACAAATGAATTTTACAATAAATGTTTGGCGTCAAAATGGGCCAAAAGAAAAAGGCGGAATTGCAACTTACAAAGTGAGTAATATTTCCGATGATATGTCTTTTTTAGAAATGATTGATGTGTTGAACGAACAATTGATCATACAAGATATAGATCCAGTAGTTTTTGATCATGACTGTAGAGAGGGAATTTGCGGTATGTGTTCTATGTTTATCAATGGAGAAGCTCACGGCCCTGGACGAGGAGTTACAACATGTCAACTTCATATGAGAGAATTCAAAGATGGAGATACCATAACTATTGAACCATTTAGAGCCAAAGCTTTTCCTGTTATTAAAGATTTAATGGTCGATCGCGGGTCATTTGACAGAATCATTCAAGCCGGAGGCTATGTGTCCGTAAATACCTCTGGAAACCTTCCAGATGCCAATGCTACACCAATTGAAAAACAAGATGCTGATGCTGCTTTTGATTCAGCAACTTGCATTGGCTGCGGAGCGTGCGTAGCTACATGTAAAAATGCCTCTGCAATGTTATTCACTTCAGCAAAAGTTAGTCAATTGTCTCTTCTTCCCCAGGGTAAAATTGAAGCCAGTGAGCGGGTGATGAATATGGTGAAACAAATGGACCTTGAAGGTTTCGGAAATTGTACTAATACTGGCGCATGTGAGGTAGAGTGTCCGAAAGGGATTAGTATTGAAAATATAGCTAGAATGAATAGAGAATATTTGAGCGCATCCATTACCTCGAAATAATCAGTACCTTTTAAATCTCTAAAGAAAAACCACATCATGAAAAAAATATCTATAATTTCTTTAACCCTATTGATTTTAGCTTCCTGTGCTAAAGAACCCACTCTTGGTGACAAATTAGAAGGGGTTTGGCTAGTTAATAAAGTAACTGCAACTGGAACCGTCGATATTCTTGGCTCAACTGTTCCAGTTGTTGCAGAAGACTCATACATTAATCCTGACAGTTCACAATTTTCACTAACACAAGACCCTAATTCTGTGACCTATTCAGTAGATGCGGTTATAAGTGCTAATTTAGGCACGACAATAGATCTTCCATTCAAAGAGTCTGGCTCAGGGACATGGACGACAAAACCGGGTAATGGAACAGCTCCAGATTCTGTATTCTTAAACAATACTGATGGAACGACCGTTAAATACGAAGTTTTAGGTCTTCTTGAGACATCTGTAACGCTTCGAACGAATTTATCAGTTGAGTTTATGGGGTCTAACGTTAATATGTTGACCGAATTTGGTTTTGCAAAAATCTAATTTAATCCAGATTGGATTTTTATTTAAACGAAATCCATCCTTGGGCTTCTAACTCAACTGATTGTCCTCCATTCGTCATGAGCTGAATTTCTCTGCTCTGAGTGACATGCCCTATCGTGGTTAGACTTGGATTGTGTTTGATCCTATCATAATCATCGATTGAAACAGTAAAAAGTAATTCATAGTCCTCCCCTCCATTAAGAACTGCAGTGATAGGGTTTATTCCAAACTCTTCGGCCAAGCGGATCATTTGTGGGTCCATAGGGATTTTATCCTCATAGATAGTACATCCCAATTTGGATGATTTACAAATATGCATTATTTCAGAACTCAATCCATCTGATATATCTATCATACTAGATGGAGTAACTTTTAGTTCTTTCAATAAATCTGCAACATCTTTTCTTGCCTCCGGTTTTAATTGCCGCTCTAAAACATATTCATGCCCCTGCAGTTCCGGTTGGAGATTTGGATTAGATTTAAATGCTGCTTTTTCACGCTCAAGAACTTGAAGCCCCATGTAAGCTGATCCCAAGTCACCTGAGACTACCAGTAAGTCTGTAGGTCTTGCTCCCGATCTTTTTACTGCTTCGCCTTTTTTGACATGACCAATAGCCGTAATACTCAATATTAAACCTGATTTACTCGAGGTTGTGTCTCCTCCAATCAAGTCGATACCATATCTTTTACAAGCTAAAAGCATTCCTTCATAAATCTCATCCAAAGCTTCAACAGGAAATCGGCTTGAAACAGCTAATCCCACTAAAATCTGTCTGGGAATACCATTCATCGCATAAATATCAGATATATTGACTACCACTGACTTATAGCCTAAATGCTTAAGGGGAACATAAGCCAAATCGAAATGAACTCCTTCAACAAGTAAATCCTTGGAAATTAGTGTTTCATGATCACCGTGATCAATTATAGCGGCATCATCTCCTACCCCTATTAAAGTAGATTTATTGGTTAATTTGATTGAAGATGTTAGGCGATCTATTAAAGCAAACTCGCCCAATTCTGACAATTGTGTTTTTTGTTGGTTCGGTGTATCAAGCATGACGCAAATTTCGGTATACCTTTGTTAATATACCTTTGTTAAAATTACATTCCTATGACCAAGAATTTCAATACGCAAATCGATGCGTTTATGGTTGGCATTCAATCGCGAAATCCTAATGAACCTGAATTCATACAAGCTGTTCAGGAAGTCGCAGAATCTGTTATCCCATTTATTGAGGAAAATCCTAAGTATAAAGCTGCGAAGATACTAGAACGAATCGCTGAAGCCGAACGTACCATAATGTTTCGTGTTTCATGGACAAAAGATGATGGAAGTGTTGAATTAAATAGGGGCTATCGTGTCGAATTCAATAGTGCTCTAGGACCATATAAAGGCGGATTAAGATTTCATCGATCCGTAAACCTTAGTGTTCTTAAATTTCTAGGATTTGAACAGATATTTAAAAACAGCTTGACTACTCTGCCTCTCGGAGGAGGTAAAGGTGGGTCAGACTTTGATCCTAAAGGAAAATCAGATGCTGAAGTCATGAGATTTTGTCAAGCATTTATGACAGAACTTGCTCGACATATAGGTCCTAATACGGATGTTCCTGCTGGCGATATAGGAGTCGGAGGTAGAGAAATCGGATACATGTTTGGGCAATATAAACGTATTCGAAATGAATTTACAGGTGTATTAACTGGTAAAGGCAAAAATTGGGGCGGTTCCCTTGTTCGTCCTGAAGCTACTGGCTACGGTACCGTCTATTTCGCTGAAGAAATGCTGAAAACAAAAAAAGAAACCTTTAAAGGCAAAAAGGTAGTTATTTCAGGATCAGGAAATGTTGCTCAGTTTGCTGCGCAAAAAGCAATTAATTTAGGAGCCAAAGTCCTTACTATGTCTGATTCCTCAGGATATATTCTTGATGATGAAGGCATTGATTCTGAAAAACTTAAATTCATTATGAATTTAAAAAATGTAAAGCGTGGTCGCATATCCGATTATTTGGAAGAGTATTCAAAAGCAAAATTTTTTGCTAGTAAGACCCCTTGGGATGTTCCTTGTCATGTAGCGCTCCCTTGCGCTACTCAAAATGAACTTGACAAAAATGATGCGTTAACCTTGATAAAAAATGGGGTAATATGTATAGCTGAGGGAGCAAATATGCCCTCTACCCCTGAAGCTATTGAAGCTTTTCACTCAGCTCAACTATTATTTAGCCCGGGAAAAGCAGCTAATGCAGGTGGAGTAGCCACATCTGGATTAGAAATGTCACAGAACAGCTTAAGAATGAGTTGGAGCAGCAAAGAAGTTGACGAAAGGCTTCATAATATTATGATTAACATTCATGCCTCTTGCGTAGAATATGGAACACAAGAAAATGGTTTTGTGGATTACGTCAAGGGAGCTAACCTCGCTGGTTTTGTAAAAGTTGCAGATGCCATGTTAGATCAGGGAATAATGTAACCAAAATGATTCATTGAGACTCCATGTTTTGATTTAATCAGAATATAGTAACACAAAAAATTATAATAAATCTATGCCCAACGTTAATCTCGCTAGCTGATAATTAGGCGATTGAATATCTTCTGCTTGTTGAAAGTAATTAGACAATGCAAAACTCCCTTTCACATATATTCGGCTATAACCCAATCGAGCGTATAATCCATAGGACCAAGGATTATTATAAAATCTATTAATTCTTCTGTCCTGAATCGGGCCTGACATGTCATCATAATTCATTTTTCTTGTTGTCTGAAGTCTGCGCCCTAAGTATCCACCAATTCCAATAGTCAAACCTTTATTGCCATCATTACTACTATTAAATACCAATTCTAATGGGATTTCAATGTAAGAAGTTGTTAAACTAGATTTAGATCTATCAATAGACGTATCCGTGATAATAGACACGCCCTTTTCCGGGCCCGGAGGGAAATCTGTAGAGATGTAATTATTCTTTCCAAAATCTAATACACTCCAAGACATAGAAGCTCCTGTTCTTAACCAAAAAGGCGAATTCACCAACCTGTATTGATTATAAAATATATCCCAAGTCTGGGTTGATGAGGCAAAAAATGTTCCTTGCCGATTTTGTGTCCAACCCTCTGCAGATAATTCAATATCTCCTGAAGAAATATCTAATAGGCTAATCAAGCCATAAGAAAAAGACATTCCTTTTTGAATTTTAACTTTTCCAACATTATTTTCAAGAGATGCATTACCTAAATTGACATCAATTTTTATGGAATTAGTCTGGTTCTCTTGGTCTTCGGGAGGGAGCTCACCGATTTTAATGGCTTTATTCTTTTTACTCTTTTTTTGTTCTTTTTTTAACTCTTTTTCTTTCTTCTTAGTTTCTTTCTTTAATTCTCTTTTTTCTTTTTTTGTCAATTCCACTGGATTTGGATCACCTGAAGCATCTTGCCCTTTCAAATTAAGGGTTAAAAGAAAAATAATTGACAGCGTGTAAGCTAAATATTTCATAAGTGTTAAATAGAATGATAGACAGCAAAAATAACAACATTTATGCCATATCGACAATTTAAAGAGATATGAATTCCAGGATATCTGATCACAAAAGATTAGATGAGTTTTTTCAGAAAAATTTACCCCACCTTTGCATATGCCAAAAAAAGGCCCAAAAAAGAATAAAGCACACCGTTCGATGGATGCTGCTTCATTAGCCTCCAGAATCCTTCGACTTCTTCAAAAAAAACCATTCATCACTTTCCCTCTTGAGGATATAGCCTTAGAAATGAATATGTTTGAACGCTCCGGAAAAATATTAACTAAAGCTGCAATAGATATTTTAAAGGGAGCAGATCAAATCCGAGAGATAAGTCCAGAAAAGTATCAATATAAAATAGATGAAGCTCATGTGCAAGGTGTTTTACAACTGACGTCTTCAGGCACTGGCTATGTAATACCGGGGGGAGAAGAAGATGATATTTTTATCCGAGAAAATAATTTAGGTCTTGCTTTTGGAGGCGATGAGGTGAAAGTTTTACTTTCTCCTCAAAAAGGCAGGAGAAAAAAAGAGGGCCAAATAACAGAGGTGATAAAAAGAGCACGAAATAGATTTGTTGGTGAGTTACAAGTTTCCGAAAATCATGCTTTTTTAGTCACGGATAAACGAAAAATAGGCCGAGACTTCTATATCCCGCAGAATAAATTAAATGGTGGAAAAGATGGGCAAATTGTTGTTGCCTCTCTAATTTCCTGGAATAATCCAGAACAAAACCCACAGGGAAAAATTGAAGAAGTACTTGGTGACCGCGGTGATCATGATACTGAAATACATGCGATACTAAATGAATATGCACTACCCTATTCATTTCCTGAAGAAGTAGAAGCGGAAGCGAATAACATCCCATTAAAGATTGATGCAAAAGAAATATTGATTAGGAAAGACATGCGCAGTGTCAAAACATTCACTATCGATCCCTATGATGCAAAAGATTTTGATGATGCCTTAAGTATTGAGAAAATTGATGATCAATACTGGGAAATTGGAATTCATATTGCGGATGTCACCCATTATGTAACCCCTGGAAGCAAACTTGAAGAGGAAGCTCAAAAAAGAGCAACATCAGTCTATTTAGTGGATAGGGTTGTTCCTATGCTGCCAGAAGTTTTATCAAATAAGGTGTGCTCATTGCGTCCCAATGAAGATAAGTTTACATTTTCCGCAGTATTTGAAATCAACTCAAATGGTGATATCCGTAACCGCTGGTTTGGCAGAACTGTTATTCACTCGGACAAGAGGCTCACTTATGAAGAAGCTGAATTAATTATTCAAGGCGAAGCCGATGATCTCCTTGGAAAGGAAATTCGAATCATGAATTCGATAGCTCAAGATCTTCGAAAAAAAAGAATGACTGATGGAGCAATTGCTTTTGATCGCGCAGAAGTGAAGTTTAAATTAGATTCTAAGAATGAGCCCATTGGGGCTTCTTTGAAAGTTGCTCAAGATTCAAATAAACTTATAGAAGAGTTTATGCTTCTAGCTAACAAACATGTTGCTAATATTATCGGTCGCCAAGCCGATGGAAAACGTAATACCAAAACAATGGTGTATCGAATACATGATCATCCAGACCCGGCGAAGCTTGAAACCCTTTCCCAATTCGTTAGACCATTGGGCTATAATTTGGCAACTCAAGGATCACAAGCGGTACGTAAATCGATAAATACTCTTCTCTCCACTGTAAAAGGAACCCCAGAGGCTAATATGCTTGAAACCTTAACGGTAAGAACTATGGCTAAGGCCATTTATTCAACTCAAAATATAGGTCATTATGGTCTAGCCTTTGATGATTATACCCACTTTACATCGCCTATTAGAAGGTACCCAGACATGATGGTTCATCGCCTCCTTCAGGATTTTCTAGACGGAAAACATACCCACAACATTGAAGAGTATAATGACATGTGTGACTATTGTTCAAATCGCGAACAAAATGCAAGCGATGCAGAGCGAACTTCAATAAAATACATGCAGGCGAAATACATGGATAAATACCTAGGAGAAGAATTTGATGGTATTATATCTGGAGTAACTGATTGGGGAGTCTTTGTGGAAATACAAAAAATGGGATGCGAGGGTCTTGTTCGTTTAAGTGAATTCAATGATGACTATTATATAATCGATAAAAACAATTATAGAATAGTTGGAGAAAGAAATGGGAATAGCTTCAATCTTGGAGATCCCTTACGAATTGTTGTCAAAGACGTAGACTTAGTAAAAAAGACAATTGATTTTGGAATACCCCGAAAAAGAGCAACTAATGACAACCAATATCCCAGCAAATTTAGAGGCCGGTTCCACGAGTCTAAACCACAAGAATTAAGGGCAAAAAAAAACTATTCGATTGATAAAGATTCCGATTTAAGAAAATCTTCAAATCGAGGTAATTCAACATTTAAAGCAAAAGGACCGAAGACAACCAAGGCTAAAAAGAAACGTCGTTAATCTTTAGGCTCCCAAATATTATCATTTCTATTGATATCTGCAGTCCAATTTTCTGGGTCAATAATTATCCTTTCAATATTCTCTATGGGTAGATCTAATGTGAATATTCGGTCAAGCTGTGTGTAATTCCAGGGGGGCAAAACACTAAACCCTTTTTTATGACCAAACATTGAGCTAAGCGGTATTGTATAATCTAAAGCAGATCCTGATTTTAAAATAATTCTCATATCGACTGGGATAGCCATTGATCCTATTCTCTTCAAGGATATTTGAGTCGTTTTGTTATCAATACCATAAGCAGATTCAATGGCAATATCTGGGTATTTATTGGTTGAAATCCAGAGGTTTAAATACCAATCGAGAATCATGCCGGACTCTTTTTCAGCAATCCTTAAAAAATCTTTTGGGGTTGGGTGCTTAAATGACCATTCATTTTTATATCGAGTCATAGTAGACCAAAATGGACCTTCGCCAATAATTCCACGAAGTTGAACTAAAAACAAAGAACCCTTCATATACGCTGCCAATTGATAAGGGAATTTCCCATCAAAATAATTTGCAAGTGTTCCTGTAGGTTCAATCCATGACTCCCTGGCTAATTTTGAGAATCTTGACAAGTACGAATTATGCGGATTTAAAACATTTTTATGGAGTAAAACATTCATTGCTTCATCCTCAGCAAAACTGGTAAATCCTTCATCCATCCATGAGTATTGCTGCTCATCAGTTCCGAGCATTCCATAAAACCACATGTGAGAAGCTTCATGAATTGTAGTAGATAAAAGATCATCATATGAGTCTCCTTGTACTTGCATTACAGTTGCCATTGGATACTCCATTGCCCCTTCACCCCCTTGAATTATGGTGAATTGTGGCCATTCATAACTCCCAAATTTTTGTTCCATGAATTGGAAATAACTCTTTATATCTTCCTTAAATTTCTCCTTGCTAAGGTGCTTTGATGATTTTTTGTCTTTTTTATAGATAAAATGTAAGTCAGCTCCAGATAAAGATTTTCTCTTTTCATGAATAAAATTTTTATCTGCTACCCACGCAAAATCGTGAACTTTTTTTGCTTGGAAATTCCATGTCAATCGTGTCCCTTTTTTATGATTTATCTCCTGAGAAGAATACCCATGACCAATATTATTGGGATTCATTAGCATCCCCGTTCCCCCTAATAAGTAATCTGAATCAGCTGTAATATTGACATTAAATGTACCATAGTCCCCGTAGAATTCTCGAGCAACATATATATCTGGATGCCAACCATCTTGATCAAAAACGCAAATTTTTGGATACCACTGGGTAAAAGTGTAAGCAACACCTTCTGGACCTTCTCTTCCTGCCCTCTCCACTAACTTTGGAATATGAGTAATATACTTTAATCTAAAAACAACAGTCTCTCCAGGCTTTATTTCTTGGGGCAATACGCCATGTAAAATAGTTTGATCAATATAAAAAGAGACGAGTTCATCATTCATCGTCATCTCCGATATAATCTGAGATCCCCATTCCTCATTCTTATATTTCTCAATATTATTACCAATTGCATTGTCCTTAAATCTAGATGGTATATTGGCCATGTTTGAGAGCATACTTCCTGGCTGAAATGCATTCCAATATAAATTAAAAAACACATCAGATAAAGATTCAGAGCTATTGTTCGTGTAACTAAGTTTTAAATCACCATTTAACAAATTCTTCTTGTCGTCTAGATCAACATTTATATTGTATTCAACTTCTTGTTGCCAATATACCTGGCCTTGCAGAATTGATGCATTCCAAAAGAGAATAACTATGGATAAAATTATTTTTTTCATTTATCTAATCATTTAAAATTCTAGTATGAGCTAATCGAGGACCACGATCTGTTTTTTCAAGAGTACAAGTTTCATTTTGTGGATCATGTTCTAAAAATAAACGATAGCCATTTATAGCAACCTCATTTAGAATCAAGCTCTTTTCTTCTAAAGTAATTAAAGGACGAGTATCATAGCCCATTACGTATGGCAAGGGGATGTGCCCCACTGATGGGAGTAAATCCGCCATGAATACTATTGTCTCTTCCCTGTATGAGATTATTGGACACATTTGAGCATCAGTGTGGCCATTGACAATAAAAGCATCAAAACCCAATTCCGTTGATATTCGACTCTCTCCTGCTGGAGCATCAATAAAATTGAGTTGTCCACTTTCCTCTAGTGGTCTTATATTTTCTTCAAGAAAAGAGGCTCTCTCCCTCTTGTTAGGAGATTTTGCCCAAGATAAATGACGCCTATTTGTCCAATAATTTGCGTTTTCAAAAGTTGGTTTGAGGATTCCACCACTTCTTTCCACAGCTCCACCCACATGATCGAAATGCAGATGCGTCAAAAAAACATCAGTAATATCTTTAGGTTGAAGTCCAATTTTTTTAAGATTGCCTTTTAGGCTTTCATTCCCATGAAGGTGGTAATGACTAAAAAACTTTTCGTCTTGCTTTGACCCTATTCCAGTATCAATTAGAATCAATCGATCATTATCTTCAATGAGCATAGACCGCATTGCCCATGTGCACAAATTATTCTGATCAGCTGGATTTGTTCTTTGCCAAAGAGACTTTGGGACTACTCCAAACATTGCTCCCCCATCTAATTTGAAAAACCCGGTATTTATAGCATGTAGCTTCATGGTGTAAATTTAGTAGGGATAAATCCCACTACATAATTTCTATTGCTTTAATTAAATTTAAAAAAAAGAAATAAAGTCTCCCGACTACCCACACAACCTAAACACTTATGTGCGACTAAGGCGCATCTAGATTTTACGAGGATTCCAAAATTTATAACTTCTTATTTCGTTTTGATTGAAAAAAATCTTTTAATAAATCAGCACAAACCTCTTCTTCAATACCTCCGGTAACAACTGTTTTGGAATGAACTTGGATTCCAAGGGCATTGAACCCTCTCTTTTCATCTTTTGCACCAAAAACTACACGGTCAATTTGAGACCAAAAAAGAGCCCCAGCGCACATAGTACAGGGTTCTAATGTTATATATATAGTGCAATCTTTTAGGTATTTAACCCCAAGATAATTTGCAGCTGAGGTTATAGCTTGCATTTCAGCATGTGCAGTCACGTCTGTCAATCTTTCAGTTAAATTATAACCTCTTGCTATTATTTTATTATTAGCCACAACAACAGCACCCACGGGGACCTCGTCCTCTTCAAAAGCCTTAACTGCTTCTCTTATTGCTTCGCGCATAAAATACACATCATCAAATTCCATAAGGATAAAGCTACGCAGCCCCTCTTGCTTTTCTACCTTTGTATTCTAAACTATTATCATGTATCGTACTCATACCTGTGGAGAATTAGGACTTTCGGAAGTTGGTCAAACTATAATGTTAAGCGGCTGGATCCAAAGGCGCAGAGACTTTGGTAGTCTTTCATTTATTGATCTAAGGGATCGATATGGTATAACTCAACTAGCTTTCAATGAGGGATTAGATGCCCAAGTAATGAAAGAAGCACGGCTCATAAATAGAGAATCTGTAATTCAAGTAGAAGGGGTCGTTGTACAAAGAGAGAAGAAAAATAAAGGCTTAGAAACAGGAGAGATAGAAATCAGAGTAACTTCAATTAAAACTCTTAGCTCAGCAAAAACTCCTCCATTTACTATAGAAGAAAAAACTGATGGAGGAGATGATTTAAGAATGAAATATCGTTATCTCGATTTAAGACGAAAATCTGTTCGAGAAAAATTATTACTTAGAGATAAAATCAGTATGTCAGTAAGGACTTATCTGAATTCAAACGGGTTTGCTGATATTGAGACACCTTATCTGATCAAATCAACACCCGAAGGAGCCAGAGATTTTGTTGTTCCGTCAAGAGTGAATCATGGTCAATTTTATGCTCTTCCGCAATCTCCACAAACATTTAAGCAGCTATTAATGATTGGTGGCTTAGATAAATATTATCAAATTGTTAGATGCTTTAGGGATGAAGACTTAAGGGCAGATCGACAGCCAGAATTCACTCAAATTGATTGTGAAATGTCATTCATAGAGCAAGAGGATATTTTAAATGTATTTGAAGGACTGTTGAAACATGTAATAAAAGAAGTGCACTCCAAAGAGATTGAATCAATCCCCAGGATAACCTATGAAACAGCAATGAAAAAATATGGGAATGACAAACCCGATATTCGTTTTAATATGACCTTTGTAGAGCTTAATGAGTTAGTAAAAGATTCTAATTTTTCCGTCTTCAACAATGCTCAATTAGTTGTTGGAATAAATGTAAAAGGATGCTCTAATTATTCTCGTAAAGAGCTCGATATATTAACAAGTTTTGTAAAACAACCGCAGCTTGGAATGTCAGGCCTTATTTGGATGAAGGTGGATGAAACCGGGACGCCAAGCTCAAGTGTAAATAAGTTTTTCAATGAAGAAGAACTCAAAAAATGGATAACAACGTTCAATGCAGAAAAAGGAGACTTAGTTCTGGTTTTAGCAGGAGAAAAAGCGAAGACTCGAAAGGCGTTAAGCGAGTTAAGAATGTACTTAGCGGAAAGTTTAGGATTAAGAAACCCTATGGAATTTGCTCCATTATGGGTTACTGATTTCCCACTTTTAGAAAGAGATGAGGATAACAATCGATGGGTGGCAATGCATCATCCATTTACTAGTCCCAAGATAGAAGATATAAAAAAAATCGATTCTGACCCAGGAGCGGTGCGGGCAAATGCTTATGACTTAGTTTTAAACGGCAATGAGATTGGAGGAGGCTCTATCCGTATTCACGAAAAGAAGATTCAATCAAAAATGTTTGATCTTTTAGGATTTACAGAAAGCGAGGCAAATGAGCAATTTGGATTTTTAATGAATGCTTTTGAATATGGTGCGCCTCCGCATGGCGGAATTGCATTTGGTTTCGATCGCTTGGTCGCATTAATGGGTGGAGATGAAGTCATCCGAGATTACATTGCTTTTCCAAAAAATAATTCAGCAAGAGATGTTATGATTGAAGCTCCTTCAGAAATCTCTAATGAACAGTTAGAAAACCTATCCATTAACGTAATACCTAAGGATTAATTAATATGTTCCTAAACATTAAGTATAGATAACCTTTTGCAAAGCTAGAACAAAATGCTAACTATCTCTGTTCTAAAAGAATACTCCAATAAATATTTACCATGAAAAAATCCTTCATTTTGATGTTTTTCGTCTTTGCCTTTTCAGCAAAAGGACAGATTTCGAAAGAAAACAACTGGTTGGACCTAATGAATGACCCTGAGGTTAATTTTTATGATGTAGTGGATGCTTTTGAAACTGAATGGGATGGTAAAACTATTCAAAAAGGCCGAGGGTGGAAACAGTTCAAAAGATGGGAGGCATTTATGGAACCCCGAGTATTTCCATCTGGTATCCGCAATAAATCAAATTTTTTATTCAATTCCTACAACGGTTCTGAAACAACCTCATCACTCTCTATCTCTTCTGGATTGGGAAATTGGACTCTGGTAGGGCCGACCAATGGAAACTCTTTAAATGGAATAGGAAGAATTAATGTAATCGCTCTACATCCATCACAAGTCAACACACTTTTTGCAGGATCTCCTGCGGGCGGATTGTGGAAATCCACTGATGATGGTCTTAGTTGGTCTACGAATACAGATTTATTGCCAAATCTTGGAGTGAGTGCTATTTTAATTGACCCTACAAATACAAATATCATGTTTATCGGAACTGGAGATAGGGATGGTGGAGATACCTATTCCATAGGAGTTTTGAAATCTATTGATGGAGGTCAAACATGGAACCCAACTGGTTTAAGTTTTAATGTCACGCAATCTTACAGAATTACCGGCCTAGTCATGCATCATGATAGCACAAACCATATTGTAGCAGCCTCAAGAACAGGAATTTACAAGAGTTTAGATGGAGGAGTAAGTTGGTCCATAAAGCAAGGGGGGTCGTTTCAATGCATTGTGAAATTGCCTGGATCGGATAAGCTATTTGCCGGAACATCATCAAATGGTCAAATCTGGACATCCTCTGATTTTGGTGCAACTTGGACAAAAATAACCAATGGCCTTCCTACTGCTGGAAGAAGAGTTGAGCTAGCAGTAACAGCAAATGATACTAACTATGTATATGCTATATATGGAGCTGCCAATAATGGACTATACGGTGTTTACAGAAGTATTGACGGTGGATTAAGCTGGTCCCAAAGACATGGATCAACTCCAAACTTACTAGACTGGAGTACAAATGGAAGTGGCTCAGGTGGTCAAGCTTGGTACGATCTTTCTATCGCAGTTTCTCCATTAAATAAAAATGTAGTCTTAATTGGTGGTGTAAACGTATGGCGATCTAACAACGGTGGATCTAGTTTTTCTTTGAGTGGTCATTGGTACGGTGGTGGTGGTGTTTCGTTCGTTCATGCTGATCATCATTGGATGATGTTTAGACCGGGAAGTAACGAACTTTATGCAGGTTGCGATGGGGGCGTTTACAAATCAAATAATGGAGGAATTAATAATAGTTGGGTCAGCAGAAATGAAGGCTTAGCCATAACACAATATTATAAAATTGGTACGTCACAAGCTGATCCATCATTAACTATTGCAGGAGCTCAAGATAATGGAACTCATCTTAATGATGACGGTTGGGATCGCGTTGGCGGAGGAGATGGGATGGATTGTTCTATTTCCATTGGAAACCCAAATGTTATGTACAGATCAATCTATTATGGAGATTTTGACAAATCAACAAATGGGGGCAATAATTTTAATGCCGCATTCAATTTACCGCCTGCGGGCTCCGGTAACTGGGTTACTCCTTTCATTTCTAGTCGCATTTCTACTAACACTCTTTACGCAGGGTTTGATCGCCTTTGGAAAAGCACGAATGGGGGTGCTAGTTTTAATGCAACAACATCCAATGGGGTTTTTGGTTCCAATAATATTGATGTTTTAGCTGAAGCCCCTGGAGACCCCAACACTATTTATGCAGGTATAAATAACAGATTATATCACTCTTCAAATGGAGGAACCACATGGACATGGATTTCAAGTAATATTGGCAGTGGTAACGTAATTACTGGAATTGCTGTGGACCCTTTAAACTCAAGTCACGTATATATATCAAAATCAAGTTATATATCTAACGCTAAAGTTTACGAATCATTTAATTCAGGGGCATCATGGTATAATCGTAGCGGTTCGCTTCCAAACATCCCTGCAAACTGCATAGCTTATCAAAATAATAGCAATGGGATTATTTATGTAGGAACGGACCTTGGAATATATTTTCGTGATGCAAGCATGTCTGATTGGTTGCCATTCAATAATGGAATTCCCAACACCATCGTAAATGATATTGAGATACTTGATAATGAAGGAATTATTAGAGTTGGAACATATGGAAGAGGAGTATGGGAGAGTCCTTTAGCTAACGTTTTCTTAGTTAAGCCAGAAGCTAATTTTATTGCATTCCCTGAAAACGTTTGCTCTACTGCTGATACCATTAAAATCATAGACCATTCTACAAATTTACCTTCTTTTAGAAATTGGAATATCTCTCCTTCTACATTTCAATATTTAAATGGGACAGGGCCGAATTCATCAGAGATTGATATCACATTGCAGCAAAAAGGCGAGTATTCTATTCAACTCATTTCTGGAAATTCATACGGAAGTGATACGACTGTAAAAATTAATGTCATTTCTGCTGGAGGAATAGAGACCCCGGCAACTGAAGAATTTTTTCAGGCGATTCCTAATCGATGGACAATTTCCAATCCAGACTTTGATAAAAGCTGGGCCATCGCGCCCATTGGAAGTACCACTGATAGCACATGCGCGATATTTCGTGGCTATAACTACTCCAATAGCGGAGAGAGAGATGATTTAATTTCCCCGAATTATTCTCTTGATAGCAATAGTCTCCTGGTTTATGATATCTCGTATCGTCAAAAAACGGGTTCAAATTCTGATACATTGAATGTTTTTATTAGCAATAACTGCGGTATATCGTGGAATCTTCTCCAAAAATTTTATAATGATGCAAGTGGATCTTTTGCAACAGGCCCGAATCAAGCTGGTGCTTTTACTCCATCAACCCAGTCTGATTGGAGAAGTGATACTATTCCTCTGACAACATACAGTGGGGATTTAAAGTTCAAGTTTGAAGTGATAAACTCAAATGGTAATAACTTATTTTTAGATCGAATAAGATTTATTCCTAGCTCAGGATCAATTCCTACTGCGGAAGTATTTAGTGATACTATAGCTTGCATTAATAAGCCGATCAGATTCTATTCTTCAGGAAAAGCAAAAAATGTGACTTATCTCTGGAATTTCCCCGGAGGTATCCCTGCCATTAGTTCGCTCAAGAATCCCATAGTAACATATTCAAGCCCAGGAAGTAAATCGATCCATTTGTCTGTCACAAATACCCAGGGAAGTGATACTATTTCTTTATACAATTATGTTGATGTTCTAAATGTATCACAACCATCTGTAACCATTAGTTCCAATTTGAATGCGATTTGCATAGGAGATACAGTTTTATTTAATGCCACCGGAGTAAATATTGGTAGTGCGGCAAAATACCTTTGGACAATAAATAGTCAATCATTTGGAGGAAATAATTCTAGTATTTCTCTATTTAATTTAAATAATGGGGACACTGTACGCTGTGAAGTTCAATCCTCAGAAGTTTGCGCTTCACCGTCTAAAGCAATTTCAAATCCAATCATAGTTACGGTACTTCCGTTGCCATCTGTCCAAGCAGGATCATACTCCACTGTTTGTGTTGGCGGTAATGCTGTAAGCCTCCAAGGAACACCTGCCGGAGGTGTGTTTTCAGGCACAGGAGTTGTAAATGGGACCTTTCTTCCAACAACAGTTGGGCAAGGACAGTATACTATCACCTACACCTACGCTAACAATAACGGCTGTGTTAATTCAGCAGAGTCTATTATTACAGTCTTGGGCTCACCAAATGTTTTCTTAACCTTACCAGCAAATGTGCTTTGTGCAAATGATCCACCATTAAACATCACAGGTGGATACCCAGCAGGAGGAGTTTATTATGTGAATGGTATTTTATCGACTCAAATAAATGCTAACAACCTTGGCACGGGTTTGCATGAGTTAAAATATACCTATTCAAATTTTAATGGATGTACAGCATCACGATCTGATTCCTTTGAAATAAGAACCGCACCCCCAATTCCAACTGTTCAAGTTTTTGATGGTGATTCTCTTTTCTGTCCAGAAGCTATTTTAGGATGGGAGATACAGTGGCTTGATGCAAATAAAAATGCAATTCTAGGAGAGACAAATGCATGGTTCATAGCTCCAACAACAGGGATTTATTTTGCACGACTGAAATTAGGAACCTCTTGTTTTCCGACTTCTTCAGGAACGAATGTCGTTTCTACTGAGGAGTATAATCTCTCTAAAATAAAGGTCACTCCAAATCCTACTTCTAGTATTATCCAAATATTCTCTTCAGGAGGTATTTATACTTCGTATCGCTTAAGATTAACCAATCTATCTGGTCAGATTTTTTACGAGGAGATTAAAAAAGCAAGCGGAAATTTGGATATCGAAAAAATAAACATGACACCATTTCCACCAGGAGTATATATAATTGAAAGAATCGATTCTAAGAAAATAGAAAGTGAGCGTGTGGTAAAATTTTAACCTAGATTCTGATAGCAGAATTTAACATACTATTGAATAACGCCAGACCATCAGTATTTAATAAATTTTCATCTGCTGCTCTTTCTGGATGTGGCATCATACCCATAACATTTCCATTTTTATTAGATATGCCGGCGATGTTTTCTGTGGAACCATTTGGATTTGAGTCTTTTGTAGGATTGCCCAAATAATCTACATACCGAAACATTATTTGGCTATTGTCATTCAAAGACCTGACTGTTTCCTTATCGGCATAGAATCTTCCCTCACCATGAGCAATTGGGATTTTATATGTTTTTTCTTTATCAAGTTCAGCCGTAATAGGTGTTGAAACACTTGATGGCGAAAGAAGTACATTTTTGCATATAAACTTGTGCGATATATTATGCAGAAGGCTACCATTAAGTAGCTGAATCTCAGTAAGGATCTGAAAGCCATTACATATCCCTAAAACATACCCACCCCTTGCTGCATGATTTTTTACCTCCTCCATAATTGGAGAGAAACTGGCAATTGCTCCAGATCTAAGATAATCTCCAAAAGAAAATCCTCCTGGCAATACAACCATATCAACTCCTTTTAAATCATGATCTTTATGCCATAATGGTATTGTTTCACAACCTAAACCATCGCGCAAGGTATCAATCATGTCTTGGTCACAATTAGACCCGGGGAAAGTGACTACTCCAAACTTCATTTGTCAAAGGTAAGTATGGGAATTGTTATTACTCACAGATATATTTGGCATGAAATATGTTTAGATAGAGACATAATTTTTTTAGGTATCTCTGTAGGTACTTTTACAAAAAATAGTAGTTTATGCGTTTAGCACTTATTGGAGCTACTGGAATGGTAGGTGAAGTAATAAGAGAAATATTGTTAGAACGTCAGTTCCCAGTATCTGAGCTTATTCTCAGTGCTTCATCAAAATCTGAAGGACAAAAAATTCAATGGAATGGTATTCAATATGAACTCCTTTCTCCAGCAGAGGCATTGTCTAGGAAGCCTGATTTAGCAATCTTTTCTGCAGGGAGTGAAATCTCAAAAACATACGCTCCTAAATTTGCTGAACAAGGTTGCATTGTAATTGATAATTCCTCTTTCTGGCGAATGGGTAAAGATATTCCCCTAATCGTTCCAGAGATAAACTCCGATGTTTTAAATAAGAGCAATCTTATTATTTCAAATCCAAATTGTTCAACAATTCAATTAGTAATGGCTTTAAAGCCTTTAAACAATATCCATCCTATCCGAAGAGTCGTTGTCAGTACATATCAGAGTGTCACTGGTTCGGGGAAAAGTGGTCAGAAGCAGCTAAATAGAGAAAGAGCTGGCGTATTTGAGGGAGAGACTGCTTACCCATATCAAATTGACATGAATTGTATTCCTCATTGTGATGTCTTTTTAGATAATGATTATACCAAAGAAGAAATAAAGCTCACCAATGAAACAAAAAAAATAATGGGTGATCCTAATATTCTAATTACTGCAACAGCTGTTAGAGTTCCGGTTGAAGGAGGTCATTCAGAAAGCGTCAATGTTGAATTTCAAAATAATCGGCCTTCAATTGAAAATATTAAGAGGGCATTAGATGCTTTCCAAGGTGTAAAAGTTCAGGACTTTATTGAGGGGAACACTTATCCCATGCCTATTTATGCACGCGGTAAAAATGATGTTTTCATTGGCCGAATAAGAAATGATTACTCTCATCCCAAAGCCATTAATTTATGGATTGTGACTGATAATCTAAGAAAAGGAGCTGCTCTAAACGCAATACAAATAGCTGAAAAGCTTATTGAAAAAAAATTACTCTTTAAGAAAGTAGAAAATTGAATTCAGGATTTATGAAAAGTATTAAGTTTTATCTCTGCCTTTTGGCTTTTGTTTCAACCTTAAATGCCTACTCTCAAATATCTTTCAAAGGTTTGGTAGTAGAGAATTCAAGTGAAAAACCTGTAAGAGAAGCAGGAATTTTATTGATGCCTGTTGATGATAGCAGAAGAGGCAATTCTCTTTTGAAAGCGGTAACTTCTGACAAAGGAATATTTGATATTTCTTTACCATATCCCGGCAAGTATCGTATAAAAATTAGTGCCTTTGGATTTTCTCCATTCACAGAAATTATTGAAACCAAGGAAAAGTTAGCCGATAATTTAACAGAAGAAAAACCAGCGGTTTACAGAATCTCTAGAGGTGATATTGAACTCGAAGAAGCTCAAGTAATCTCAAGAGGGGCGATGCTAAATGGCCTTGACCGTAAAGTGTATAATGTCGCTGATGATTTGCAGGTTTCCAGTGGGACTGGTACAGATATTTTAAGGCAAGTTCCCAATGTGTCATTAGATATTGATGGAAATGTAGCTCTAAGAGGAGATGAAAATGTGACTATTTTAATTGACGGAAGGCCAGCAGCCATGATGGGGTATCGAGGACAAAACGCATTTGACCGACTGCCATCAGGAACTGTCCAGAGAGTAGAAGTAATTGTGAATCCCGGTGCTAAATTTGATGCACAAGGAACTGGAGGCATAATAAATCTTGTGACAAAAAAAGGACGTGACTTGCCTTTTAATGGATCCTTGCAAGCTGGTGTTGGTACAAGAAACAAATATGATTTAGGAGGAAATATTTCCATCCCCATTGGACAGGTTAGAATAAATACAAATATTGGAGCTAACTATCGAAATATGCTAGGTGGTGGATCTACAGATCGAATATATCGACTCCCAGATACCAACTATACAACTAAAGAGAGAAGTAATTCAAATAGAGAAGATCTGAGCTATAATGCACAGTTTGGACTGGACTGGGAACTTAAAAAAAAATATATTTTTGGCTTTTCGTTTGGAACAAGCCAACGTTCTCGAGAGTCATGGGACTCTACCGTATTTCAAAATACATCAGCAGATCTTTCCGATGCCTCTTCAGCGTTGCAGGTCACTAACAATGAATCTTACGATAATGATAAAAATGTTTCTTTTCGCTTTGAACAAAAATTCAAAGAAGAAACCAAAAAATGGACTGCTGATTTTAGACTTTCAACCAGCAGTGACGATAACTTAGACGAGTCCGTATTTGACCTAAGTCCCAATTACCCCATCGCATTTACTTATGATGGAGTATATCAAGAAAATTTCCTTATTGATGGAGAAGGGCTCCGAGCAAATTTTCAAACAGATATTGAATGGCCCATAAGCGATAAGACAAAATTAGATTTTGGATTAAGAAGTAATTGGAGAAATACGTTTGAGAATCAAGAAGCTGAGCAATTTCAGACAATTTCAAGTAATTCTAAATATGATTCACTTAGAAGTTTCATAACTGATATGGAAAATCAGGTTCACGCTGGATACATAACATTGGGTCATGCATTTTCCAAAAAATGGAAAGGACAATTAGGATTAAGATATGAGCATGCGATAATTTCCATAAAGACAAGTGACACATCCAGTATTAATAGAGTGATTCCTGGATTATTCCCAAGTGCTTATTTAACTTACAGTCCTAAAAAAGGGATCGACTTTCAATTCAGCTATTCTTTAAGAGTCAATAGACCCGACGGACGTTGGGGCGGTAACCTAAATCCTAATATTGATTACTCAAACCCTTCAAGTCTTAGAAAAGGGAATCCAGAATTGGATCCTGAATTCACTCACTCTATTGATCTAAGTGCAGTTCAATATGGACGTTGGGGTTCAATCTCGGGATCGTTCTACAGTAAGCACACGGTAAATATGATGTCTCGCTTCATTGAAACACTTCCTGATGGGGTAGTAATGATGTCATGGGAAAATTTTAATTCACGAGACAACTTTGGGTTAAGTACCAACGCGAATATTAAACTCAATAAAAATATTAGAATGCAAATTTCTGGAGATGCGTTCTATTCTCAAATCAATGGTCGAAATGTGTTATCCAATTTGACTACAAGTGGATTTGGATGGCAAGGAAGAAGCAATCTGATGATTCAAACATCAAAAAATCAGCAATTACAAGTCAGTTACTCCCAATGGGGAGCGGGGCCAACAGGCCAAGGTCTGCGCAAAGGGATTCATTTCTTCAATGCTGCGTATAAAGTAAATCTTCTAAATAAAAAATTCTCACTATCGGCAAGAATATCGGATATTTTCAACACAAGAAAATTCAGATACCTTCAGTACACTGACCGTTTAGACATTGATTTTATGAGATACCGAGAGAGCCGAATTGCTTGGCTGACCCTGCAGTACAATTTTGGCAAAATGGATCCACGAAGTAGAGGTAGCTATCGTACTGGGGGACCAGGAGGATCAGGAAATAGTATGATAGGTATGTAATGATGAAAAAACTCTTTCAATTTTTAATAATTATTTTACTTTCTACTTCCTGCTCTGCTCAGGAAAGTAAATCTAATAACAATATAAAATCTAAAACACATATGGAAACAGCGGTATTAGCTAGTGGTTGCTTTTGGGGAACAGAATATTTCTTAAAGCGTATTGATGGTGTCATCGCAACTACTGTTGGTTACACAGGAGGATTTATAGACAATCCAACATATGAACAGGTTTGTTCAAAGCGCACTGGGCATTATGAGGCAACCGAAGTAGTTTTTGATCCTCAAAAGACAAGCTATGAGGAAATTGTTAGAGTATTCTTCGAAACGCATGATCCAACTCAAGTAAATGGGCAGGGGCCAGATATAGGGCCTCAGTATAAAAGTGCAATATTTTATACTAATGAATCTCAAAAGATTATCGCACAAAAGCTCATCAATATTCTCTCTGCTAAAGGATTAAGTATCGCTACTGAATTAAAAGCACTAGATGCATTCTACGCAGCGGAATCCTATCATCAGGATTATTATGATAATAAAGGAGGATCTCCATACTGTCATGGATATCGTGCCTTATTTTAAAGTTTAATTTATATAAATTGGGAACATTCATGTGTTGAAAACTCTTTCACACATTCATATGTAAATATTGTTTGAATATGTATTTTGGTGACTAAATGTCAAAGTTAAATTATAGCCTCGAACGCCATCTTTTCCACCTTCTTTTTCAGGAGGATATATTGGATATCCCGGGGTTTGGAAGAATTGAAGTTCAAAAGTTTGATGCGGAAATTCAAGAACAATCTGGTCTTTGTTTGCCCGCAGCAAGAAGGATTAGCTTCTCACCAATTGCTAGAAAAAGTGAAGTTTTAATAAATCACCTAGCCCGTTATGAGGGGCTTTCATTTGATTCTGCCAAAGATACCATAGAATCAATAACTAGAAATTGGGGACAAGAATTAAACCAAGGCAAACGACTTAGGCTTGAAGGAATTGGTTCATTCTCTAAAACAGGCCTTCAGTGGGTTTTTCAGGCTTCAGTCGAGGCTAATTTTTTGCCTGAAGCATTTGGTTTGCCAATATTCCGAATTACTCCTTTGAGTCAAAAAGAGTCCGTACCAAAAGAATTTAACTCTGTTGCTACCCTAAAAAATTTAGAAAACAAAAAAAGAACACAAAAATGGAGATCACCAGTGCGCACCGCAGCGGTAATTTTTGGTGTTGTGAGTCTGCTAGCATTAGGAACGACAAAAGATGACTACCGAGAAATGATTCAAAATGCGTCCCTAAAACCCAATTGGAAATTATTAGAGGATAAATTAAAAGCGTGGAGTAATTCTGAAAAAATAGATATCGTTAAAGAAATTATTATTAATCAACCCGAAGAGATAACTCGGAAAAAATATGTTGTTAAGGCCCCTGAAGAAGGTATCAAAACAAATTCTAAGGAAATAAAATCCAATGGGGATTTCTCACTGATTGTTGGTGCATTTGCAGAAATAAATAATGCCGAAAGACTTGTTAGAAATTTGCAATCTAATGGACATCCTGCAGCATTAATAAAACGAAAAGGAGAATTAACAAAAGTTGCTATTGAGAGCTTTAATAACAGAGAATCGGCTCAATTAGAAAAAGAAAATATTCGTCTTCAATTTCCTGGTGTTTGGATTTATAGCCCATGAATAAAAAGCCAGCATCAGTATCGCTTTCTGTAATGACAGAAATTGTTTTACCTAATGATACAAATAATCTTAACAACCTTTTCGGTGGTCAATTGCTTAGTTGGATGGATCGTTGCGCAGCGATATCAGCTCATCGACACTGCAGACAAACTGTCGTAACTGCCACAGTCAACCATGTCTCATTTAAAGAAGCAATCCCTCAAGGCTCAATAGTAACTCTTGAGGCTAAAGTTTCAAGAGCATTTAAAACCTCAATGGAGATTTTTATTGATGTATTCACAGAAGATCAAAGGGGGAATGGAGAAAAAACAAAATGTAATGAAGCCATCTACACATTTGTAGCAGTAGATAATAATGGCAATCCAATTGAGGTTCCAGGACTTATCGCCGAAAATGAAATAGAAAAACAACGTTTTGATGGAGCTCTAAGACGCAGACAGCTTGCTTTAATTCTTTCAGGGAAAATGAAACCTGACAAAGCATCAGAGCTTAAAGCTCTATTCTTTGGCGCTAAATAATATTTAGTCTAAACCATTATTTGAACGATTGCAGCAAATATTAGGCTTGGAGTAAGCCAATATCGGAGTTTTTTGGGATGAATATAATCTTTCAAATTGACAAGATGTGGGCCAAAAAATACAGCCAACAATGCCACATGTTCATCTCCTCCAGGTAATAAAAATGCTAATACAATTGCATATACTATTCCCAACCAACTCAGCAGCAATCCACGTCTTTTTGGCTTTTTTGCATTTACTAAAGCCTTTAATGTTTCCCCAATAGCAAAGACCCCCCAAATAAGAATAATATATTCACCAATCAAAGGCATTCTAAACGAAATATCGATATTAAAATTATTATTCAACATTGTTAGTTGCTCAGATGAGAATATTAGAAAAAACACATAAAGGACTATTGGCAAAAGCCAAGCGAGAGAAACTTGCAATACAGATTTGATTTCGGTTTTCAAACCTATTGAAAGAGAAAGAACTGACGGAGCCCAAAGTGAAAGCAATGATGGGTGAATAAGCCCCAGTAACGCTGCGACAAAACCTAAATTACTTCTTGTTCTCAGAGATGTTTTTCTTTCATCTCCAAGTTCATAGGTAATGGCTAACCAAATAGCTACTCCAATACTTAGAAGTGACTGTTTCCATGTTAAAGGTTCGTTTGTAAGAGCTATGAGTAAACACCACCAAGACCAGCCTAAAAGATAATTAGACAAGAGATATCTACTCCTATAGACTAAAATCACATTTATTAACCAAGACGCTAAACCTATGCATATTGGTCCTAGCCAAAAATCAAAATTGAATTCAGGAATCATTGAACTTCTAAAAAAATTTAGAATCCCAGTCCCAATAAAAGTTATAAAAACTAATAATACGGCAATACCAGGATGGGGGTTTCTAAAAATATGAGACTTAGATAGCACGATTTTCAGTAAATTTGTTCAAAATTAATAGTACAATCATGCCATTTCGTTTCTTTTTTGAAAGTTTAGGTAAAATTTTCGAATTTACTTTTCAAATTTTACCAATTTTAGGAAATAATTTAAATTATCTATTCATGGCGATAATAGCTGGACTGGGAATTTATTGGCTTCGCGAGATGCTTAAGCATCAAAAAGCTCGAGAAAAATAGATTACTTTTTTTCTTATTAAACCTCATAGCAATTTTCTGCAGGGATTTAAATATATTTATATTCATTCTAAATTATTAAAAACCTAAACTAAAGAAATGAAGACGACACCCATAATTATACTAGCTATCTCTGTTTTTGCATTTTCAGCATGTAACCAAACTGGCGGCGGCAAATTGTCTGAAGAAGATGTGCGAGATTTTGCAATTACACATATTGAAAGCCAAGTTGGTTACGAAGATGCAATTGATGGTTTTTTAAATGGACTTTCAGATGAACTAATAGCCTGGACAAATCCCGTTTGGAGAAGCACTCCGAATAAATATAACTCTGAGGGAACAGATGGAAGTGCATTTTATGAGGACTCCATTAAAGTATCTGTGCATGATATATATATGATGGGAAGTCATGCTAATGTCTTTGGTACCGTTCGATTTTATATCGATGGTGTTACTACTACTTATCGAAATTTTTCAGGTATAATCGGGAAAGAAAATGGTAAATTAAAATGGCAACGATGGATGGGAGTTGATAACCAGAATTTAGCCCAAGGCTTTCTTTGGCCCTCCACTGAACTTGAAGGAGGCTTGTCTGCATATAATGATATGCGCAATGCGATGATGAATCTAGAATTTGAGTTGGCAAAAACAATTTCTGATACCCTAGTTGAAAAAGACCCGAATTGGGCAACTGCACATTTAGGCCAAATGCAATATTATTGGGCGAAAAAAGATGATTCAAAACTTCAAGAGGTTATGGAATTAGCATTGTCAAAATGTGAAAATGCAAGCCGGGCGGAAAAACACTTCATTCAGTCCTACACTCAAGATAGAAAAACTGGTCAGAGAGAACTTGAGTTAGCAATGATGCATGCCCCTGATGACCCAATGATTAGAGTATGGTATGCTTGGAATTTAGAGGACAATAAACTCGCAATCGACATATTAAAACGTGCATGGTGGAGATTACCTGAGCACGGTGGAGTAAACAATATGCTTGGATATAAATACATGGCCGATGGGAATATGGAAAAAGCTAAAAAACATTTTGAAATTTTTGCAAGAGCGAATGCAGAAGTTCCAAACGCATATGATTCCTATGGTGATTATTACATTCAATCAGGAGATTATGAAAAAGCAAAAGAAATGTTCCTTAAAGCTTATGATACAGACAACTCTTGGACTGCGTCAAAAGAAAAAGCAGAGAGAATAGAAGAAAGAATGACTAGAAAGAGCTCAGAAGAATAAGTTCTTCATTCTATGAATTAAATAAAAGCCTTGTTCAATTTGAACAAGGCTTTTTTAATTAATCCCTAAATCATTACCAATATCGTGGCGATAATATTCTCCCTCAAATTTTATTGTTCGTAGCAAATCATACGCCTTTTTGCGAGCGTTTGACGGATTTATATCAAGCCCCGTAACGCAAAGTACTCTTCCCCCATTGGTGATTAATTTATTGCCTTCCATCTTTGTTCCGGCCTGGAACAAAATGCAGTCATTATTTTTATTTTCTTCAATACCATTAATAATTAATCCTTTTGGATATTTCTCCGGATAACCACCACTGACTTTCATTACCGTCAGAGCAGTTTGTTTTTTAACTTTTAAAGTCCTTGAGATTATTTTTTTTGTTGCCGATTCTTTCAGAACTAAAAGAATATCTTCCTCAATACGGGGGAATACTGCTTCCGTTTCAGGGTCCCCCATTCTACAATTGTATTCTATTACTTGAACGCCTTTTTTAGTTAAAATAAGTCCAAAGAAAATAAAGCCAACATACTCAATTTTATCTTCAGATAATCCTTTGATAGTCGACTCAATTATATTTTGTTTTACATCCTCAAAAATTGATTTTGTCATAAATGGAACGGGAGATACAGCACCCATACCTCCTGTATTGAGGCCTTTATCTCCCTCATTTATTCGCTTGTAATCTTTTGCCTCGGGAAGAAGCAGATAACCATTTCCATCGGTCAAAACGAATATGGAAAACTCTATTCCCTCTAGAAACTCTTCAATAACAACCTGAGAAGATGCCTCTCCAAACTTTTCATCACCAAGCATTTCTTTTATTTCAACAATTGCATCGTTCAGATCTTCATGAATTACAACACCTTTCCCTCCGGCTAAACCGTCAGCTTTTAAAACATACGGTGCATCAACTGTTTTTAAATAATCAACCGCCTCCTGCACTTGATCTTTTCGGAAAGTTTTATATGATGCCGTTGGAATTTTATGCCGAGACATAAATCTCTTAGAAAAATCTTTACTCCCCTCTAATTGAGCCCCAACTTTTTTAGGTCCAATAAAAAAAATATGAGAGAGAACCTGAGTATTTGAGAAATAATCTGCTAGACCAAGAACCAAAGGGTCTTCTGGACCAACAATTACCATATCAATATATTTATTTATGCAGAAATCTTTGACCTGACTAAAATTGTTCCACTTTAAATCAACAGATTTTCCATACTGCAATACTCCAGGGTTTCCCGGAGCTATATATAACTCATCTAGTAATTGACTCTGTGCGATTTTCCATGCAAATGCGGTTTCGCGCCCACCGGAACCAAATAATAGTACATTCATCTCTTCATAGAAATTTATTCAAAAATACAACGGCAAAACCCTTATTCCAGAATTTAACAAGAGTATCCATATAGTTTAAATCAGGTTAATCATAGAAGCTTTATGCTACGTATCTTCTAGCCGTGAATTCCATCCATTTAGAAAGTATAGATTTAATAATAATTTCTGCAATATTAATTATAATTATTGGTGTTGGGATTTGGGTAGGTCAGTCCTCTAAACGCTCATTAGAGGGTTTTTTTTTAGGAGGCAGAAATATCCCCTGGGCACTCGCTGGACTATCAATGGTAGCAACAACTTTTGCTGCTGATACTCCTCTTGCTGTTACAGAAATAATTGGAATGGATGGAGTTTCAGGAAACTGGATTTGGTGGAATTTACTAGCAGGAGGAATGTTGACCTCGATTGTTTTCGCTCCGCTATGGCGAAGAGCTCGTGTTGTTACTGAAGCTGAATTAATAGAGCTCCGGTACCACGGAAAACCAGCATTTATACTGCGGGTGTTTAGAGCAATTTATCTAGGGTTTTTTATAAATCTCCTCATTCTAGGGTGGGTCCATGTTGCCATGATCTCTGTTCTAGAAGGGTTGTTTGGGATTCCTTATGATCACGCTTTTGGACTTACTGCTATAATAACTTTACTTGTCGCAGTTTATGCAGCTCTCTCCGGTCTTCTTGGTGTTGTAGTAACGGATGCCATGCAATTTATAATAGCAATGACTGGAAGTATAGCTCTCGCTGTATTCGTTATTCATTCAGAAGAAGTTGGAGGGCTTTCTGGACTCAAATCTTCACTCTCTTCCGAGCAGTTAAATTTCTTTCCGGATTTTTCAAAAGATAATACAGATGGCTTTGCTATTGGTATAGGTGCCTTTTTTGCTTACTTTGGAATGATGTGGTGGAGCACTTGGTATCCCGGAGCAGAGCCAGGAGGAGGAGGTTATATAGCCCAACGAATAATGAGCTCAAAAAATGAATCTCATGCCATCGGGGCTACCTTATTTTTCAATTTTGCACACTATGCGTTAAGGCCTTGGCCTTGGATATTGGTTGGTCTAGCATCTTTAACACTATTTAATGTTGAAAATCACACTCCAGATAACCTAAAAAAAGAATTAACCGAGGTTAAAGCGATGCAAGGTTATTCTCCTGATTGGCTTTCCGGGGAAAACAGCCCGAATAATGTTTCAGACGCAACCAAAGTTTTAATAGTTCGAGAGGGTCTTAGGCAAGCGGCTTACAAAAATCCAAAACTTGCCGAAGCAATAAATTATGAGATTCACCCAAGATTTGGATACATATATGCCATGAAACATTACTTGCCAAAAGGGTGGATGGGATTAATGCTGGTGGCATTTCTTAGTGCATACATGAGTACAATCTCAACACAACTTAATTGGGGAGCATCATACTTGATTAATGATGTCTGGCTTAGAGTAAAAAGTGAATCTCCCCAAGATAAAATAGTTGTCCAAAATAGTAGGTGGCTTATTGGAATTTTAGCAAGTATAAGTCTTCTAGTTTCTACTCAAATTCATAGTATTTCAGGAGTTTGGAAATTCATAATGGAGTGTGGGGCCGGACTTGGGCTTGTACTAATCTTAAGATGGTTTTGGGGGAGAATAAATGCTTGGGTAGAAATAACTGCTACAATAACCCCATTTATAGGATATTCCATTGCTCGCTACTTTTTCCATCTCAAATTTCCGAATTCTTTCTTTTTTACCGTTGGTTTAACTACGGCAGCATGGCTCATAGTTTTATTTTATACCAAAGAATCCAAACAATGGATATATTTTAAATCTCGTGTCTTTGATAAAGGCATGACATCAATAGGTGTTCTTTTCTTAAGATGGATTCTTGCGGTTGTATCTGCTTACTCATTACTATTTGGAATTGGAGGATTATTATTACATAGTATCGAGGAAGGCCTAATTTACCTTTTCTCATTTGGAATAAGTGGTATTTTATTAATTCTAAGCTATCGAAATCAACCTATCAAAAATTAAATGAAACCCGCAAATATTATTTTCCCTCACCAGCTGTTTAAAGAAAGTCCATTATTAAGAGAAAAAGGTGACTTTTATTTAATTGAAGAGCCCCTTTATTTTAATTACTTCAAATTTCATGTTCAGAAGCTAGTACTTCATAGGTCATCGATGAAATATTATTTTGACTTTCTTTTAAAAAAGAATAAAGTTGCTAAATATTTAAATTTCGGTGACAGCATTGCAGATGTTAGGGAATTGATCCCTCATTTAAAAAAGAATCAGTATTCACACATAAATTACATCGATACCAATGACAACTATATAGAAAGACGCCTTTTGAAGACAGCAAATATTTCGCAAATAAAGCTAAATAGAATAGAGAGTCCAATGTTTCTGAATTCATCTGATGACCTTGAGGGGTTTTTCGATTCTAAAAAGAAAAAATTTTTTCAAACATCATTTTATATACAGCAAAGAAAAAAATTAGGGATTTTATTGGACTCTTCAGACGGACCAATCGGCGGGAAATGGAGCTTCGATACCGAGAATAGAAAAAAGTATCCAAAAGATAAAACCCCTCCAAAAGTTGGTAGTTTAATATTAGATAAATTTTTTCAAGAAGCGTCAAACTATGTCCAAGAACATTTTAAATCAAATCCAGGTGTTTTTACTGACCAACCCATTTACCCTCATAATCATAAATTAGCAGATGAATGGTTGGAGCTTTTTGTTTTGGATCGATTGAATGATTTTGGGAATTATGAAGACGCAATGGTGCAGAGTGAATCTTTTTTAAATCATAGTGTGCTATCTCCAATGCTAAATTGTGGATTAATTACACCTAAACAAGTCGTAAATAAAATTTTACTTTTTCAAGATAAATATTCTTTAAACTCGATAGAAGGATTCATAAGGCAAATTATTGGTTGGAGAGAGTTCATAAGAGGGATTTACATAGTTAAAGGGAGTGAGGAGAGAACCACTAATTTTTTCAAATTCAATAGAAAAATTCCACCATCTTTTTATGATGCAACCACTGGAATTTTACCCGTCGACATTACAATAAAAAAACTTCAAAAAACAGCATATAATCATCATATTGAGAGGCTAATGGTATTAGGTAACTTTATGATGCTATGCGAATTTGACCCAGATGAAGTTTATAAATGGTTCATGGAGCATTACATCGATGCATATGATTGGGTTATGGTTCCCAATATTTATGGGATGAGTCAATTCGCTGACGGAGGACTAATGTCTTCAAAGCCATATATATCAAGTAGTAACTATCTCAAAAAAATGAGTGATTTCCCTGATGGCGATTGGAGAAAAATTTGGGACGGATTATATTGGAGGTTTATAGATCTAAATAGAGATCTATTTAATAAAAATGTCCGAATGAAATTTATGGTTAATATGTTGGATAAAATGAACCCTGAGAAAAAACAAAACCATTTTAATGCTGCCAATTTATATTTGGCAGCATTAGATAAGACTTAACTTAAGCTTAAAGTCAAGCATAAAGAGAACGGAAAAATCATTAATATGAACTATTCCGCTATTGTGGAGATAGTCGGAGTCGAACCGACGACCTCTTGCATGCCATGCAAGCGCTCTAGCCAACTGAGCTATACCCCCAAATGCGGCAAATATAAGTGCAATTTTAATTTAGCTCGTAACTTATTTGAATCATAAAACTTCTGGACTTAGATAGAAGTGCTGGGCGAGGGCTAGATAATTGATTAAAAACATTTAAGACTCCCACTTGAGCCTTCCAATTTTCATTAAAACGATACTGAGATCTTAAATCAACAAACATATCTCCATCAGTCATAGCCATATCACGTCGAGAATCTTGAACACCAGGAACGAAAATTGATATCAGTGGATCCGTGAATACTGCATCGATATTCTCCATAAAAGAATTGTATCGTATGCTGACACCAATTGATAACGTTTTCCAAATTGCCTCGATATCTCCTTTTACTGTATTTCTATATCTGTATTTCAACATTCTGCCACTTGGGTCATCTGATGTTGAATTAAACGACATCGACTCCCCATCAGAATCATATTCATAAACGTATTCTGGGTCTAGCGAGATCGGATTTGAATATGTATGACTCAACATACTTTGGATATTAATTCTCCCTATGTTAACCTCACTAGCTAATATGGTTTCAATACCTGAAATTCTTGTGGGGCCAACATTCAATGATGTGAATCCAAAATTTGATAATGTTTCTCCAGGGACAGAATCCCACTTACCAAAAGTGAATTCCATCATATTATTGAACCTAGTCTGAAAAATTGCTACATCAAAATATCCTCTAATTTTGGAATTGAAGTTAAATAATTGTTTATAACCTATTTCGCTCGTCCAACCACTCTCTGGTCTTACGTTGTGATTTGGAAACACCTTCAATGCCCCTGCTGCTGAAGAAGAATACATCTCTGCAACTGTTGGGAATCGGTATCCTTGAGCAAAGGAACTTCTTAGATGAGCGCCCTCAGAAATTTTATAATGAGCCCCTAATCTTAAAACAGGTTTACTTGATTTTATATCATCAATCCGGTACCTTTCCCATCTTGAACCTAATGTAAAATCTAACTTATCAAAGTGACCATTTATCTGGACAAATAATGCTTGATTATTAGATGAATGATCGCCAGAAAACAAAGGGCTTTGCATTGAGCTTAATGATAACAAAGCTCCAGCCGTATAAGTCCAGTTCTCGTTTAAAAAAAATTGATTCAAATATTCTAAATGACCAGCATTTGAAGAATTATCATAATTATTAGTATCTAATCCAGAAATGTTTTGATACCCTAGCCATCGAGCCCTAACTGTCTGTAATAAGCGACCATTCCTAATTTTTAAATAACCATTAATCGAACCTAAGTTGCTTTGGGTAATTGTTGCTGAAGAATCTAAGGGAATATAACCATCTCGATAATCCTCCCAAATCAATGATGAACTTCTATCCGAAGACCAGACATTAGCGTTTAGACCCACCTCTAAATTATTAGAAGGCTTGTATCTATATTTCCCATGGACTCTGACGGACTTATCTCCAACTAGATATTGAAATCCTTGATCATTAAATGCTTGACCATGAAAGACCCATCCGTGTTCATTATTCTTCCCTTTACTATCTGAATAGGCAAATCGAATGGCACCTTGAGCTCTTCTTTGATCTGTCCAATTCAAACTTTTTATTTTTGCTCGGTCATATATTTCGGTCATCGTACTGATACGAAGTCTCATTTTTTCTGTTGGTTCCCATGTTCTCAGGTGAATAACTCCATTTAGAGCAGAGCTTCCATAGAGAGAAGACGCGGCTCCTTTGACAATTTCAATTTGATCAATAGCCTCCATTGGCATAGCATTCCAAATAGCTCCTCCAGCATCAGGACTTAGCAAGGGTAAGTCATCTATTAGAACTAAAACTCTAGACCCAGCTCCCAAGCTCCATCCACTTCCCGATCGAATATTAGCTTGGCCATCTTGAATGGTCACTCCGGGTGACATTTGAATCACTTGCTCAATTTTAGAATTAGTTTTTGATGTCAGTAATCTTTGTGGCAATACATCAACTGATACCGTTGTATTTTCGATACGTTGTTCTGTCCTATTTGCCGAGACTACTAATGTCTCTAGATTAATTGTTGAGTCAGGTTGGCCTAAGATGGTGACTAATGAAAAAAGCATACTGGTTAGCATAGCAACAGAAATTTAATTTATGGTAAATTATGAAAACGATTTTAGTTACAGGCTCAAGTTCAGGAATAGGAAAGTCAACTGCAATAAAATTTGTTAAGGCTGGATGGAATGTTATCTCCTGGAGCCGTAGATTTAAAAAAATGGAGGCCTGGAAAAATAATCTCCCCTTAACTCACCAAAAAAGGATTTTTCTTCAATGTGTGGACGTAATGTCAGCTAATCAAGTTACAAAGGCAATTCAACTGATACCGGAAAACTTTAAAGTGATCGATTTACTAGTTAATAATGCAGGCCTAGCTCTTGGTAAGAGTCCTATTCATGAAGGTTTAATAAAAGATTGGGAGCAAATGATAGATACAAATTTAAAAGGCCTTCTTTATGTAACAAAAGTGATAAGTCATGAAATGGTCAATAGAAAAAGCGGACAAATTATAAATATTGGCAGTATTGCAGGGAAAGAAACATATCCCGATGGTAATGTTTACAATGCAACAAAATTTGCAGTTGATGCTCTTACTCGTGCCATGCGACAAGATTTATCACAGCACCAAATCAGGGTGTCACAGATAAGTCCTGGAATGGTAGAAACTGAATTCTCTGAAGTTCGATTTCACGGAAATAAAAAGAAAGCGCAACAAGTATATAAAGATATGAGTCCCCTAAAGGCAAATGACATAGCTGATTTAATATATTATATATCGAACACTCCTTTGCACGTAAACGTTGCCGATGTGTTAATACTTCCTACCCAACAAGCTTCTGCAATGATAGTTGCTAGAAATTCAAATAACTAGACGAATAAATTAAAGTTCACTTGAAAAATCAACTTATCTAGACTCATTTTCTTTTTTCGGTAATAGTTTTCTTTCGAGCGGCTTGATATGTGATGGCTGAGTCCAAATCATTAAAAATTAAATGCTCGGGAACTGCGTCTGGAACTATCCTCAAATCTCTAAATCTATTTTCCGGTTGCAAGTTGAGCCCTATTAAGCGCACCTCTATGGAAGATTCACTTAGACTAAGAAAAATGTCTTCCATAGCAAATAGTCCTGATTGATCGATATATGGCACCCGCGTTAAATCAATACATAAAGTTTTTGCGGAATTAGGAAGTTTTCTTGAAAGCGCAGTAAGTTCATTTGTTGCACCAAAAAAGATAGGCCCATCTATAGTTTTAATAAATAAATGATCATTTTCATTTGACGGATCTTCATAGCCTTTAACATTAGCGTTATCCAAAACCGTATCCACCATTTTTGCCATAAAAAAAAGCGATGATAAAACCAGCCCTATTCCAACTGCAAAAATTAAATCCCAAAATACAGTTAGTAAAAAAACTATGATCATTACAACTGCATCTGTTCTTGGTATAAACCTTAACGAACGCAACCCCTTAAGGTCCATGACACTTAACCCTACCGTAAATAAAATGCCAGCAAGAACAGCCATCGGAATCTGCTCCGCAAAAGGGCCGATTAAAAGAATAACTAAGAGTAAAAAAATTGAAGCAATTGCACCTGATATTTTTGTTTTGCCACCGGATTTAATATTGACTACGGTACGAATAGTAGCTCCTGCTCCAGGAATACCTCCAAAAATTGCAGCAATGCTATTTCCTATACCTTGACCAATTAATTCTTTGTTGGGTTTGTGACGAGTTTTTGTCATATTATCAGCGACTACTGAGGTTAAAAGAGAATCAATTGCTCCCAAAATTGCAAGCATAAATGCTGAACCGATAAAAGGTAAAATAAGAAATACATTTAAATCAGTAAATATTGTCCATTGCGGGACCGGGAACCCCCTTGGAATATCACCTATTGATTGATATTCAAGGCCTGAAAAATATGCCAAACTCGTGATTAATATGAGTGCTACTAGGGTGCTTGGAATTTTTTTTGTTACTCTTTTAAAAAAGTAAATAACGAAAATAGTAAGAATTGCCAAGATTAAATTAAATATATCGATGTTAGAAAACGCGCGCGGCATATACTTTAAACTTCCGATAACCCCAGATGAGTCACTCTTCATTAAAGCATGTGCCTCCATATAAATTTCATCCGGACCAATTTTTTTTGCCACTAAAGAAGTTTGTTCAAGATCTTTTAATACCTGCAGTCCCTCACCTATTTCTTCTGCCAATATATTTTCAAGAATCACCTCTTTAGCCTGAGGTATAAATGAATCTATTAATGACTTATCGTTTATCGGCGCATATCCAACTATTGAGAATATTTGTGTGATTAATATTATTACACCAATCCCTGTCATAAATCCAGAAACAACAGGATATGGAATATATTTTACATAAATACCTAATTTAAAAACTCCCATTAAAACTTGGATAATTCCAGCTAAAAGAAAAACTGATAAAATTATTGGCAATGCCTTATCCAGCTGACCATCCAACATAGCTATAATTCCGGCTATAACCCCCATGCTAACAGCAGTCATTGGAGCCGTCGGCCCACTTATCTGGGTTGGAGTGCCTCCGAACCAAGCTCCAAAGAAACCAATAAATAGAGCGCCGTAGAGCCCTGCTATAGCCCCCAATCCGGATTGCACGCCAAAGGCTAGAGCCAGGGGAAGAGCAACAATCCCTGCAGTAACCCCTCCAAATAGGTCTCCACGAAAATTTGAGAATGAATTTTTCATAGTAGGGGTCAAGGTAATAAAAGTCAATTCATCATCATGAAATTCAAGCCATTTGCTTCAGTTTGGAGTGTTAGTTGTAAAATACCAGGTTATTTTAAACAAAAGAGCCGCAAATTAGCTTACTTATATAACCTCAACTTAATACTAAGAATGCAAAAAGAAATAGCTTTACGTTATTTAATAATAGTAATACTATTATATGTTCGTCTCCTCCAATGAAAGACCTATCTGTTAATATTGTCATAAATCCTGGTTTATATTCTAAAAACCCTGAATCTTCAGATTTAGGCAAAAAAATAGTTTGTAGGAGCATAGAAATGATAAATGAGCTAGGTTTTGAAACGTTCACCTTTAAAAAATTAGGCAGATCCCTCGGTTCAAATGAAAGTTCTATTTACAGGTATTTCGAAAGTAAACATGCCCTATTAGTTTATCTAATAAATTGGTATTGGAGTTGGATAGAGTATAGATTAGTTTTTCTAAATAACAACGTAATATCGCCCCATGACAGGCTCAATAATGCCATTCAACTTTTTACCGAACCAGTTGAAAAAGACGATGATTATTTATTTATAAATGAATTCTTATTGAATAAAATTATAATCTCTGAGTCTGTAAAAGCCTATTATACCAAGGATGTAGATACTGAAAATGAAAAGGGATTCTACAAAACATACAAACGAATTGTTGAACGTGTAAGCGATACTATTCTAGAAATCAATCCAATGTTTAAATTCCCACACATGCTAATCTCCACAGTCATAGAAGGAGCTCATCATCAAAAATATTTCTCAAAGCATATTCCAGATTTAACGGATGTTGAGGAAGGAGAGAATAGTATAGTTCAATTTTATACCGATTTGGTTCGCAAATCTATTACAAAATAGTCTTTTTAATTCAATTGATTTAACCGATACATTTAAAAAAAATCATGAGTAATGTAAATCCTTTCAAAAATCTTAAAGCCGATATCCCATCAAGTATTGTCGTCTTTTTCGTAGCACTCCCTTTATGTTTAGGAATCGCACTAGCTAGTGGAGCTCCATTATTTTCAGGATTAATAGCGGGAATAGTAGGAGGCATTATAGTAGGAGCCTTAAGTGGATCTTCACTAGGAGTTAGCGGGCCAGCTGCAGGCCTTGCTGCCATTGTACTTGTAGCCATAGGCGATCTGGGATTTGAGAGCTTCTTATTGGCTGTTGTTTTAGGCGGTGCAATACAAATTCTTTTTGGAATACTTCAAATGGGTCTTATAGGATACTACTTCCCTTCCTCCGTCATAAAAGGCATGTTAACTGGTATTGGAATTATTATTATTCTAAAGCAAATCCCTCACTTTTTTGGCTATGACACTGATCCAGGAGGAGACTTTGCGTTTTTTCAAGAAAATGGAGAAAATACGTTCTCAGAAATCACCAATGCCTTTAGTTTTATTAACCCTGGCGCAGCAGTCATTGGTATGATTAGCTTATTTATTTTGATAATCTGGGGAAATGTACTTTCAAAAAAAGGTAAAATATTCCAAATTATTCAAGGTCCTTTAGTTGCTGTAGTGGTTGGGATTATCTATTTCTTAATAACATCTGGAAACGATTTTTGGAGTATTTCTTCTAACCATTTAGTCAGTGTTCCCGTACCCGAAGATGCGAGTTCGTTTTTTTCCCAGTTTAGTTTTCCCAATTTCAAAGCTATTACAAACCCTCAAGTCTGGATTACTGCTTTCACGATAGCTTTAGTAGCAAGCCTTGAAACTTTGTTATGCGTTGAGGCTACAGATAAATTAGATCCGACAAAACGTGTTACTCCAACAAATAGAGAATTACTAGCTCAGGGGTCAGGAAATATAATTTCCGGTCTAATTGGTGGATTACCTATTACTCAGGTAATTGTGCGGAGCTCCGCTAATATTCAGTCTGGAGGAAAAACAAAAATGGCTAGCATACTTCACGGATTCTTACTATTAATTTCTGTTGTTTTAATCCCGACTTTTTTAAATAAGATACCATTATCTGTTTTAGCGGCGATATTATTCATTGTGGGTTATAAGCTTGCAAAACCTGCGTTATTTAAAGTTATGTTTGAAAAAGGGTGGAAACAATTTGCACCTTTTATTGTAACAATTCTTGGTATTGTATTTACGAATTTACTGTTAGGGATAATGTTTGGTCTTGCAGTAAGTGCTCTAATCGTAATAGTTAAAAGTTTTCAAAACTCCCATTTTTTACATTTAGAAGATAAAAGTAATGGGACAAGTAGAATAAAAATGACTCTTGCTGAAGAAGTGACATTTTTTAATAAAGGTGCAATTCTTAAAGAGTTAGACAATCTTCCAAATAATACTTTTTTAGAATTAGACGTTAGAAATACCATTTATATTGATGATGATATTGTAGAAATATTAGAAGACTTTTTAGATAAATCTAAAGATAGAAAAATCAACATTCAAGTGAACTGGTCAAAAGGAATCATGGATAATCCCGAAAGCTTTTATCAATTTTTTGAAACAATTAAATAGGGGGTTTACTATAAATCATCATTAAATCTCCAAATAAACTATTAGCTTGTTGATCTGAAATTGTAGGATAAGAAATGTTCTTCTTGAACAAGATTTATTACTCTTATCTCTATCATTTTTTTATTAAGAGTTAATAGTTCAATAAAAGAGTACTTTTGCGCGGCCAAATAACATTTGAGGCCACTGATTATGACTGAAATAAAAAATATTGCAATTATTGCTCACGTCGACCATGGAAAAACTACTCTGGTTGATAAGATTCTTCATTATTGTCAGCTATTTCGATCTAACCAAGAAACGGGTGAGTTAATTCTTGATAGTAATGATTTGGAAAGGGAACGAGGAATAACTATCCTTTCCAAGAATGTCAGCGTCACTTATAAAGATGTTAAAATCAATATTATTGATACCCCTGGACACGCAGATTTCGGGGGGGAAGTTGAAAGAGTTTTAAATATGGCAGATGGTGTTTTATTGCTTGTAGATGCTTTTGAAGGCCCGATGCCTCAAACACGTTTTGTGCTGCAAAAAGCTCTTCAATTAGGATTAAAGCCAATTGTAGTCGTAAACAAAGTTGACAAACTAAATTGTGATCCTGAATCTGCGCATGAGGCTGTTTTTGATTTAATGTTTTCTCTAGATGCTTCAGAAGAACAACTTGATTTTCCATGTGTTTATGGTTCAGCAAAACAAAATTGGATGAGTAATGACTGGAACGAGAGAACGGATACAATTGAACCACTGCTTGATATGGTTTTAAAGCATGTTCCCACAGCTCAAGTAAATCCTGGGACTCCCCAAATGCTGATAACTTCATTAGATTTCTCTACATATACAGGGAGAATGGCAATTGGACGAGTTCATAGAGGAGAATTATCTGAAAACATGCCTGTTTGTCTTGTTAAACGTGATGGCAAAAAAATTAAAACAAAAATTAAAGAACTATTCATATTTGAAGGGCTAGGTAAAGTCCGAACAGAGAAAGTTGGTGTAGGAGAAATATGTGCGTTCAATGGAATCGAGGGGTTTGAAATTGGCGATACCATTGCTGACTGGGAAACACCTGAAGGTCTACCTCCAATATCTATTGATGAACCTACCATGAGCATGATATTTACAATCAATGACTCTCCATTTTTTGGAAAGGAAGGAAAGTATGTGACCTCCAGGCATTTACGAGACCGACTTGAAAAAGAATTAGAAAAAAATTTAGCCTTAAAAATGGAATTAACAGATTCCGCTGATACTTTTAGAATCTTTGGTAGAGGAGTGCTTCATTTGTCGGTTCTGATTGAAACTATGAGAAGAGAAGGCTACGAACTTCAAATTGGGAATCCTGAAGTAATTATAAAAGAAATAGATGGTGTTAAATGTGAGCCTGTTGAAGAATTAGTCATCGACTTACCCGAAACCATGAGCGGAACAGCAGTAGAAATGGCAACACTAAGAAAAGGCGAGTTACTAAATATGGTGCCTAAAGGTGACCGCATGATTTTAACATTTCAAATTCCATCTCGAGGATTGATTGGATTACGAAACTCACTTTTGACTTCTACTTCTGGTGAAGCAATCATGAATCATCGTTTTATTGAATTCCAACCATTAAAACCAAATCTTCCAAGAAGGACTAATGGCTCACTAGTTTCTATGGAGCAAGGAATGTCAATAGCTTACTCAATCGACCGTCTTCAAGATAGGGGTCGATTTTTCATTGAGCCTGGAGAAGATATTTATGCAGGACAAATTTGCGGTGAGCACACTCGGGGGAGTGATTTAGATGTCAACCTAACCAAAGCCAAAAAACAAACAAATGTCAGAGCTTCTGGAACAGATGACAAGGTTCGAATAGCTCCAGCAATAAAGCTGAGTTTAGAAGAAGCTCTGGAATACATTCAATCAGATGAGTTAGTTGAAATAACTCCAAAAAGTTTACGCTTAAGAAAGCGTAGAAAAAATAAAAATTGAGAATTAAGATTTAATAGAATTTAAAAAATTACATTCATCACCATTTAATGGCATGAATATTAGTTTGTACATTCATATTAAATAACAAAATATTGAGCAATTTAATTAACACTCCATCTGTTCTTATCGCTCTAGCAGGAATTGTTATAGTGTCTTACCTCTTTAATCTGCTCGCAAAGAGGACAAAAGTTCCAAGTGTTTTGATGCTTCTTGGAATGGGTATGATACTAAGTACTGTTGGGAACTACTTTTCTGTTCCTCAACCTAACGTTCAACCTTCGCTGGAGATCCTGGGCAGTATAGGTCTAATAATGATAGTCCTCGAAGCTGCATTAGATCTTGAATTTAGCAGAGACAGAAGAAGTCTAGTAGGCAGGAGCCTAATGCTAACACTATTTGAGATGGGATTCACCGTTTTATTTCTTGCGGGACTATTTCATGTAGGCATGGATGCCACTTGGGAAAGTGCTCTACTGTATGCGGTTCCTTTAAGTATTTTAAGTTCTGCAATAGTTATTCCTAGCATTGAATATTTTAAAAAAGACCTGAAAGAGTTCATGATATATCAATCAACTTTCAGCGATATAGTTGGAATTATGCTATTTTATTTCCTTGTCGAAGGATTTGAAAACCCAAGCGGTAGCGTCATTGAATGGTTGCTGCAGTTTGGCTGGTCTTTTGGGATTAGTGTTATCGTCTCTGCTGTTTTTTCTTACTTGCTCGTTCTTCTCCTTCAAAACATAAAAACACAACTTAAGTTGTTTCTTTTAATTTCTGTTTTAATACTTCTTTATGCAGTTGGAAAATTACTCCATTTAAGCTCCTTGTTAGTAATTCTTATTTTCGGAATGATTCTCAATAATCCAAAGCTCTTCTTCCCGGGAAGACTTCAACGATTACTTAAGGCTGATATAGTTAATTCGCTTCTCAAAGATTTTAAGTTAATCACAAGGGAAACTGCGTTTATCGTAAGAACATTTTTTTTCGTTGTTTTTGGTTATAGTATTGATCTAACTTCTTTAGGGAATCCGCTTGTTATTTTCTTTGCGGCTCTTTCATTAGTTGGGATTTATCAAATTCGTAAAATGGCAATATCATGGACTGTTTCGAAGCCTACCCTGCTGTTAAACTATTTGGCTCCTAGAGGTTTAATTACAATTTTATTGTTTTATGCAATCCCTGAAAACATGATCATAACTCAATTTGATAATGGGATTTTACTCTATATAATACTTGCAAGCAGTAGCATAATGGCCTGGGGAATGGTTCGTCACCAAGAAAAAGATGATCATCGAACCCTTGGAGAAGTTATTAGAGAAACTGGTAGCATCGACCCAGAGGGACTAGAAGGAGAATCTAGAATCAAATAATTAGTATTTTATTACTTTTAATTTAGTGAGCGTCTAACCAATTGTTCCCAACTCCCGTATCAACAACAAGTGGAACATTCAGTTTAAAAGCGTTTTCCATTTCTTGAGTCACTAACAACCTTAACTCATCAAGTTCACTTTTTATAGCATCAAAGACTAATTCATCATGAACTTGAATGATCATCTTTGAAAGGAATCCCTCTTTTTTCATTCTATTATCAACGCCAATCATAGCCAATTTCATAATGTCAGCTGCGGTTCCTTGAATAGGAGCATTCACGGCATTGCGCTCTGCGTGTCCTCTCATAACCCTATTGGGTGAATTTATTTCGGTTAAATATCGACGACGGCCAATTAACGTTTCTACAAAGCCTTTTTCACGCGCAAAAATTATCTGCTCTTCAATATACTTTTTTATTCCGGGATAAGATGAAAAATAACTTTCAATCACCTCTTTTGCCTCGGTTCGAGAAAGATTAGACTGTTGGCTAAGTCCAAATGCGGAAACTCCATAAATTATTCCAAAATTAATAGTTTTTGCATTTCCTCTTTGCTCTCTTGAAACTTTATTTAAAGGGACATTGAAGACTTTAGATGCCGTTTTAGCATGAATATCTTCACCACTTAAGAATGCTTCCTGCATCGCTTTGTCTTGACTCATCGAGGCAATAACTCTTAATTCAATTTGAGAATAATCCGCACTCAATAAAACATGATTTAAATCTTTGGCAACAAATAATTCTCTCACCCGTCTCCCTCTTGGTGTCCTAATTGGGATGTTTTGCAGATTAGGGTTAGCGCTAGATAATCTTCCTGTTGAAGCTATAGCTTGATTAAATGTAGTATGAATTCTTCCCGTATCGGGATTAACCAGCTGCGGTAATGCATCTACATATGTGCTTTTTAGTTTCCCTAATTGTCTCCACTCTAAAAGTTTTTTCACAATTACATGCTCTTCAGATAATTTCTCAATCACTTCTTCCCCAGTAGCATACTGACCTGTTTTTGTTTTTTTGATTTTACCTTTTCCGATTTTAAGCTCATCAAAAAGAATTTCACCAAGTTGTTTTGGAGAGGCTAAATTGAATTCACGCCCTGCAATTTTATGAACCTCTAACTCAAGGTTTGTCATTTCTATCCCTAATTCTTGAGAATAAGTATTCAGACCTTGTTCGTCAACACTTACCCCACATGACTCCATATCTGAAAGAACAGGAATCAAAAAGGATTCCACATCAGAATAAAGTTTATCTAATTCCAACTCTTGGAGTTTAATTTGTAAAATATTTGATAACTGGCAAACTAGATCGACCTCTTCACACTTTAACTGACTTAAATCCTTTATTGAAAAGTTTGAAAAATTCACGGTTTTTTTATCCGTTTTATGAAACGAGTATAAATAGTTTGATTCAGCGGGGTGAGACAAATAATTCACAAATAATTTCTCTTTTGTATGCCTTTGATCTGGCTCTATCAAGTAATGCATTATCATGGTGTCTAAAAAAGTTCCACGAAGCATAATGCCATACTTCAAGAGGCATTTTGACTTGTCTTTTATGTCATGTGCGACTTTTCTAATGGTCTCATCTTCAAAAATATTCTTAAATATTTCTAAATATTTAGAGGTACCATCTTTATAATCAGATAATGGGACATAATAAGCTCGTTTTGAAGAATAACTAAAAGCTAATCCAACTATTGTATTCTCCTTAGTTGGTGTCGATTCTATCTGAAAGCTGAAGCAAAAAGAGTTTTGATCTAGAAGCTTTCGATTCAATAACCCTGCAGCAGGAATAGAGTCTATTAAAACATAATCATTATCATGTGAATTATTATTCGAGCTAGATGAAATATTTTCAATTTCAGCATCAATAGAAGAGCTGAACAAATCCATCTGGCCGTCTTTTTTCAATTTGACCTTAGGGGTTTGCTCTTTTGCAACACTAATATTTTTCGTTGGGTATGAGTCTTTAGTTTTATTTATTAATCTTCTTGATAAACTCCTGAATTCCAATTCATCTAGCAAGTCTCCTAATGCAGTCTCATTGGCGTCTTTACGAATCAAATCTTCTTCATTAAGATCAATGGGAACATCTGTGATTATTCTAGCTAGTATTTTTGACATTCTTCCTTGATCAGCAAATTCGCGAACTTTTTCACCAAGCTTACCTTTTATCTTATCAGCATTATTAAGAATTCCCTCCATCGAATCATACTCAGCTAATAATTTTGCTGCTGTTTTTTCACCTACACTTGGGATCCCCGGAATATTATCTGCAGAATCTCCCATTAAACCTAAAACATCTATCACTTGTTCTACCCTTGAGATATCCCACTTTTCACAAATCTCTTTTGGGCCTAAAACTGTTGCCGGATCGCCTCCTCTTCCAGGACGAAGCATCTTTATATTATCTGTTACGAGTTGTCCAAAGTCTTTATCCGGAGTCATCATAAACACATTATATCCAGATTTTTCTGCTTTTTTAGCCAAAGTCCCAATTACATCATCTGCCTCAAATCCCTTTACCCCAAGTGCAGAGATCTTCATAGCTTCTAAAATTTTATATATATATGGAACTGCTACCTTTATCCCTTCAGGTGTTTCATCACGATTTCCCTTATAGTCGGAAAATAGCTCTTCACGCGCAACACTTCCCCCGATATCAAATACCACAGCTATATGACTCGGATTGTGCTTTTCTAAAACATCCAATAGAGCCAATAAAAAGCCATAGATAGCCGATGTTTCCATCCCCTTACTAGTAACCCTAGGGTTTTTAGCGAATGCAAAATATGCTCTAAAAATGAGAGCGTAAGCATCAAGCAAATAAAGTCGAGGTTGAGTCATACTAATTATCAGATTTCTTCAAAAATACGGCCCTAAACCGCTACTTTTGATGTTACGGTATGATTAACAAAAGTCTCATCATTATTCCCACATTTAACGAGCGCGACAATATTGACGCTATAATTGAGGCTGTCCTTAATTTAAATGACGATTTTCACCTATTAATTGTTGATGATAATTCACCTGACGGGACAGCAGACATTGTTCGTGGTCTTCAAAACCGACATTCGGGGAAGTTACACTTACAGTCAAGAAAAGGTAAGTTAGGCTTGGGGACTGCATATATCTATGGTTTCAAATGGGCTCTTAAAAAAGACTATGATTTCATATTTGAAATGGATGCTGATTTCTCTCATGATCCAAATGACTTATCTAAATTACTACAAGCATGCCTCACTGGTAAGGCGGACTTGGCAATTGGGTCAAGATATTCAAGTGGTGTAAATGTTGTTAATTGGCCAATGTCTAGAGTATTACTTAGCTACTGTGCATCAAAGTATGTTCGGTTCATAACAGGAATTCCAATTCACGATACAACAGCAGGCTTTAAATGTTATAAAAGGTCTGTTTTAGAGTCAATTGATTTCGAAAAAATAAGATTTACAGGATATGCATTCCAAATCGAAATGAAATTTCGTGCATGGAAAAAGGGGTTCAATCTCACTGAAGTTCCAGTTATTTTCACAGACAGAAAATTAGGCCAAAGTAAAATGTCAAACGGAATTATTCGAGAAGCGATTTTTGGCGTTATTCTATTAAAAATTATGAGTTTATTTCGGAAATGAATAAATCATCAGATTATTTAATAAAAAATGCCTCATTAGTTAATGATGGTGAGATTAAAGAATGTGACTTACTAATTAAAAATGGTCATATTGAAAGAATTGATAGCTCTATTAATCAAGATCAAAGACACACAAATATCATTGAGGCAAAAGGCTCTTATGTATTGCCTGGAGTAATTGATAGCCAAGTGCATTTTCGAGAACCTGGTTTAATTCATAAAGGAGAGATAAAAACAGAATCCATGGCGGCTATCGCAGGAGGAGTGACAAGTTATATCGAGCAACCTAATACGATTCCTTCCGCAATAACGATCCTTGAACTAGAAAAAAAATACTCACGTGCTTCTGAAGTTTCTTGGGCAAATTATAGTTTTAACTTAGGTGCTACAAATGATAATATAGAAGAGTTAAAGCGAGCATCTAAAAAAAATATTGCCGGTATTAAAATCTTCATGGGCTCATCCACTGGAAATATGTTGGTAGATAATCAAAAGTCTATTGAACGAATATTTTCAGAAGTAGATCATCAATTAATTGCCCACTGTGAAGATGAGCAAACTATTAAAAAAAATTTAGAAGAGTTAATTAGAAGAAAAGGAGAAAATAAACTGATGCCATCTGATCACCCTACAATTCGAAGTTCTGAAGGATGCTACTTAAGCTCATCTAAAGCCATAAATCTGGCAAAAAAAACTGGTGCTAGATTCCATGTTTATCATGTTAGTACTGCAAGTGAATTAGATTTATTTGATGGCTCAATTCCTTTAAACGAAAAAAAGATAACTTCAGAGGCTTGTGTCCATCATTTATGGTTTTGTGATGAAGACTACAAATCTCTTGGGAATAAAATAAAATGGAATCCAGCTGTCAAGACTGATTTTGATAGAACTACTTTGCGCAAAGGCTTATTAGATGGGCGAATTGATGTAGTCTCTACTGACCATGCACCGCACACTTTGGAGGAGAAAATGAGACCATACTCAAAGGCACCTGCCGGGGGCCCATTAATTCAATACTCTCTTTTAGCTATGGTAGAGATGGCAAAACAAACAGATATGAATATTATCCAAGTTGTTCAGTTAATGTGTCATAATCAAGCAGATCTATTTAGAATAAACAAAAGGGGTTACTTGCGCGAAGGCTACCATGCTGATGTTGTTATCCTGGATCCCATAAATTCTACCATCGTAGAAGAAAAAAATATATTAAGTAAATGTTCTTGGTCTCCATTTGAAAATCAAACATTCAACTCAAAAATAACTCACACTTTTATAAATGGAGTTTTGAATTATCGATATGGTGAGATTTTAGGTAACACAAATGGGCATCGATTACAATTTGAGAGAAAATGAAAGCAGTTAAATATTTTTTATTCCTACCGGTTATTTTCTGCGCATGCAATAAATCTATGGATATCCAAGGTCCTGTATCTCCTCCACAAAAATTGATTCAAGAAAAAAAATTTGTTAATCTCCTTTACGAAATGCAATTATTAGAAGGAGCAAGGACAGGTACAACGGTTCTCGGCGATTCCATATCATTACGGAACTATTATGAACATCTTTATCATAAGATGGGAGTTACAAAAGAACAAGTCCGAAATAGTTTTTCGTATTATCACTCTAATCCAGAGCAAATGTCGCAATTCTACCAGTGGATAATTGATAGTTTACGCCAAGATGTCTACGAATTAAATGGACCAAGAGAATAATGCTCTCCGATCGTTTCCCATTTATTGATGAAAGTTTTGAAAAATTAGCTTTAACTATTTTTCAATATCAGGCTGAAAATAATCAAGTTTTTAATTCATGGCTAAACTCTCTCAATTGGGACACAAATAAAATAAAGAGTACAAATAATATATCTGAAATACCATTCCTTCCGGTCAGTGCATTTAAAACTCACAAGGTCGTAACTGGCGATTTCATTCCTGAAGTTATTTATACTTCGAGTGGCGCCATAGATTCTAAGCACCTGGTTTCAAGTAAAAAACTTTATTTAAAAAATGCTCAATTAAGCTTTGAAAAATTTTATGGCCCAGCAAAAAATTATGCCTGGTTATGCCTATTACCAGGATATCTAGAAAGAGATGGATCTTCATTAATTGATATGGCAGAATACTTTATATCAATATCAGAACATGATGAAAGTGGATTTTTTATTAAAGGAATAGATGAATTAAAGTACAGGCTTGACACACTAGAATTAAATGGCATTCCAACAATATTACTTGGAGTCACTTTTGCACTTCTAGACCTAACCGAAACCCTTTCTCCAATGAAACTAGGTCATACTATAATTATGGAAACTGGCGGTATGAAGGGCCGAAGAAAAGAACCAATTCGAAATGAACTTCATAAGAAATTGACTTCTTTCTTTGGTGTAAAGAAAATTCATTCCGAATACGGGATGACTGAATTACTCTCTCAAGCTTATAGTTTTGGAGACGGGCTATTTCGTCCACCACCCCAAATGAATGTTATTCCAAGGTCACTTGAAACACCCTTAATAAATTCAGAACTAAATGAGGTTTCAGGATTAAATATAATAGACCTAGCAAATTCAGACTCATGTGCTTTTATTGCTACAGATGATATCGGCAAGGTATTTGAAAATGGATGCTTTGAAGTTATTGGAAGAATTGATGGATCTGACAAAAGGGGTTGCTCTCTTCTTTCAATCTGATTAAAAATCCTATTTATTCAACTGATACAATTATATTTAATCTAAAATGAGTTTACCTTTTAATATCTCAATACCTACCAGCTTTTTTTTTCTCTTACTGAACACATTCCTATGCTCAAGTTCCTTGCAAGGTCAATGGATTCACGATTGGGCAGCAATTAATGTTGATGGTGGAGAAGCATTCCAATTCATTGATAGTACCACTGTACGTGCACAAAGAACTAATAATGGTTTTACGATTTTCAAGAGAGTTTTAGTGAATAAGTCCTCTATTCAAAATAACTCTCTTCAAAAAGGTTCCGTACTACTTGATTCAAAGGGTATTCAAATAGGTAAAACACTTGACGATTTGATTTTTACAGACTCATTTACTCCCACAACCCGACGTCTAGCAAAAAAATATGTCTCGATATTGATAAAAGGGGATGTAAATTCCTCATCCTTCATAAGAAATTCATGGCCAGATAAAGCTTTAGTTCGACTCCTGAAGCAAAAGAGAGTCGGCGCATTTTGGCCTACACTTCAGGAGTATTTAAAGAAATTTAACTTTGTTCACTACAAAAAAAGTAGTCTGCCAGAAGAAATTTCAGACGCAGGACTAAATGTCTATGTTTTGCCTTATCGGGATTATTTAAACAAAGAAAACCAAGGCTTTCGGATGATAATTTTCACGAGAGGAACCTCTGCAATACAATGTGTGCTCGTCTCAAACATTGACTCAAAAAAAGAAAAATTAGATTTTCCAAAAATTAAACTTTTTGAGGAAAAACCTTACGGATCACTTTATCATTTTGGGAAACCCAATAAGAATCAATCCGAAGGCTATGAAATCATGGCTTATGACCTTATGCCCTTCTAAGATTAAAGCAAAACATTATTCATGTTATGACATTATCAAATGAAATTTTTGTATTCTTAAAAAAACTACGATTAAACAATAACAGGGATTGGTTTCAAACGAACAAATTAAATTTTAAATCCCAAGAAAAACATATAAAAGAATTTGGAGAAGATGTGAAAAGCAGACTTGACTTAAGAGATAAAATAGATAGCTTTAAGTTATTTCGAATCTACAGAGACGTAAGATTCTCAAAAGATAAAACTCCCTATAAAATTCATTTTGGACTGACATGGAAACGAACAAAACCAAAATATAGAGGCGGTTATTATCTTCATATTAGCCCTGGTAATAATTTTTTAGCATGTGGGTTTTGGGACCCTAATTCTAATGACCTCAATAGAATTAGAGAAGAACTAATTATAGACTCAAGTGAGTTTAAAGATTTAATAAACTCAAGCTCAATCAAAAAAATTTGGGGAGGACTTAAAGGCAATGAACTTAAAACAGCCCCTAGAGGAGTAGATAAGTCTCATGCTGACATTAGTTTAATTCGGAAAAAGCAATTTATATTTTCAATTGCCTACTCCGATCAGAAAGTTTGTAAAAAAGATTTTATCGATAAAATCGAAATTGCAATAAAAGAAATCCGTCCGTTCTTAGATTATATGTCTGATATTTTAACTACCGATAAAAATGGGGAACCCTTATTCTAAGATCACTAAAGCGTAATTCTTCTTGCCTTTTTGAACTACTAAATATTTATTTTTCAAAAAATCTGTTTGATTTATAAAGTCATCCAGCGATGCTTTTGATTTATTTACGGACACAGCTCCGGCTTGAATTAATTTCTTTGCCTCTCCTCGAGATTTGAATAGACTGCTATTGGCAGTTACCAGATTGATAACTGATATTCCAGGATTAAATAATTCGGACGAAACATTAATAATAGGCACTCCTGAAAACACATCTAATAAATCGTTTTCACTTAACTCCTTGAGCATCTCAGTTGTCCCTTTTCCAAATAATATTTCACTAGTTTTTGTCGCATTATTAGCATCTTGTTCCGAATGAACCCTTTTTGTTACATCCAGAGCAAGCTCTTTTTGAAGAATCCTTAAGTGAGGCTCTTTTCTATGTTTCTCCTCTATATCTTCTATCTCCGTTTTACTTTTAGTTGTGAATATCCTGATATAATCACTGGAATCCTCATCTGAAGAATTTAACCAAAACTGATAGAACTTATAAGGACTAGTTCGCTTTGGATCTAGCCAGATATTTCCACTTTCCGTTTTCCCAAATTTTGTTCCATCGGCCTTTTTTATCAATGGGGTTGTTATTGCATATGAATTTTCTCCTCCCATTCTTCGGTTAAGCTCTATACCAGTTGTGATGTTCCCCCATTGATCACTACCTCCCATTTGTAAACGAATTTCTTTATTTTTTGATAAAAAATGAAAATCAAACGCCTGTATTAACTGGTAACTGAACTCTGTAAAACTTATACCTGAATCTTGTCTACTTTTAACTGAATCCTTAGCCAACATATAATTAACCGTGATATGCTTACCCACATCTCTTATGAAATCCAAAAAATTAAAATTTCTAAACCACTCATTATTATCTAAAACAATTGCTGATTTATTTAATAATTTCTCGATTTGAAGCCTTTGAGAAGAGAGGTTCTTATTCAAGATATCCTTACTCAATAATTTTCTTTCTTCGGCTTTAAACGAAGGGTCTCCAATCATTCCTGTTGCTCCACCTAGCAATGCTACCGGTTCGTGTCCTGCTCTTTGGAAGTGAACTAGCATCATTACTTGGACAAGATTTCCAACTCCCAAAGAATCTGCTGTGGGATCAAAGCCAACATAACCTTTTCTTGAACCTGAAGCTAAAAACTCTTCAACTCCAGGAGTTATGTTATGTAACATCTTCCGCCAGCGTAACTCTTCGAGAAATGAAGTACTCATAAGTACAAAGTTACAAGAGCCGGAGGATAGAACACCGATTTAAAAAGTACATTTGTTCACATGTTAATAGTTACTGGCGGATCTGGCTTATTAGGATCACAAATATTACTGAATGCCGCAAGGAAAGGAGATATGTCTCTTCGAGGAATTTATCGAAATCCGAAATCTTTAGAAACTGTTAAAACCAGTTATATAGCACAAGGAGCAAAAGATAAATTTGAATCTATAGAATGGGTTCAAGCTGATTTAATAGATGCATTCGAAACTGAAGAAGCCATCAAAGGAGCAAAATACATTATCCACTGCGCTGCATTTGTCTCTTTTAACTCTTCTGATGCCGATTCTATGTTAACAGTTAATCCTGAAATCTCCGAAAATGTTTGGTCTGCCGCTATAAAAAATAAAATTATCCATGGAGTTCATGTGAGCAGTATTTCAACATTTTCATACAATCCAAATGAAGATTACACTAATGAGAAATCTGAGACTAAGCCAGGAAGCTTAAGCCCATATGGGAAAAGCAAATGGGCTTCAGAATTGATTGCTTGGAAATATCAAGCAGAAGGACTTTCTCTCTCCACAGTCTCTCCAAGCGTTATAATTGGATGTCCCGCTTGGGAAAACGGAACTAGCTTAATTCCAAAAAAAATAAAAAAAGGATTATCATTTTATCCTTCTGGAGAAACTGGGTGGGTTGATGCACAAGATGTAGCGGATTTTATCTTGCAAATAATACCTGAAAGAATATCTGGAGAAAAATATATATTAAATGGCCATAATGGATCTTTTAAAGAGGTTTTCAAAGACATTGCTTTGGAAATGAACTGTAAACCTCCAAAATGGGAAATTCCATACTTTTTATTAAAAACAGTTTCTCTAATCGAAGCCGCTTATTCCAGATTTACGCTTTACGAGCAAAGGCTGTCAGCTGATACAATTCGTGCAAGTAAACTAAAAAGAAAATATGATGCAGGAAAATCTTTAGCTACTGGGTTTACCTATCGACCCTGGAGGAATACCATTATTACTCTAGCTGAGCAAGCTAAGTCAATATCAATGCATACCAAATGATGTATTTAAATATTTTCCGACATTAGTTTAACAATAGATTTAGTATCAAATTCATGTTTCCAACCCCAGTGTAATTTAGCCTCGCTATCATCGATACTTCCAGGCCAAGAGTCAGCAATTTTTTGTCTTGAGTCCGGTTTAAATGTGATATTAAATTCGGGATAAATTTTCTTTATCTCATTAAATAATTCTCTTGGAGTAAAGTCTACACCTGACAAATTATAACTTGTTCGGATTTTTATCGATTCCTGTTTTGCCTCCATTATTTCAATTGTAGCCCGCACGGCATCATCCATATACATCATAGGTAAGCGTGTGTCTGGTTCTAAAAATGAGCAGAAATCCATTCCCTTACGAGCGGAATGGAATATTTCAATAGCATAATCAGTTGTCCCTCCACCAGGCATTGTTTTCCACGAAATCAAACCAGGATAACGGATACTTCGAACATCAACCCCATAATTTTCATGATAATACTGACACCATAGTTCACCTGCTGATTTTGAAATACCATAAACAGTATTAGGGTCCATTACGGTGTACTGAGGGGTCTTTAACCTAGGTGTGCTTGGGCCAAATACAGCTATCGAGCTAGGCCAAAAAACACGTTGAATTATACCTTCTTTTGCTAAATCTAGTACATTTAATAATGTTTTCATATTTAATTCCCACGCTCTTTTCGGTGCCTTTTCCCCTGTTGCACTAAGTATCGCCACAAGGTGATAAATTTCCGTAACTCCCTCCCTCACAACCAGATCAAGCAGAGCAGATTCATTTGTTGCGTCTAATTCATAGAATGGTGATACTAGATTATCTACTCGAAGGTCAGCAGCAATAACATTATCAATACCTCTTTTTGAACGCAGCTCAAATACCAACTCTGTCCCAATTTGGCCAGCGGCTCCAATTACAAGAGATTTTTCCATTTTCCAAATGTACCAATGAAACAGGGTCTATCGGTGTAGATGATATCTACTATTTAATCCTAAATGCAATTTGAATTAGAGAATTTTCAAAATTTCTTTCCTGAATTGAATTTATACCTTTGCAATCATGCCTATTGAAACATCAAAAGTGATCCTTCATAATAAATTGGATCGTAATACTTTAATTCGACAGCTTAATGAGGAATCTTTCTCAAGAAAGACTTTATCATTTTACAGGTATGTAAAAATAAAAAACCCAAAGGAATTTCGTGATTCATTATATGAAAAATGGGTGTCATTAAATTGCTTTGGACGGATTTATATTGCTCATGAAGGAATCAATGCTCAGATGAGTGTTCCTGAGCATAATTGGCAGGGATTTATAAATCAGCTCAAAGACTGGGAAGAATTCAAAAATATTGGATTCAAAATTGCAATTGAAGATGATGGAAAATCATTTTTCAAGCTGAGCATAAAAGTCCGTAATCAAATAGTAGCCGACGGATTAACAATGCAAGACTATGATGTCACTAATGTTGGAAAACATTTGGATGCTAAATCATGGAATGATCTTATGGAAAGGGAGAAAAGTATTGTCGTTGACATGCGTAATTATTATGAAAGTGAAATCGGTCACTTCCCAGGTTCTATTCTCCCACAATCCGAAACATTTCGAGAGGAATTACCGGAAGTTTTGGACATGCTAAAAGGTAAAGAAAACAACCCTGTACTTCTTTATTGCACAGGTGGCATAAGATGTGAAAAAACATCTTCTTTTTTAAAGCATCACGGGTTTCAGGATGTAAATCAACTTCATGGTGGAATTATTGATTATGTCAGACAGGTTCATGAGGAAGGGCTTGAAAATAAATTTAAAGGGAAAAATTTTGTCTTTGATGAACGCCTTGGTGAGAGTATTTCCAATGATGTGATTTCAAACTGTCACCAATGTGGTGAACCAAATGACACTCATGTAAATTGTTCGAATAAGTCTTGTAACTTACTATTTATTCAATGTAAAAAATGTCAGGATGAAACAGAGTTAACCTGCTCAAGCGAGTGTCAAAAAATTATTAATTTACCGGAGGAAGAGCAGATATTAATTCGACGCAAAAGAAGCACAGAAAAACGAGATAAGAGATTCTATCGATCACATTCATTAAAAAAATAGTCCATATGTTATATCATAAACTTGGTTCCATACCTGAGAAAAGACATACTATATACGAAAAATCAAATGGAGACCTCTATTACGAGCAACTATTTGGAACAGAAGGTTTCCATGGTGTAAGCTCTCTTCTTTATCACTATCACCGTCCAACAATGGTATCGAAAATAGGAGATAGTATTGATCTAAATCCAAAGTCAGCGATAAATAATAATATCGTCAGTAGGATGCTTCAAGGGTTTAATATTAAACCAAAAGAAGATTTTATCGAGTCGCGAGACCCGATGCTTTTCAATAATGATGTACAAATAGATCTTGCCTCACCAAAAAAAGGGAAAGCCGAATACTTTTATAAAAACTCGGATTGCGATGAGGTCCTTTTTATCCATAAAGGGGAGGGGACTCTTAGAACCATGTTTGGTGAATTAAGATTTAAATATGCAGATTATGTGATTATTCCGAGAGGGACAATCTATCAAATTGAATTTGATAATGATCATAATAAATTATTCATTATCGAGAGCAAATCTCCCATCGTTACTCCTAAAAGATATCGGAATGAATTCGGTCAACTTCTTGAAAATTCGCCCTTTTGTGAGCGAGATATAAAATTGCCTAAAAATCTGAAAACAAATAATAAAAAGGGCGAATTTCTTATTAAAATAAAAAAAGAAGGACTTCTCCATGACATAAGCTATGCAAGCCACCCTTTTGATGTTGTCGGGTGGGACGGCTATTGCTTTCCGTATATATTTTCTGCTTTAAATTTTGAACCAATAACAGGACGTATTCATCAGCCTCCTCCTGTTCATCAAACGTTTAAGGGTAATAATTTTGTAATCTGCACTTTTGCACCAAGACTTTACGACTACCACCCGAAATCTATTCCTGCCCCATATAATCATAGTAATATAGATTCAGATGAAGTATTGTACTATGTTGATGGTGACTTTATGTCAAGAAATCATGTTGAGAATGGTTATATCAGTCTACATCCGGGAGGTATTCCTCATGGTCCTCACCCTGGGGCTTATGAAAGATCCATTGGGCAAAAAGAAACCTCGGAACTAGCCATTATGGTTGATACCTTTAAACCCTTAAAAATAACCCAGGCAGCATTAGACATTGAACTTAAAGACTATTGGAAATCCTGGCTTGATTGAGAGGCTAAATATCAGGCATAATACATAATCAACGAAGAAAAAATATGAATTACGATAATACTTCCTTGAAGCTCCCAATAGAAAATATTGAAGCTGAGGATTACCTTCCTTTGAATGGAACGGATTATATTGAGTTTTATGTGGGTAATTCTAAACAGTCTGCACACTATTTTAAAACAGCATTTGGATTTCAAGATTATGCATATGCGGGCCTAGAGACTGGGCTTAAAGACAGAACTTCATATGTCTTGAAACAAGATAAAATTATTTTAGTTTTAACCTCATCTCTAATCACTGAAAATGAAATAAATGACCATCTTGTCAAACACGGTGACGGTGTTAAAAATATGGCAATTTGGGTTGATGATGCAACAAGAAGTTGGAAAGAAACTACAAGCAGGGGCGCTGAGTCTGCATTTGAGCCTTATAAACTACAAGATGATCACGGGGATGTCATTCTTTCAGGTATAAAAACATATGGTGACACCGTCCATATTTTTGTAGAAAGGTCAAATTACACTGGCACATTTTTACCCGGTTTTATTAAATATTCCTCAGAATATAATCCGAATAGCACAGGACTCAAGTTTATCGACCACATGGTTGGAAATGTTGGATGGAATGAGATGAACACTTGGGTTAACTATTACAAAGAGGTTATGGGCTTTGCTCAACTCGTGTCATTTGATGATAAAGATATTTCAACCGAGTATACTGCCCTGATGTCAAAAGTTATGACTAATGGAAATGGTCGAATTAAATTCCCGATTAACGAACCAGCAGAGGGTCGAAAAAAATCCCAGATTGAGGAGTATATAGACTTCTATAATGGCCCTGGAGTGCAGCACTTAGCATTAGCCACCGACGATATAATCCATACAGTAACCGAATTACGTAACCGAGGTGTTGCTTTCCTTCAAGTGCCTAAATCATATTATGATGATGTTATGGATAGAGTTGGAGAGATTGATGAAAACATCAGTCCTTTGAGGGATTTAGGAATTTTAATTGATAGGGATGAGGAAGGTTATTTATTGCAAATATTCACAAAGCCATTAATGGATAGACCGACTGTATTTTTTGAAATAATCCAAAGAAAAGGGGCCAAATCTTTTGGAAAAGGGAATTTCAAAGCATTGTTTGAAGCAATTGAGCGAGAACAAGAAAATCGAGGAACGCTATAAAACAGATTTATAGATTCAAGAACATAATCAGATTTAACTGATCACGGCTGGAAGAACCAAAAAATTGATTCAGATAGCCCAACTCGAGGTTAATCCCTTCTGATAATTTATATCCGATGCCTCCATATATTCGATTTCTATCGAAAAAATCCTCTTCCAAACTGATAAAAACCTCATTATAACCTGATAAATAAAATTTATTCTCCCTGCCTATTTTCAGCGGAAGTCTCGCATTTAAAAAATAGCGGAAGCGGAATTTAAATTCCGACTCTATAAATCGCTGTTCTAAGCGAAATCTATGACCTAACTTTAAATAGTTAATTCTTTGTTTTGAAATAATTTGTTGAAATATTCGGTGTTCCTTTAAAGGGATTTTCTCATCTAATTCATTATAATTTTCAGATAAAATATAACCATAGCCCAAGAGAAAATTTTGATTTTTATTACTAAGAGTATAGCCCAATCCAGTCCTAATTAAAAGCTGCTCCAAGTCTCCGAAAGTATTATAATTTCGATACTGAATTTCATGGTGCCAATTCCAATTTGGATTTATTTTCTTACTTCCAATATATATCAACCAATTACCTAGATCGCTTTGTTGAGCGATAAGTAAATTCGGAGTTACGAAAACACAGATTAATAAACCCCAAAAAGTTTGTTTACAAAACATTAAATCAAATTCTTTACTTTATTCGAAAAAATCTACTGCGCCATTTTTAATGTCATACATTCCGCCAATTATTTTTAACTCTTTTAAATCATGCATTTCTTTTAAAACATCACTCTCTCTAAGAATTGTATCAATCGTTAAAAGCACATTTTTTTTAGCAACATTATTAACAAAGTCAATATTAGAGGAATTTCTCAAAGTATTGTCCTTTGGAATTTTAACAGCTCGCACTGCTGGCTTTATTTTCTCTAACATTCCTGTGAGTTTGCCTAGTTTCGCGTCATCACATGCTCCCTTTACAGCTCCGCATGCTGTATGCCCTAAAACAAGAATTAATTTTGTTCCTGCAAGTTTACATGCAAACTCCATGCTTCCCAAAATATCATCATTCACGAAATTTCCCGCTATTCGAGCACTGAAGATATCACCTATACCTTGATCAAATATCAATTCTGAAGAAACCCTAGAATCAATACAACTTAATATAGTGGCAAACGGAAACTGCCCAGTGCTGGTCTGGGAAACCTGTTTGATTAAATTTCGATCAGCCTTTATATTTTTTTGAAACCTTAAATTTCCTTCTTTTAAAATTTCAATTGACATTTGAGGAGTCAATGAATTCTGAGATTCTTTAGTTTGAGTATTCATTATAATAAATTTTTAATAGACGGGATTTTTAAAATTATCTTCAAAAATAAGACCAAAAAAATATTGACTAACATTAAATGTCCCGTTCTGTATGTATCCTATTCATAGCTTGTCTATAGTTATCTATTGAGACAAAATAATTTGGATCTTCTAGTACATTAACATCACATATTTTTTCTGCTTTTTTAATCAATTTTACACAATCGGGAGAAAGGTGACGTAAATGAATTGACTTACCATTGTTAACGTATCTATCTGCCAATTTATTTAACGCCTCAATCGCTGATTGATCTACAACTTTAGATTCTGCAAAATCGACTACTACTTCTTTCGGATCATTTTTAACATCAAACTTGGCGTTAAATAAATTGATAGATCCAAAAAACAAAGGGCCAAAAATTTCATAATGCTTAATTCCATGTTTATCAATATGTTTTCTAGCTCTTATCATCAAAGCATTCTGCCAAGAAAATGCCAATGCTGAAATAACTACTCCGGAAATTACAGCAATGGCTAAATCAAAAAGCACCGTCATTGCGGTTACAATAATAATTACGATGACATCTGTCAAAGGAACTTTATTCCAAATCTTTAACGAATTCCATGCAAATGTTCCAATAACTACCATGAACATAACCCCTACTAATGCTGCTATAGGAATCATTTCAATATATGCAGAAGCGAAAAGAATAAAGCATAATAAAGCCAAAGCTGCAA
>CALKDS010000036.1 GCA_938084135.1 uncultured Flavobacteriales bacterium
TCTAGCTGATTAGTGTTCGGATCCTTTTTTTTATGACACTCAGGTTCATCAATGGAGTAGCTCTCTTCCTACGCATTCCAACTTGAGTCGATGTATCCCTAAATTCATATCGGCAAACACATGCCCAGTTGAATCCACTGATACGCACCTACAGAGAATTTATACTTTTTCTTCTTATACAGCAGCCATAGAACCAATCATAGGACATTTGAAAAAAGACCACAGAGCAATAATTAACTATCTCTAAGGAACAACTGGTGATCAAATCAATTTTATGATCGCAGCAAGCGGGTTCAACTACAAAAAGTTAATGAAAAAACTAAAGGCAATAGCTTTTTGGCTCTACTCAAAAGTGGAAACTTTTACTTCTTTTATTGAATATGTGTTTAGATTGTCAATCTGTAATCAAACTTCCGCTCTCAAAGGGACTTTTTAAGGGAGGACTAATTATTGAAATCCTTTTCATATGCTTGCCTGCTCAACAGAAACTGAACCAGTTTTGGCACGCTTCTTGAAATTGACAATATATATATGACGGATAATAAAAAAAGACCATTTGGGGTAATCTAAAGGCCTTTTACTTATAAAAAAATCTAATATTATTATTGCAATTAACTAGTGAAGTATCAATTTTTTAATTTCATCGATCGAAAACGAACACGTATTCCCTACTAAGTATCCGAATAGCATACAGATAACTTTATAAGTTATTCCTTCGTAGTGCTATACTTTAAAATTTTTCAATTATCCAAAATGCAGGAATACTAAGTAGACAATCTCTTAATTACGATTCCCTCTTGGCCCTCCTCCTTGACCTCTTCCTTGCGAACTTGATGCTCCGGTAAATTTTCTAAGTTGATAAGTAAAAGTCATCATAAAATATTGCTGGAGTACTTGAGTCCTGGTTTCTTGCAGATAAGCTGCACTTATACTTTGGCTGACACTTCTATTTTGGTTGAGTAAGTCAAATACAGACAACTCCAATTCACCCATATTATTTTTAAGAAACTTCTTCGCAATGCTCATATTCCATAAGGTGAAAATTGTATTGAATTCTTCATTTACCCCATCGTATTTTTGATAATTAATAGTGCTTCTAAAAACAACTCCCTTCCAAAAAGTAAAGTCAACTTTCCCCCCTATGGTCTGAGTGATGTAGTTGCTATTTGCATTGCCCCTGGTCTCTGCTGAGTTTACAACCGTATTTGTACTAGCGCTGTAATAAACATTAAAATCAACATCCTTACTGATATTACTCACAAAAGATACTCTACCGCTACCAGAATAGGTGCTTGCTAAATTTTTAATCCCGTTGTTCAAGCCTGGTTGGCGACTATAGTTAATACCAATGGAAGTGTTAATATTTGTTTTAAGTTTTGAAACAAGCACGCCAAAAGTAGTGTTGTTACTGGCATTCCAATACCCATCCAAGTTGATAGGTCTGGAAATTTGAGTGCCTCTAGGTACTTCTATTCCATCCAGAACCAAATCTTGATTTGCAAATTGAGTTTCATTAGTTACATAATTCGCAGTGGTACGCGCACTGAATGAGTTAGAAAGAGATGTGTTTTTATCAATATTAGACTTTCCCATTCTCATATAAAGGCTATGGGTATAACTTTGTTTCAAATTAGGGTTACCTAAAGACCAGAGTAGCGTATTGCTTTGATCGACAACATTTTGTAATTGATTTACTGATGGTTCGTCTGTATCTCCGGAATACCTGAAAAACATATCTCCACCGCCCTTGAACGTCAACCTTCCATACATGGAAGGAATGAAGTTGTTGAATTTTCTTTGAAACGTGCCTTCTTCAGGAAAAAACTGGTCATTGTTTAAAACAGCATGCTGAAAAGCCCCTTGTATTCTAAAAAATTTTCCAAATCCACGATTGGTATAGGCCAATTTACTCTGATGTGTAGTATAATTACTTTCAAATTCATTTGAAAGTTGAGAGTTAAAGTCAAAATCAGAAAGTCCAAAATTAAAGTTAATATCTTTACTCTGATCTCCAATATATGCTTTCTTATCAGAAGAATCATCGTTGTTATCTATTTCATATTCAACTGAAAGTGACCCATTAGAACCTACTGGCTCTGCATAATTTACTTTGAGATTATACGAAAATTCCTTTTCATCAGTATCGTAATAATAATTTGTCAGGGAGTCTTTACCAGATTCACTAAGCAATTCATTCTGTAAATTTGTACGATCAGTTTGTCCAATTGTATTCTCCAATTCTATTGAAAATGTACGGCCCAATTTTTTAAATTTATGAGTGAAATCAAGGTCATTTCTAAAATTGTAACTCTTCGTTAAATTTAAATAATTGTTTTCTGTTTCTTTGATCACATCACCGTTCTCATCTCTGGTAACAGCCTCAGAATAATCTATACTTTCATTGTTTTGGGTACTAAATGTAGGTCTAATAACCAACCTGTTATTCTTATTGATATTATAGTCAATTCGCATGTTAATCCGGTGGTTTTCATTGTCGGTATCCGAACGATTTTCTGCTGAATAATAGTCACTTCCATTGGTAGCAAACTGCCTGTTCGTAATGTCCTCTGTAGTATTATCAGTTTGATTATAGAAGTAACTACTTTCAATTGTTGCCTTTTCGCCTAGTTTGTTAGAGAAATTCAATCCAATAGCGTTGGTCTTTGTAATACCACTTTGAGTGCCTGTCAAAAAACCACCACTAGACCCGCCTCGACGAGAGCCCCCTCTACGACCACCACCTCCACCAACTCCTGCCAAATCCTCACTACTGAAATTCTGAATGTTTACATTATTAGACATTCCAATCAAAGAAATGCGTTTATCCCCTTTAAAAGAATTTAGATTGAACCCAGTATTGTAGTACTCACCAGTTCCGTATCCTCCATAAAATTTTCCGAATTTTCCATTTTTCTTTCCTTCCTTAGTCACCACATTCATTGTCTTAGTGGTATTACCATCATCAACTCCTGTGAATTGAGACTGCTCACTTTGCTGATCAAAAACTTGTACGTTTTTTACAACTTCTGCAGGTATCGTGTTCAAAGAAAGCAAAGGATCCTGACCGAAAAATCTTTTCCCATCAAGCAATACTTGCTGGATCGTCTCACCGTTGGCAGAAACTCCAGTTCCATCCACTACGATTCCAGGCATCTTGCTTACCAAGTCTTTCGTACTTGCATCCTGATTTACCTTAAAAGCATCAGCATTATATTGTAGGGTATCTCCCTTGATTTCCATTGCCACAACATCTCCCTTTACTTCTATTGCTTCAAGTAATTTCGAATCTTGTTTAACGAATACCCTCCCAAGATTCATATCTACCACTCCAAGCCTTACTACCTTTGAATAAGGCTTATATCCCATACTTGTAATACTCAAATTATAAAATGACTCTTCTGCATTCTCAATTTTAAAAGCACCATTAACATCAGTGATGGCATATTTAGATTGGGTTGAATCCCTAACATTGACCATAAGCACTGTAGCCCCTACTACCTCAGTAGCATCATCTCCATCTGCCAAGACTCCTTGAACTGACCATTTCTTACCGCTTCTATATTGGGTGGTATCAGCTAAACCAGCTTTACCCTCTGTTACTTTTTTGAAGACGACAAACTGATCATCATTCAATACATCAGCCATCAAGCCATTTTTCTCGGCTCCCAAATCTTTCATCATCTCACCCAACTTGCTATAATTCCTGGTTTTTCTAATTTCATCAAACATTTCTGTGTAACTCTGAGCAAATTCTTCATAGATACCATCCAATAACAATTTTTGATTTTTAGTGAGGTCAGTCAATTTAGCATAGACATTTTGCTTTTCGCGAGCAACACGATCTGCAGCACTTGGGCGTTGAGCCTGTACTGTACCAACACTGGCAAGCACCATTAGTGCCGCACTAAAAATGGTTTGTTTAATTCTGTTCATCATTGTGTTGTTAATTAATGCTTTATTCGCTGTTAGTTATTTGAGAATACGCTTGAGTCCAATAAACAATACAAAAGAAACGTACGATGTGATTCTATATGAATTTTGAAGCGAGGCTTAATTTTAGCTCACTTTTATCAAGCCAAAACGGCCTACTGTTCACACCAAAAAAAGTAACTCAATCCATATTATTTTTTTCAACTTCCCATAAGTGGTCAATTTGTAAACCCAACGGTAAGGAAGGTTGATGGATGACCGCTTTATCACATAAATATTATTTACTATCATATCCAAAACTTCAACTTCTCAACAAAATACTTATAGAAAAAAAATTATAAAAAATTAAAACCTACCTCCACCTCCACTTTCGCGACCTCCTCCTTCAAAACCACCCTGGTCCCTTATCTGTAAGTACCTTTTTCTTCTTTCGGCATCTTCTGAATCTCCTTGGGTTTGTTTCCCTTTTATAAAATTTCTGATTTTATTTGACGACATACAATAAAACCCGGAATGATAGCAAACCACTTATAATACTCACGACTCCCCAACATTATCATAAGTTAAAGAAATAGAAATTATCAAAACAAAGCAAATTAGGCTTTGCTCTCGGCGGTCTCACGTGGGGACTTGTTAAGAAAAAGGTTAGGACTTACTGTAGCTTTCCAATTAGAGATCTACTTTCTCTCCCTATATGTTATATGACTTTGTGATACACACTCGGCACGTGGTTTTTTACATAATTCGTTAAACTTGCTGCCACATCTCATGCAAGGCGTTCCTCGATTATTATAGACTCTGTCGTAAGTGGATTCGACGTAGGTTGGTTCATGAGCACTTGTTTCCTTATCATTATTGACAAGACTTATACTTTTATCATTACCCTTACCCAAACAGTTACCTTTACCTTTACTTGAGCTCCTAACTAGACCCTCGTAAGGGGCTAAATTATTTTGAGTTCTAAGGCACTCTTTAAAGTGAATCATGTTCTTACTCAACGATGATATTATCGCTTTGTGAGCGTTGTTATTTGGGCTTAAATTCCCATTGCCTTGATATTCTATAAAATCCAGTATGAACAACCATCCATTAGATATGGTAATTTCGTTTTCAGATAAATTTTCTAGAATTGACTCAATTTCATTTGACTCAATTTTAGTGTAATGTTCAATGGTGCTATGGTCTATCTCATAGAAACCTGCCCAATCGCAATTATCCCATAAATAGGAGTAAACACATTTTTCGAAAGGAGATAGATTTTTAAATATTGGTGACTTCCATTTTTGTGTAATGGTATCCCTTTTATGACTTGTGTTATACATCTGAAAATATTTTAATTCATTAATGCTTATAAAGTAATCCTTGAGTTTTAGCGCGGTTTACTTCCTCATCGGTATAGAAGTATTTTCGGCCTATTTGAACGCCTGTGATGTAGCTTTTTAATCTCCACCGCGTGAGAGTAGGAGGTGAGCATTGTAATTCCTTACAAGCCTCTTGATGGCTTATGAATTTTGTGGTTTTGTGCAGAGACTTAGCATATGCCTCAATCTCCTCTCTGAAAATCTTTCGATTCGCCTCTGATATTTGATTAATATCTTTTGGTGATAATACTATTGTAAGTGTGTCAATGTCCATAATATTTGTTTTAAATACTATGGCATAGATAGATCTTGGGCTATCTAATCGAAAAGAAAAATGGTGGTGTTACCCTACGCGCGTGGGGTAGTTATTACTCTAAAAGTTTCGGACGTCCTTCTTTTAATAAATCACGATAGGCATTGTATAGAGATGTTTTTTTATCAGGACCAAATAACTCAATACTGAAGAAAGTAAAGAATCCTTTTACCTTAATTGATCCTCTATCGAAATAGTCATCTCTTACCATTTCTGTAAGTTTAAGAACTATTGCTTCATTTATAGGATATTCTTTTAATTGACTTAAAACACCTTTCATTGAACCTTTAATCACTTTAGGTTCAATAGGTTTGAATCCTTTTTTTTGTTTGTTTCTATCTAAAAATTTTGCTTCTTGTTGCTTTAGAAAATGGGTTCTCCATTTACGGTGTCTTTCATCATGAAGTATTACCTTATCAATTCTTTTTGCTCGATAAATAAATTGATTATAAGTTTTAACATGAAACAATTCAAACGTACAAGTTTGTACAAATCCATTAAAATAGCTGTAATCTTCCCCACCTTCGAAGATTAAATCTTCTTTGACGCCATCAATTTCTATTGGAATCTTCGCTCGACTCACTGGCTAAATCGTTTATATTTCCTTGCTAATCTCATGGCATGTTCTTCAGGTGAGATTACG
>CALKDS010000037.1 GCA_938084135.1 uncultured Flavobacteriales bacterium
CATCGCCGCAGTCAGCTCGATCAATGGGGTTATTAAGTATTAAAAACGAGAAATGGGATGAAGCAATAACCTACTTTTCGAGTGCTATTGATGGTGAGGTAGATCCTATGAAAAAATCACGTGATCATATGCGCATTTCTCAAATAAACCAGAAGGTTGGAAATCTTTCATCAGCAAAGAAAGAAATTGTAAATGCATCGAAGCTTAATCCTTCTTCGGGAGAAATATATTTAATTTGGGCTAGCATATACGCTCAAGCTGCTGGTCAATGTGGAAATAACGTTTTTGAAAAAAACGCCGTGTATTGGGCAGCCGTAAATAAGCTAAACCAAGCAAAAAATATTGATCCGGAAATAGCTGTTCGGGCGAACAAGGCTATTGCTAATTACAAAAAAGGATTTCCGGATAAATCAATATCCTTTCAGTTTGGTTATAAAGAAGGTGATTCATATCGAATTCCTTGTTGGATAAATGAGACAGTGAGAGTTGCGTTTTAAGGAATTATTTTACAAAAAAAAAGTCGTTTTGGAATGCTAGTGAAATACATATTTCATTTATCTTTTATTATTATTTTATCCGGTTGCTCCAATGAAATATTGAATTTAGAATCAATTCAAATTTTAGAGAATCAATCTTTAATTGAGCAATACAATACCCGAATCAAATATTCAGATAGCGGATTAGTAAAGATTGTCGTTGTCTCTGGACATATGAAAGATTTTACGGAAGATAAAGAGACTTCGCGACAAGAGTTTTCGGACGGTTTTCGAGTAGGTATTATTAATAAAGATGGCTCAGAATCAGGCCATGTCAAGTCCATTAATGCAATACGGGATTTAAAAACTCAAATTTGGACGCTAATGGGAAATGTTGAGGTTATTCATGAAGGCGGTAATCGACTTTATACCGATAAATTATACTGGGATCGAAAAGCAAAGCAATTTCATACCGATTCCCGAGTTACAATAATCGATAAAGAAGAGGAAATAATCGGTGTAGGTTTGAAAGCTGAAGATGATCTTTCGGAATACACCATATTTGATGTCAAAGGGCATTTTGAAAGTCAAATTATACAAGAATGAAAAGAAATTTTATGCGTAGATCCCTAAAAACAGTCGAATGGATTTGGTTAGTAATAGCAATATTATCCCTTGAAACTGTATTTAGTAATTGGAATGACAACCGTCAAAAGGCATATATTTTTACCATTTTTAGCTTTTTAGGCATCTTTATGTTTCTCTTACGAAGAATCCAAAGAAAGAATCTGGAATCACCCTTCGTATCTAAAAGAGATGGCCCAGGTAAACCATAATGATGGAGGTTTTACAACTTATAACGGCACTGATTTTATCTGCTTTCTTTTCAGGAATGGAATTGGCATACTTGAGCGCGAGCAGATTACAAGTTGAGATAGAATCAAAAAGGGGAGGATTGTTTGGATCATGGTTGGCATTTTTAATATCAAGGCCTTCAAATTTCATTGGTGCTATGCTTATGGGAAACACGATATCACTTGTTTTTGTTGGATTAAATACAGCATCTTTATTAGATCCATTTTTATTTAAGTTCTTAAGCCCGGGAATAGCAGTTATCCTTGAGACTATACTTTCAACATTAGTCGTTCTTTTTATTGCAGAGTTTTTACCAAAAGCTTTTTTTAGAAATAGATCAAATGAATCATTGAACTGGTTTATTTTACCTCTTGTTTTCTTTTATTTTGTTTTTTTACCAGTTGTTGCTGTTCTGACGAGTTTGAGTCGTTGGTTATTGGCTAGTACTGGAAGAATAGTGTCGTCTGATTATAAGCCTGTAGTTTTTGGAAGAGCAGACTTAGATCATTATATCGATGAGGGTTCAAATTCAAAGAATGTTGAGACTGAGGTTGAATTATTTCGGAATGCTTTAGATTTTGGGGATACTAAAATTCGATCTTGTATGGTGCCTAGAACTGAAATAGCTGCGGTGCCCAGTACAATTAGTATGGATGACCTTCGTGAAAAGTTTATTAAAACTGGGTTTAGTAAGTTAGTCGTCTACAGAGATAATATAGATGATGCTTATGCTTATGTTCATGCATTTAGTTTATTTAGAAGGCCAAAGCGTTTAGCTTTCATTCTAACCCCGTTATCTTTTTTTCCGGAAGCAATGAGTGCCCAGGAGGTTTTTAAAATGCTCATTAGAGAAAAAAGAAGTATGGCTTCAGTTGTAGATGAATTAGGTTCATTGACTGGAATATTGACATTGGAAGATGTTGTTGAAGAACTTTTTGGAGAAATTGACGATGAGCATGATACCGATCTCAGAATTGAAGAAAAAATAAGTGATGGCCTTTGGCGCCTTGATGCTTCTTTGGAAGTAGATTATTTAAATACAACTTATTCTTTTGATTGGCCAGAAGATGATTCATATTCAACTCTTGCTGGATTGATCGGTTCAAGAATTGGTCATCTTCCCTCTGTTGGAGAATCTATCAATCTAAATAATTGGGAATTAACCATTGAATCAATGGATGTTCAAAGAATTGGCAGAGTCTTGGTATCTAACATTAATTTCAAGACAAAATAAAAGAAGCACAGGGTATTTAGGGGATGCAAACAACTTTGTATATTCGCATCCTTAATTTTTATTATATATGGCTATTTTCGAAAAAATTCGCCGTCGCTCAGGATTAGTTATTTTAGTGATAGGTACAGCTTTAGCGGCATTTATTCTCGGGGAGTTTTTAAACTCTGGTTCCAGCATGTTTGATTCTGATCAAGATGCCGTAGGGTTTATCAACGGTAATAAGATCAGTTATTTTGATTTTAATGAAGATATTGAGGAACTCAGACTGAACAATCAGCAAGTTTCCTCTTTTAGTGCGATACAACTTTCTGAAGTTGTATGGAATCAAACCTTAACAAATCAGATAATTGGTGCAATACAAAATGAGTTAGGCTTTACCATCTCAACTCAGGAATTATGGGATCAAATAATTTTAAACCCTAGCATTCAACAAATGGAGGGTTTTAGAGATCCAAATACGGGATTATTTGATCCTGAATTATTAAAATCGACATTAGCCAATTTGCGCGATAATCGCGAGACTACCCCTGAAGCAAGAGAACAATGGATGAATTGGGTGAATTTTGAAACTAACGTTAGAAATGAGGCTCTCACGAATAAGTTTTATACTGCTGTTAAAAATGGTCTGAATATCCCTGTAAATATGTATAATCAAGAACTTTCTCTAATGACTACTGAATCTGAAATCGAATGGGTAGCTTCACTCTCTTCTGAAGTAGAGGATTCTCTAATTACGCTTACAGATTCTGATTATGAGGCTGTTTATCAAGATAACAAAGCAGATTTTAAGGTGAATTCAGAATTGAGAGATATGGTATTTGCAGATTTTCCAATTGAGCCTTCCGATTTGGATCGTTCGGATGCAAATAATGAACTTCAAGAATTGAAAAATGATTTTATCGAATCAGAGGACGATAGCTCTTTTGTTATGGCAAATAGTGATTTGCCTTATCAAGATGTTTATTTTGATATCAATCTTCTTGATCAAAATCTAAGTTCCGCAGTTGATGGCAAGGATGTAGGTTTTGTAAGTAGCCCTCTACAGACAGGTTCGGGTTTCCAAATGATTAAAATTATGGATCGTCGAGATTTACCGGACTCAGTGCAAGCTCGCCACATTTTAATATCTTTTGCAGGTGCAGAAAGGTCTCAGGTGTCTAGAAGCTTTGAAGAGGCCAAGCTCATAGCAGATTCAGTCTTAGATCTCATAAAGTCTGGAAAATCTTCTTTTGAGTCAGTTAATAATTCGCTGAACGATGACACTTTTTCTGGAGCCCAGGGAGGAGACTTAGGATGGTTTCAAACAAACCAAATGGCAAAGGAATTTGAGAATTTCTGCTTTAGAAATGCTAAAGGTGATTTAGGTTTAGTCTTTACCAATTTCGGCTTTCATATTATCAATATAATTGATCAGAACGGTAGAGTTCCTTCAATAAAAATTGCTCAAGTTTTTAGAAGAGTAAGTATTAGTAAAGAGACTGAACAAGGTATTTACAAACAAGCTGCTGAATTTGCGAAGGCATTACAATCGGGAGAAAGTGCAGAAGAAGTTGCACAGCGTTATGAGGTGATGCTGTTGCCTAATCGTAATACTAATTCAACCGATCAGTCAATTGCAGGACTTGGTGACTCTCGGCAAGTTATCCGGTGGTTATTTAATGATGAACGAACAATAGGTGAAGTTGGCATTGTGAATAACGGATATAAGAATTATGTAGTTACAGAATTGACTGCCATCTATAAACCTGGATACAAGGCGGTAAAAGATGTAAAAGATGAATTGAAGTCATTAGCAATTAATAATTCTAAGATTAAATATCTGCGCAAATCTTTTGTTAATGATGCCGATTTGAAATGGGAAAAAGCTACGGTTTCCATTGCTAATAGTTTTTTATCTGGTGCTGGACGAGAGAGTGGAATTATTGGACGGGCTATTGGTTCACCACTAGGTTATGAGTCTGAATTACTTGACGGTGAAAATGGCATATTTAAGTTTAGGGTCTTGAATAGTTTACCAAATCAAAATGTCAATATATCAGCCGCAGATGTAGCTTCTCAGTTGAATCAGTTGCGATCAAGAGTTCAGACACAACTTTTCGATGCGTTAGTCGATGTTTCGCAAATTGAAGATAATAGAGGCAAATTCTATTGATTTTATCGCTCTGAGATGAGACTTTTCATAAAGTTTCCCATCTATTGGCATCCATTCTTAAAAAAATAAATAGCATTATCGTAAAGGCTAATAGCGATGATCCTCCATAGCTAAAAAATGGAAGTGGTATTCCTATAACAGGCACCAGTCCGAGGGTCATACCAATATTTATAGTGAAATGAACAAATAATATTGATGCTATACCATATCCAAAAATGCGTGCAAATGAATTTTTTTGCCGTTCAGATAATATGATTATTCTTCCAATTAGCAGCGCAAAACAAGATAAGACGATTATGGAACCAAAAAACCCCCACTCTTCTCCAACTGTGCAGAAAATATAGTCAGTAGTTTGTTCGGGTACAAAATTTAATTTGGTTTGGGTTCCATTCATATAACCTTTCCCCAATAACCCTCCGGAGCCAATAGCAATTAGGGATTGAGCAGTTTGATATCCTATGGCTGATTTGTCTTCTAATTGGCCAAATAAAAGTTTGATTCGGACTTGGTGGTGAGGTGCAAGAAGTGGGAGTATAATATTTACCAATTGAGCGTATAAAATCGCAATACTGGAAAATAATATTATTGGATGTTTTATAAAATCATAAAATTTTATTCTTTTTTTACTCCTATCAATAATAAAAGCAACTATCGAAAAGAAAAGAATTATTAGAATTACTATTCTCATTTCTAGAGCTAAAGCAAGAATAGAAACTACCATAAGACCGATTCCTGTATAAATAAAATACCCAGGAAGCCCTTCTCGATATAAAACGAATATAAATCCAATAAATACTATAGCCGAACCAGTGTCTGGCTGTAAAAGAATTAAAAATATCGGCAAGGCAACCAACAGAAAGGGAAGCCATCTGTGCTTCCATTTTTTCAATTCAACATCTTTTTTAGATAGGATTCTTGCCACAATCATTGTTGTTCCTAATTTCATAAATTCTGATGGTTGGATTCTGAAGCTACCCAATGAAAGCCAATTTTTTTGGCCTCCAACTTCCACGCCAAAAAGAAGCACACAGATTAATAAGATAATTGTAGCACCATAAATAGGGATTGCAATAACCTCATAAACCCTTGCATCACTTAGCAATAACAATAATATCAGAAGACTTCCAAGACCAATAAAAATTAGTTGTCTTCCCGCTTGATTAGTCCAATCCCATGAAAAACCGTCTATGTCTAAATTAACGGTGGCGTATATATTCATCCATCCAAAAATTAATAAGAATATATATAGGGCAAGGATTAAACCGTCAATCCTTCCAAATAAATTTGATCTATTTCTCATCAATATTTTGGTAGTAGTGTTTCTACGCTAGGTATATTATACTCTTTTGCTAAGCTTCCTGAAATCATTTTATATTCTAAATCCTTCCGACTGCATTCCTTTGAAATATAACGCTCTATCATTAAACTTGCTATTGGCGCAGCCCATCGAGAACCCCAGTATCCATTTTCAATTATTACCGCAATAGCCATTTGAGGGTCTTCAATTGGCGCAAATGCGATAAAAATAGAATGATCTCGCCCTGTTGGATTTTCAGCTGTGCCTGTTTTTCCTGCAATATCAATTCCTATTATTTTTGAATTTTTAGCTGTGCCAATTTCAAATACATCTCTCATTCCTTTGATTACAATTTCAAAATTATCTCGTGAAATTGTAGTATAATTTGGAGTTTTAAATTTGATACTATCAATTTTTTTATCACCTACGGACTTAACAATATGTGGAATGTACCAATAGCCTCTAT
>CALKDS010000038.1 GCA_938084135.1 uncultured Flavobacteriales bacterium
CATGGAAGACAAAACTATATTTAGTGACTGTTTGAATAAGTTAAACACAGTAGCAGAAACTCTTAAACCCCTTGTATGATTAAGTTTAAAGCAAAAAAAGAGTAACCATTTCTGATTACTCTTTAGTAGCGGGGACAGGACTCGAACCTATGACCTTCGGGTTATGAGCCCGAAAAACAGTGCTGAAAGTCAATGTTTTAGGGGTGTCTGTTTTACAAAAACATACAAATGGGTCGCAAAAAAGAGCATTTTGCTACCCAGTTTTGTTACCCAGATATTTTAAAAGTATGTAATTAAGCATTTGCTTAATTAAGGAAATTCTTAATATCTTTGTTTCATGCGAAATGAAAATGGTTGTATTAGAGTTTTTGCTAATCGAGATCAAATTGAGAGAAGTAAAAAAAAGGTATTTGAGGTTAACCCTTCTGTGAGTAAGTTATCCATTGCACTCGGTTTGGCTGGTAATGAAGTCAGATTAAACATATTGTTTTTGCTTTATGAAGAAAGTGAGCTCTGCGTTTGTGATCTATCAGATATTCTTGAAATGAAAGCCCCTGCCATTTCTCAGCATTTAAAAAAGATGAAAGCAGGAAAATTGGTTGATTTTCGAAAAGAAGGGCAAACAACATATTATTTTCTAAATGAAGATTATCATGCATTATTTGAGCCGTTTTTTGAAATGATTGCAAATAATGAAGTCTTACGCAAGGTGAGTTAAACTTAACGGATATGACTAAGAAGAAGAATTCAAAAGGCGTATTAGGATTGGGAGTGGCAACAGCAATTGCTTCTTCACTATGTTGCATTACCCCTGTTTTGGCATTAGTGGCAGGTAGTAGCGGAGCAGTCTCTACCTTTTCATGGATTGAACCAGCTCGTCCATATTTGATAGGTGTCACAATCTTAGTTTTAGCATTTGCATGGTGGCAAAAATTAAAGCCAGTGAAAGCAGATGATTGTAGATGTGAAGTTGAAGCTAAGCCTTCTTTTATGGCTTCTAAGAAATTTTTATTGATCGTTACTGTTTTCGCTATAGTAATGACATTGTTCCCGTACTATTCTTCCATTTTTTACCCAGAAAATACACAAGCTAACGTGCAGTTGGATGAGGCAAATAGTGAAGAATTAAATATTGGTATAGAAGGTATGACTTGTGATGCATGTCAAAATCATATTGATCACGCAGTTGGTGAGATTGATGGTGTAATCTCGGTAAACAGTTCTTATTCTAACGGGTCAGCGACTGTCATATTTGATAAAAGTAGAACAGGAAATAAAGAAATTATTGATGCTATAAACAGAACTGGATATAAAGCTATAGAAAATGAGTAAAGAAATAATCTTAGAATCGACCTTGACTTGCCCAGAATGCGGACACAAAAAAAATGAAACTATGCCAACTGATGCTTGTTCATGGTTTTATAAATGTGAAAAGTGTGAAGTGCTATTGAAACCTAAAGAAGGGGACTGTTGTGTTTATTGCTCTTATGGCTCAGTTCCATGTCCTCCAATTCAAGAAAGTGGGACTTGTGGGACTGATTGCTGCTAAGATTGAAGATCTCATAATAAATTGAGATATAAACACATAGACAATATTACATTGACTATTAATTAGATTGAAAATTATTTTTCCCTACATTTGTTTTCTGTGAAAGTGTTAAAAACAGTCATATCAGTTTTATTTCTCTCAACATACTTGTTGGGCTTTGGGCATGCATTAACTCCCCACTGTCAAACAAGTTGTGACAATCATGTTGCTGTTGATAATACGCACGCACATCAACATCATGAACACAGTTCTGAAGAGGCAAACGGGCATGATCACGATCATGTAAGCCACGGAGATCATTTTGACGAAAATTGGGTTGACCTATTGGTTTGTTTATTAAGTGATGTTGAGCATCACAGTTCTGGCTGCCATGCACCACACTTTATTCAAACCGATAATGTAAACGATAAAAAATCATGGTCTAAAGTAAAAGATGACAATCTAAAAGAGGTAATTGCTGAATGTGATTTATCGATATCTTTTGAATTGATTCTTGTTAAGACTTCAATTAAATCAAATGCACCTCCGCATGTTGATTACAGTTTTCTTCATTTTGAAGATTCGCCTCTCAGAGGCCCTCCCTTTTATTCTTGTTAAGCCAATTTGGCTTTTGTGTAGCTCATAGGATAGCTGCGCTTTGATTGTTTATTCAAGCAATCAATTTCTTTTTATTCAAGAATAAAATAAGATAATGATAAATCGTATTATAAAATTTTCCATTGCCAATAAGCTAATTATAGGCTTGCTCACGCTAGCAATTGCTGTCGGTGGAATTTGGAGCATTTCAAAAGTGCCCTTAGATGCCGTTCCTGACATCACAAATAATCAGGTTCAAGTAATTACACAGTCTCCTAATTTAGGAACAGAAGACATTGAACAATTCGTAACCTATCCGGTTGAGTTATCAATGGCTAATCTGCCAGGTGTAACAGAAATCAGGTCAGTCTCTAGGTTTGGGCTATCAGTTGTAACCATAGTATTTGAGGATGAAATGGGCACTTATTTGCCTAGACAATTGGTTTCTGAAAAGCTAATTGAAGTTCAGCAAGAAATACCAGCAGGTTTTGGTGTTCCAGAGATGGGACCTATTTCAACTGGTCTCGGAGAAATTTATCAATACACCTTGGAGGTAGATGATGAATTTAGAGATGTTTATTCTTCTTCTGATCTCAGAACCATGCAAGACTGGATTGTCAGAAGACAAATGGCAATGGTGCCAGGAGTGGTTGAGGTAAATGCATTTGGCGGAGATGTTAAACAATATGAAGTGGCTGTTGATCCCGATCAATTGCGCTCAATGGATATTTCAATTTCTGAAGTATTTGTAGCCCTTGAAAATAACAATCAAAATTCAGGAGGGGCTTATATTGAAAAAGACCATTACGCCAATTTTATTAGAGGTGAAGGTTTAGCGCGTAGCATAAGTGATATAGAAAATATTGTCATCAAAAATGTGAACGGAATACCTATCACCATTAAAGATGTTGGTACTGTACAGTTT
>CALKDS010000039.1 GCA_938084135.1 uncultured Flavobacteriales bacterium
ATGGCAAATGTACAAAAGAAAAGTTCTAAGATTTTGTAAATATTGGTTTAATCTTGATCAAGTTATTTTGAGTAAATAAGTATAAAATAATCTTTGATCAAGCCTATAGCATATGCTCATTAAACTTCACGACCTTTGCGGTATGACAAGAGTTCATAAATCAGGATTTGTTAATATAATCGGGCACCCAAATGTTGGGAAGTCGACATTGACGAATGCAATGCTTGGTGAACGATTAAATATTATCACACCAAAAGCTCAAACGACTCGCCATAGAATTTTTGGGATTCTGAATGGAGAGAATGAAGAATTTGATTACCAGTTAGTTTTTAGTGATACCCCTGGAGTTTTGAAGCCGGCTTATGCTCTTCAGGACAGCATGCTGAGTGCCATTAAGTCAGCTCTTGAGGATGCCGATATTTTCCTTTATGTTGTTGAATTGGGAGAGGGGTCATTGAAAAATGAATCTTTTTTAAAAGCTCTTAAAGAAACCGACAAGCCAGTCATTCTACTTTTAAATAAAGTTGATCTCCATGATCAGGAAAAATTGGAGGAAGAGACAGATGTATGGATTGATAGAATGCCAAATGCGGAAATAATTCCAATAAGTGCTTTGACAAAATTTAATCTAGACTATGTAATGAAGCGATTATTGGATTTAATTCCTGTTTGTAAGCCTTATTTTGGAAAGGAACAATTGACAGATCGTTCAGAACGTTTTGTGACCTCAGAAATAATTCGTGAGCAAGTATTAATGAACTACAACAAAGAGATCCCTTATTCCGTTGAAGTTGGGATTGATACTTTTGTAGAAGACGATGATATCATTAGAATAAGAGCTATTTTGTTTGTTTCTCGGGAGTCTCAAAAAGGTATAATTATTGGCCATAAGGGAACGGCCTTGAAGCGAGTTGGTATTGGTTCAAGAAAAAGAATGCAAAACTTTTTCAAGAAACATGTTCATTTAGAACTTTTTGTAAAAGTTCAGGCAGATTGGCGGAACGATAGAAGTAAACTAAAACGATTTGGATACGAATGAAGTCTTTAATTGCCATTGTTGGACGTCCTAATGTAGGAAAGTCTACATTTTTTAATCGTCTAGTTCAACGAAGAGATGCTATAGTTGATGCGATCGCTGGAGTTACGCGAGATCGTCATTACGGCCATACAGAGTGGGTTGGGAAACGATTTAATATAGTCGATACTGGAGGATATGTAGAAGGGTCAGATGACATTTTTGAAGGTCAGATAAGAAGGCAAGTTGAGGCTGCAATGGATGAATGCGAAGTAATAGTATTTCTAGTTGATGTTCAAGAAGGGATAACACATGATGATAAAGAAATAGCTGCTTTGCTTCGTCGTCAAGGTAAACCCGTAATTCTTGTAGCTAATAAAGTAGATAATCATCAAAGAGCTGCTGATGCTGCTGAATTTTATTCACTTGGAGTGGGTGAGCCTCTTTGTATGTCAGGGATAAACGGTAGTGGAACAGGTGAAGTCTTAGATGCAATTGTAAATGTTATTCCGGATCAAGAGATACAACTCTCTGTAGATGACCCGTTAGAGCATCTACCGAAATTAGCAATTGTAGGTAGACCCAATGTTGGAAAATCTTCATTGACAAATTCATTATTTGAACAAGAGAAAAGTATAGTTACAGATATTCCGGGAACGACTAGAGACACAGTGAATGCCCATTTTAATAAATTTGGTTTTGATTTTGTTTTATTGGATACAGCTGGTCTGCGAAAAAAGGGAAAGGTTAATGAAGATATAGAGTTTTATAGCAATATGCGAAGTATTCGGACAATTGAAGAGTCAGATGTGTGCTTACTTGTGATAGATGCCACTCAGGGCTTTCAGTCTCAAGATTTGTCTATTCTGAATGTAATTGAGAAGAACCATAAAGGCTTAGTCATCGTTGTGAACAAATGGGATTTACTCGAAAAAGAGACTAATTCAACAGAAGAGTTTAAAGCAAAAATTCTAGCAAAAACTCGCCCTTTTGTTGATATTCCAGTAGTATTTACATCTGCATTAACAAAACAACGTGTTCTAAAGTCAATTGAAGAAGCAATGGCAGTTTATGAACGAAGATCTGGTAGGGTTAGCACTAGTAACCTCAATGATGAAATGTTGCCAATAGTCAAGCACATGCCTCCTCCAATTTATAAAGGGAAAGAGGTGAAGGTAAAATATATCACTCAACTCCCCACTCATTATCCTCAATTTGTTTTCTTCTGCAATTTGCCTCAATATGTAAAAGAGCCGTATTATCGGTATGTTGAAAATAAAATGAGAACCAGATATGATTTTTCAGGAGTTCCGATCGAGATTTATTTTCGGAAAAAATAGAATTTTATTTAGTTGCTTTATGAAAGGCTTCTTCTAGTTTCCCCGTTTTCCCAATAAATTCTTCGATTCCAGCTTGGCGAACTATTTTGCCTTTTTTTATAAAAATAACCTGATCGCATATTGCTTCAACTTCCTGCATTATGTGGGTTGAAAGAAGAACAGTTTTGTTTTTACCTATTTCTCTAATTAGCTTTCTTATTTCAACTAGCTGATTGGGGTCAAGTCCAGTGGTCGGCTCATCAAGAATAAGGACATCTGGATCATGAATTAATGCTGATGCTATTCCCACGCGCTGCTTGAATCCCTTTGATAATTGTTTAATTTTTTTATGCGATTCCTCAATCAATCCTAATTGCTTCAGTCGTTTTTCAATTTGATCATGGGAGGTCTTGTATAAGTCGGCTACGAATTTCAGAAATTCAATCACATACATTTCGCTATACAATGGGTTATTTTCAGGAAGATAACCTACTATTTTTTTTACTTCAAGGCTTTGTTTGTAACAATCGAAATCAGAAATTTTTGCATACCCACTATCTGCTGGAATATAACCCGTCAGTATTTTCATTAAAGTGCTTTTACCAGCTCCATTAGGTCCAAGAAGACCAATTATCTGACCTTTTTTTAGATCAATACTAACGCTATCTAAAGCAAGTTGGCCATCGTAAGTTTTTGATATTTTTTCCGTAAAAATTGCCATTATAATTTTAGATATATTAAATTCCAAATATTGAAGTACTCAATATAGGATTATGAAACTAATTTTTTTTCATTTAAAATGCTAGGTCGAATTTAAGGCAGATATCTTTGATGTTAATGAAAGGAATGATTACAAAATCAACCGGCAGCTGGTACAAGGTTCAATTAGCGGACAAGACCACTGTAGATGCCCGGCTAAAAGGCGCGATGCGCCTTGAGGGGTCTAAAAGTACCAACCCCGTAGCAGTAGGAGATCTTGTTGATTTATGCCCTGAGTCTGAAGGCCGATTCGTAATAAATAATGTTCAAGAAAGAAGAAATCATATTGTTCGACGCTCAGTTAATTTAAGTAAAAGAACCCAAGTTATTGCTGCTAATTTAGATCAGGCAATCTTAGTTTGTACAATTGCCGAACCAAAAACGCTTTATGGTTTTATGGACCGATTCCTAGCAACGACTGAAGCTTATAATATTCCTGCAGTTATCGTGTTTAACAAGATAGATAATTATTCGAAAGAAGCCATTATTGAACTTGAGTATCGTGAAGCTGCTTATGGGAAGGCAGGATATAGAACTCTGCGCACTTCTGCTCTTTCTGGAGAGGGAATAACTGAATTAAAGACAATCTTAAAGGATAAGATATCGCTATTTAGTGGCCACTCAGGTGTTGGGAAGAGCACATTAGCGAATGAGCTTCAACCTGGATTAAACCTTCAAACCGGCAGTGTTTCTGAATCTCATGGGCAGGGAAAGCATACTACTACATTTGCAGAGATGCATTTTATGAAATTTGGAGCCCATATTATCGATACACCTGGCATCCGTGGTTTTGGATTAGTAGATATGGAAAATGTTGAAATAAGTCATCTTTTTCCAGAAATATTTAAACTTCAGCCTAAATGCAAATTCAGTAATTGTAAGCATCTTGATGAGCCTGGATGCGATGTTGTTCGCTCGGTTGAAAATAATGAGATAGCTCCTACCAGATATTCATCTTACTTGAGTATGCTAGATGGTGATGAGGAAAACGATTCATTTCGTCAAGATATTTATAAAAAAGGGTGAGATGAGGGCAATTATTCAAAGAGTTTCCGAAGCATCAGTATTTATAGCAAATAAAAAACATTCTTCAATCGATCAAGGGTTATTAGTTTTTGCTGGTTGGGGACACGACGATAACACAAAAGATTCAGATTGGATGATAAGAAAAATATTAAATATGCGGATTTTTAAAAATCACGAAGGTGTTATGAACAGATCAATTATTGAGGTTCAAGGACAGATTCTAGTCGTTTCGCAATTTACATTGCATGCATCCATTAAAAAGGGAAATCGACCAAGCTTTGTTCGTTCTGCAAATACTGAAACTGCAAAACCCTTGTATGACGATTTCCTAGAAAAGTTATGGGGCATTTCAAATCTGCCAATCAAATCTGGAGTTTTTGGAGCGGACATGGAAATAAAATCAATAAATGATGGACCAATTACGATTAATATAGATTCAAAAAATAAAGAATGAAGGAAAAAAAGGATTTACTGCCGCTGAATTTATTACAAAATCAGGTAGATCAATGGATACAAAATTTCGGTGTCCGATACTTTAATGAATTAACGAATATGGCTCAACTTACCGAAGAAGTCGGCGAAGTAGCTAGAATAATTTCACGCAAATATGGTGAACAATCTGAAAAATATTCGGATCAGAAATTCGACTTGGGCGAAGAGCTTGCTGATGTTCTTTTCGTGACACTATGTCTTGCCAATCAGACTGGAGTGGATCTCCAAAGTTCTTTTGATCGTAGAATGATAATTAAAGGATCACGGGATAAGGCTCGTCATGAAGGAAACTCAAAACTTCGTTAGATAATTAATCCTATTAGAAAATTCAGAACTTATCTTTGTGCTAATATTATAAAAATAAAACATGCGTCCAGACCTTTTTGAGCATTCAGATTATTACTTAATGGATGAACTTCTTAGTGAAGAGCATAAGCTTGTACGAGATGCCACTCGTGATTGGGTTAAGCGTGATATTAGCCCAATTATTGAGGAGTACGCTCAAAATGCAAAATTCCCAGAGCAAACAGTAAAGGGTCTTGCGGATATTGGTGCTTTCGGACCATATATACCCGTTGAATATGGCGGTGCAGGTCTTGATCAGATATCTTATGGATTAATGATGCAGGAAATTGAACGCGGAGATAGTGGCGTTAGATCAACTTGCTCAGTCCAATCTTCCTTGGTTATGTATCCTATTTTTGCATTCGGAAACGAAGAGCAAAGAAAAAAATACCTACCAAAACTTGCGAGTGGAGAACTTCTTGGATGTTTTGGGTTAACGGAACCAAACCATGGGTCTAACCCTGGAGGTATGGTTACCAATTTTAAAGATATGGATGACCATTACCTTTTAAATGGAGCAAAAATGTGGATATCTAATTCTCCTTTCTGCGATTTAGCAGTCGTTTGGGCTAAAAATGAAGAGGGTAGGATTCATGGTTTAATTGTCGAGAGAGAAATGGAAGGTTTCAGCACTCCTGAAACACATAATAAATGGTCACTGAGGGCCTCATCAACGGGTGAATTAGTTTTTGATAATGTTAAAATTCCAAAAGAAAATCTACTACCCAACAAGTCAGGTCTCGGAGCACCGCTGGGTTGTCTAGATTCGGCTCGTTACGGCATTGCATGGGGTGTTATAGGTGCTGCTATGGATTGTTATGATACTGCTCTCCGATACTCCAAAGAAAGGATTCAATTCGATAAACCCATTGGAGGATTTCAATTGCAACAAAAAAAGTTAGCTGAGATGGTTACAGAAATAACGAAAGCACAGTTATTGACTTTTAGATTGGGTCAATTAAAAAATGAAGGAAGAGCAACGACTGCGCAAATTTCTATGGCAAAAAGAAATAATGTTGATATGGCCTTAAAAATTGCTCGGGACGCTCGACAAATGCTTGGCGGCATGGGAATAACAGGAGATTACCCAATAATGCGGCATATGATGAATTTGGAATCTGTAGTGACCTATGAAGGAACTCATGATATTCATTTGCTTATAACCGGCATGGATGTAACAGGAATTCCTGCTTTTTCTTGATCGATTTACTTCAATGAAATTTTAATATAAAAAACTGTTGAAGGGGTATCTGACTGAATGAATTTCTGAGGCCATTTTATATACTGCTTTTTTTAAGGAATCGAAATTTGATTTTTCTGTGGCAGAAATAAATACGCAGTTTCCCTTAAGTGCTTCATTAATCCCTTTTTGAATTTCATCAAATCCATCTGCCTCATCCTCGTCAAATTCTTTTTGAAAGGCATCTAGCTTATTAAATATAACTAACTCAGGTTTTTCATGCGCCCCAATATCTTTTAAAATCTGATCTACGGATGACATGTGATCTTTATATGAAGAGTGAGATAAATCAACAACGTGAAGCAGTAGATCAGCTTCACGAACCTCATCTAAAGTAGACTTAAAGGATTCTATAAGCTGAGTTGGTAGTTTTCTTATAAAACCTACAGTGTCAGTAATTAAAAAAGGAAGATTATCAATTACAATTTTTCTAACAGTAGTATCTAGGGTGGCAAATAATTTATTTTCTGCAAGTATATCAGACTTACTTAAGGCATTCATTAGGGTTGATTTACCTACGTTTGTGTAACCGATTAAAGCGACTCTAACTAATTTCCCACGATTTCCTCTTTGGGATGCCATTTGTCGGTCAATTTTTTGAAGTTTTTTCTTTAAATCGGAAATTTTATCTTTGATAATTCTTCTGTCTGTCTCAATTTGAGTTTCTCCAGGACCACGCATTCCTATTCCTCCTTTTTGCCTTTCTAGATGGGTCCAAAGTCTTGTGAGTCTTGGCAACAGGTATTCATACTGAGCCAATAAAACTTGCGTTCTCGCATATGAGGTTTGTGCTCTCGAAGCAAAAATATCAAGAATTAAATTTGTTCGATCCAATACTTTGATATTGAATAGTTTTTCTATGTTTTTTAACTGAGATGGTGAAAGCTCGTCATCAAAAATTGCCAGATCAATTTTCTTTTCTTTGATGAAACGATCTATTTCTTCCATTTTGCCGGATCCTAGAAAGGTATTTGAGTCCGGTTTATCAAGCTTTTGTTGAAATATTTCAATTGTTTTTGCTCCAGCTGTGAGCGCTAAAAATTTCAATTCTTCAAGGTATTCTCGGCTTTTTATTTCATCTTGCTCTCGGGTAATTGCACCTATTAGAATACACCTTTCCAGCCCACTTTTTTTATTTATTTTTCTCTCTAGCATGTATATGGATTAAATACTTTTCCATGAAATTCTTGAAGTACTGAATAATATGATTCGGTTAACATAAAGGTATAATATAGATAGGATGTTTAATAGATTAGACTGTGTTTGCGTTTTTTTAAATAACTACAAATAGTATCTCGCGAGTAGAAAACAAAGAAATTTTCTGCCAGGGAATAAGAAATGATGAATTCATAATGATAAAATAGATATTTCTCAAAGGTAGCTCAATTTAAAAATGGGCCCCACCTTTGTAGTTAAGTTAATGTCATTGATATGTCGAAGAAAAATAGACTTATACGAAATAAAGATATTCTAGATTATCATGAAGGGAGCCGCCCGGGTAAGATAGAAGTCGTTCCCACAAAGCCTTCAAACTCACAGCGTGATTTGAGCATAGCATATTCTCCTGGTGTTGCGGAACCTTGTCTGAAGATTGCTGAAAACAATAGCGATGCATACAGATATACAGCCAAAGGAAATCTTGTTGCAGTTATTTCAAATGGAACAGCAGTACTAGGTCTTGGTGATATTGGGCCATTAGCATCAAAACCTGTAATGGAGGGCAAAGGAGTTTTATTTAAGATTTTTGCTGATATTGATGTTTTTGATTTGGAATTAGATACTACGGACACTGAAAAATTTATAGAAACTGTAAAAATACTATCTCCAACATTCGGAGGAATTAATTTGGAGGATATATCAGCACCGGAATGTTTTGAAATAGAGCAGAGATTACGTCAAGAATTGGATATTCCAATTATGCATGATGATCAACATGGCACTGCTATAATTACTGGTGCTGCATTATTAAATGCTCTTGAGGTAATTGATAAAGACATTAAAAAAATCAAAGTTGTTTTTAATGGAGCAGGAGCAAGTGCTATTTCGTGTGCTTCTTTGTATTTATCGTTAGGAGTTAGACCTGAAAACCTTATTATGTGTGACTCCAAAGGTATAATACATGCCGAGCGTAAAGGTTTAACCTATGAAAAATTAAAATTTGCCCGAAAAACGGAATTGAGAAATTTAGATGATGCCATTTATAATGCTGATGTTTTCGTTGGCTTATCAAAAGGAGATATTTTAAGTCCTGAAATGATAAAAAATATGTCTAAAAATCCTATTGTTTTTGCTCTAGCAAATCCTGATCCTGAAATATCATATGATCTTGCTAAGTCAACTCGTGATGATTTAATAATGGCAACAGGTAGAAGTGATAATCCAAATCAGGTTAATAATGTCTTGGGTTTTCCATATATATTTCGAGGTGCATTAGATGTTCGTTCCACTGAAATTAATGAAGAAATGAAATTAGCGGCGGTATATGCTATCGCGCAATTGGCAAAAGAACCAGTCCCGGAAATTGTAAATCTTGCATACGGTAGCCGTAATCTTACTTTTGGCCAGGATTATATTATCCCAAAGCCATTCGATCCAAGGCTTATTTATACAGTAGCTCCTGCTGTAGCAAAAGCAGCAATGGCATCAGGGGTAGCGCAAACGTCTATATCTAACTGGGATGAATATGAAGAGGATCTAAGAAATAGACTAGGTCTTGATGATAAATTCATTCGATTAGTAATGGAAAAAGCTAAGACCAACCCCAAAAGAGTTGTATTCAATGAAGCCGATAACTATAAGGTTCTTAAAGCTGCTCAGATTGTCTTAGATGAGGGAATTGCCATACCAATTTTGCTAGGTAACTTGAGAAAAATAAAGTCATTGAATGAAGAATATTCCTTGGGATTAGAGGATATTGAGATTATTGATACAAAGTCTAATAATGTTCCAAGATTATTAGAATATGCTGATTCTTATTATAAATCTCGTCAGCGTAAGGGTGTTGGATATAATGAGGCACGTAGGCTTTTGTTAAATAGAGATTATTATGGACCCATGATGGTTAAAATGGGTGATGCAGATGCATATATTACAGGTGCTATGGTAAAGTACCCCAGGGCGGTTAAACCAGTAATAGAAATTCTAGGTCCAAAAGATAATGCACGCTCTGTTGCAGGGGTTTATGTTATGCTGACAAAAAAGGGTCCAATATTTTTCACAGACACTACTATGAATCAGGATCCAAGTGCGGAGCGTATTTCGCAAATCGCATGCGAAACAGCAGAATTAGTGCGAAAGATGAATATTGAACCAAGAATTGCCTTACTTAGTTATTCAAATTTTGGTTCTTCAACTGGAAAGACATCAATAAAGATGAGTAAGGCAATAAATATAATTCGAAAGTTAGATCCAAGTATAGTCGTTGATGGCGAGATGCAGGCAAATTTTGCTGTTGATAATGACCTTTTGAAAGAACAATTTCCTTTTAGTGACTTGGTAGGAAAAGGGGCGAATATTTTTGTTTTTCCAGGATTGAGTTCGGCTAATATTTCATACAAACTTCTTCAGTCTATGGGGGGAGTGGAGGCTGTCGGTCCATTATTAGTGGGCCTGACTTATCCTGCACATGTGCTGCAATTAGGTTCTAGCGTCCGTGAAATTGTTAATACTGTGGCTATGTCCGTAATTGATGCTCAGTCTAAAGAGGGTATTGAATAATTAACTTGTAAAAGATGAAAAATTTCTTACTTCTTATTTTTATGTCTATGTCTATGTCCATGTCTGGCCAGGATAAATATGAATTCTTACACGGTTTAGGATATGATTTTTCTTTTGGACTTCCCCAAGCAGTTGGTGGAATAGTATTTCAGGGTAATGGATTGAATTATGTTCCCAGAATAGTTTCTCCTATTAATTCAGATTTGTCCTTAGGCATAAGTCTTCCAATTGGAGCATCGCTGGTTAATAGTAATTATAGTTCTCCTTTAGGAATTAATTATGCTGCAGCAATAGATATCCACTCTGGATTCTTAGGCACTCAAACCTCTAAAAATAGATTTGGTGCTTTTTTTGGACTAGGTTTTGGATCATATGATCTTTATTATCTAACTGATGATGTTACAGGTTTAAGGATAGATCGTGACGCCAGTTATGGCCCTTATGCTCATTTTGGCTTTCGCATCCCGTATTATGGTCAAAACGTTTCTATAGCATTGAGCAATTGGAGAGGTATCAATGCGAATAATGGGAAAACGCAAGTGTTTTCGCTTAAACTAATTTATGAATTCAATGATTGAGTAACTTCTTCAGAGTTTGGGCGATAGTCTTTCCCTCAGCTTTACCTGCTAGAGATTTACTTGAATGGGCCATTAATCTTCCAAAATCATTTTGATTATTTGCTCCGAGCTGAATTATAAAATTTTTAAGTAAATTTTCTAATTCAGCTCCTTCGAGCATGGGAGGTAAATAGCTGGATATAACCTCTAACTGCTCTTTTTCTATATTAGCTAAATCATTTCGATCTTCCTTTTTAAATATTTCAAGACTTTCTACCCTTTGTTTCTTGAGTCTTTGAAGAACAGAGATCTCTTGGATAGGTGTGATTTCTCCATTCTGCCCAGGTGATGATCTTTCGGTTTTCAATGCGGTAAGAATAGCTCGAATAGTATCTAGTCTAACTTTTGCTTTAGACCGTAAAGCTTCTTTAAGGTCATTACTGAGTTGTTCATTTAAGGGTTTAATCGACATTGTCATGTAAGAATGAATTGTGAGACAGGAATTCGATATCATCATCTTCGCCACTTAGTCCAAGGTTGCTTTTTTTATTTTCTTGAGAGTGAGGAGCGTTGCCTTCAGGTAGATCAACACCAGTTCTTTCAAAACTTGGCTTCTGCCATTCTTCTTCAGCCATGGCTACTAATTTGATATTTTTACCGAATTGATGATTAAAGTTTTGTAAATAAGCCCTTCTCTGATTCGCAAGTCTTTGCATGCTATCATCAATGCTGTCTTGATCAGGATTAATTGGGGTTAAAGGTTCTTGATTTAGAGTTTCCTCGTTTCTAAGTGTGAAAGGAGAATCTAAATCTTGTTCTTTTTCTCTATTTTCTGCAATTGATGTATTATTCGAGTCTATATAATCATCTAACTGCACCTGGGAACTATCAGCGATTTTACTTTTGGTCAAATCGTCTTTTGAAGCAGTATGGATTAAACCTTGCGATTTTTCATTTGGTTCAAGAAGTTCATTTTCTAGTGCTCTTAAATCTTCCAAGGAAAATTGTTGGATGACTTTTTCCCCTGGTCCGGTATCTTTTGTCTCTAGAATAGGTTGATTTTTAAGGTGGTCATCGGTTTCATATTTATCGAGGAATTTAGAATGCGCATCATTAACTATTAAGGATTTATGATCATCTGCAATTTTATTAATTTCGGGATGGATATCGTTTATGGTTTCAAATGATTCTTCGATTCCGCTCCCTAGCTCAAATTCTATGTTTTCTTCTTTTGATTCTGGTGACATTTCAGGAATTAATTCGTCAACAGGGGCATCCATGCTAAATGCATCAAAAACTCTTGGCGAATTCTCATTAGGTGTTAAAGGCTCTTCAAAGGCTTCTTCATTGATCGTAGTGCTAATATTCATGTCAATTTCCATTAGGTCATAATTATTGACATTTGAAATTGGATCTTCAGCGTTTAGTAGGTTATTTTCCTTCGAACTTTCTTCAATAGTATCATTATTCAGTTTGTCTTCCTCATTGTCAAATCTGATTTTTATTTTACTCTCTTCATTTTCTAATTGATAAATGATTTGCTCATCATCATTTATTTCAGAAGGTTCTGATCCTAAAGGATTTTCTGCTGGGTCAATATTGTCAACTTGCTCAGTATTTAATTCATCATCAATTTGTTGACTTTCAGGGGAGCCAAATAAATCAAATTGAGCAGATTTATCTTTATCCTTCTTGATATTTATATTTATTTGCGAATCATCAATGTCCGATTTGTCACTTATACTATCTAGTTCATGAACAATTAATTCCTGTTCGGCTGGCTTTATTGTCCCAACTGGATTTGATGCATTGAATCCTGTAGCAACAATGGTTACTTGAACCGCATTATTTAATTGTTCATCTTCACCAATTCCCATTATGATATCAACTTGCTTCCCTGCCTGACTTTGGATATAATCATTTATCTCGCCAATCTCATCAAAAGTAATCTCATGCTCTCTATTTCCGGAGACAATTAAAAGAAGAACATGACGTGCTCCTTGTATATGATTATCATTTAATAATGGCGAGTCTAGGGCTCCTTGAACAGATTTTATAGCGCGTTGCGATCCACTAGCTTTTGATGAACCCATAATTGCAGTTCCGGAGTCTTTTAAAACGGTTTTCGCATCTCGTAAATCTATATTGACATTGTAGTGATGAGTTATAACTTCTGCTATGCCTTTTGCTGCCGTAGCGAGTACTTCATCTGCTTTATTAAAGCCCGTTTTGAATCCGAGATTCCCATATACTTCGCGAAGTTTATTATTATTTATTACAATTAATGAATCAACATGCTCTTTTAACTTTTCTATTCCTGTTTCGGCTTGTCTTAAACGAAGCCCTCCTTCAAAGTGAAATGGAACTGTAACAATGCCAATTGTTAAAACTCCCATTTCTCTCGCAGCTTTAGCAATAATAGGAGCTGCTCCTGTGCCTGTTCCTCCTCCCATCCCGGCGGTTATAAAAACCATTTTTGTGGTTGTTCCAAGGATTGACTGAATACTGCTGTAGCTCTCTATAGCTGCTTTCTCACCAACTTCAGGGTTAGCCCCAGCGCCAAGTCCTTCTGTTAAGTTTACGCCAAGTTGGACTTTGTTTTCAACTGAACTATATTCTAGAGCTTGAACGTCAGTATTACATATAATAAAATCAACTCCTCGAATACCTTGAGATTTCATATAGTTTACAGCATTGGAACCACCACCACCAACACCAATAACTTTAATCACTGATGATCTATGTTTAGGCATATCAAAATCTAATGTATTCACTTCTTCCATATTGTTTTTATCAATCATCAATTAGTTCAATAAATTTGTCTACCCATCTTTTAAACCAGTCAGCTTGCTTTGGAGTTCTTGCAACTGGGTCAATCTCTGATTTTTGCTCGATTTCTAAATTTTCAAGAGCATTTTCTGTAGGATCTTTGATTCCAATTTGGTTTATTTCATCAATTCCCTCTTTACTGAATCTCTGATTTTGATCAATTTCCGAATTACTAGACTCTTCATTTTCTATATCATCAAGCGGATCTACAAAATGGATTTCTTTTCGGCTTGACAAGCCCTGCATTAGTAGTCCGACAGCTGTTGAGTAAATAGGGGAATTCAATTCTTTATCGACAGCTTCTTTTGAAGCAAGATGTTCATTTGGATAACCAATCCTTGTATCCATTCCTGTCAGATATTCAACCAATTGTTTTATATGTTTAAGTTGACTACCTCCTCCGGTAATAACAACACCAGCAATTAATTTTTTTGAAGTTTGATCATGACCATAATTTTTAATCTCAGTAAATACCGCATTTATTATTTCTGTGCATCTAGCATGAATGATCCTGCTGAGGTTTTTTAGGCTTATCTCTTTTGGATCTCTTCCTCTCAATCCTGGAATCGAAACAATTTCAGTCTCTTTATTTTCCCCCGGCCAAGCGGAGCCAAATTTAATTTTTAATAGCTCAGCTTGTTTTTCAATTATGCTACACCCTTCTTTAATGTCATTAGTAATAATATTACCTCCATGAGGCACAACTGCTGTATGTCTGATTATACCGTCTTTAAAAATTGCAACATCTGTTGTGCCGCCGCCTATGTCAACTAAAACAACTCCAGCTTCTTTTTCTTCTTGGCTTAAAACAGCATCTGCACTGGCTAAGGGTTCGAGGTTAACGGTGTGTAATTCTAAATTAGAGCTTTTTACGCATCTGGCTATGTTTCTGATGCTTGTAATTTGACCAACTACGATATGAAATGTTGCTTCAAGTCTGCCGCCAAACATACCTCTTGGCTCTTTTATTTCTCCTTGTCCATCAACTTTATATTCCTGTGGTAAAACATGTATGATTTCTTCGCCTGGCATCATTACTAGTTTGTGGACGTTATCAGTTAAACGATCCAGATCATTATCATTAATAACTGATTCCGGATCTTCTCGGGTAACATAGTCACTGTGTTGTAGGCTTCTTATATGTTGTCCTGCTATACCGACTGCAACAGAGTTAATTTTTATTCCTGAGCTGGATTGAGCTGCTTGAATTGCTTTTTGAATTGAATCTATAGTTTGAGTAATATTCACAACTACTCCTCTTTGCACTCCAAGACTTAATGCAGAGCCATGACCGATTACTTCGATTTTTCCTAAATCGTTTCTCCTGCCAATTAGTGCTACTATTTTTGTAGTTCCAATGTCAAGCCCAACGGCGATCCTATTCATTTCCATATCTTAATTCTTGAGTTTATAAACAACTTGTCCCTTGAATCGCAAGTCTAATTTTGATAATTTGTCGATGATATCATTTTGAAGTAAAAAAGCATAAGTAGCATGTGCTTTATGTGCTTTATCATCGAAAAGTCCCGGTTTTCCCCATAATATTTGATGATTATGCCATTCAGGATTTAAAGTATAGTCTCCATTTTTGTCTCTATGAATAGAAGC
>CALKDS010000040.1 GCA_938084135.1 uncultured Flavobacteriales bacterium
AGATGGAATCACTATGAGTAACGATAACGTTGGCGGTGCAGGTATGTGGGGCGGTTATGATAGTGGCGATGGACTTCAAGCAATCAATCCAGATGATATTGAAACAATCAATGTTTTGAAAGGTGGAGCAGCAGCTGCACTTTACGGGTCAAGAGCTTCAAATGGTGTGATTGTCATCACTACTAAGAGCGGAAAAGGACAAAAAGGATTGGGTATTGAGATAAACTCTTCGGTACAATTCGATAATTTGACAAATGTTTTTGATCCACAGAAAAGTTATGGTCAAGGACAAAATTATGGAGATCCACTAGATCCATTAAACACATTTATGTCATGGGGTCCATTAATGGATGGTTCATCGCGTACTACATGGGATGGCAGTTCGAGACCCTATGAGTCATCGGGAGATAATTTGGAAAAATTCTACAGGACAGGGGTGAATACTGCAAATACTATTTCTTTGTCAACGGGAAATGATTTAGGATCAACACGTTTGTCGTATACAAGGATGAATGCCCAAGATATGCAGCCTCGATCAAATCTTAAAAGGAATTTACTTTCATTGAATACCAACCAAAAACTCAGCGATAAGTTAACTATTCAATCTTCTGTGAAATTTATAGACGAGTTAAGTGAAGGAAATCCAAACCTGTCCGATGCTCCGAATAATGCAAATGCGTCAATTCGATATTATGCAGCGGACATTGACATAGATGATTTTATAGGTCCTAATGGTGATGGAACGCAAGCAAATAATATAGATGAGTTCAGACATTCCACCAATATATATTTTACTAATCCAAATTTTGTGGTCGGTCGTTCGCGAAATTATATTGACAAGCAAAGATTAATAGGATCTATTTCTGCTAAATATGACATCACTGATTTTTTATATGTCAAAGGTCAAGGGGGTGTTGATCGTATGAACATGCATCTAAATGACCAAGCATTTTCTCTTTGGCCCATAGGTGTTGCATTTTCTCCTGGAGGAATTATGTCTGAACAAGATATATCAATACGACAATCAGATCTTGATCTTTTTTTAGGGACCGACAACTTAAGATTATCTAATAATTTGGTTTTAAATGCATTTATTGGGTCGGGTCGTTTTTCTTACTCAAGAGAACAATCAACTTTGAGAGGTGATAATATCGTTATACCAGGGGTATATGATGTTAGGAATACGTCAAGCCAATTAATTGATTATTATTTTGCTGAAAAAGCAATTAATTCAGTTTATGGTTCAGCAGAATTAGCCTTTAAAGATGCCATATTTGTATCGCTGACTGCTCGAAATGATTGGTTTTCTACGCTTTCATTGGCAGGTAAAGAGTCACCTAATAATGATTTATACACATCTGCCAGTGTATCGGCAGTTTTGTCTGATTTAGTGACGATGCCGAGTATAATTAATTTTGCTAAACTAAGAGGTGGTTATTCTCAGATAGCCGGAGGTGCTGATAATCCATACGGGCTTAGTTTGAACTATGGTTTGACTGGTTCCCATACGGGCAATGATGGAGTAAGCCTTCCTACAGGACAGATATCGGGGGGAACGATTCCAAACAGAGAAATTAAACCTTTTCAAAAGAATGAATCTGAAATAGGGTTTGATTTACGTATGTTCCAGAGTAAAATGACTGTAGATTTTAGTTATTATGACAATTCAACCATCGGTGATATAGTGGCTGTGAGTGCTTCGGCTACTTCTGGTTATACTGCATCGCTTGCAAATTTAGGTGAAATTTCGAATAAGGGAATTGAATTATTAATTCGAGGAACTGTATATGAGAAAGGAGACTTCTCGGCAGATTTGACTCTTAATTATGCAAAAAACAACAGTGAAATAATATCTACAAATGATGCTAGTGACAATATTTTTATTGATCAAACGAGAAATATGGCCGCTGGAGTTACACAAGTTGTTGGAGAGCAATTTGGTACCATATATGGTAGTTATTTCCAAAGAGACGACAATGGGAATAAAATATACGCTCTAAACGGAGACGGTGTTCCACTTGCTGTTAGATCAACTGATCAGAAAATTTTAGGTAATGGTGTCGCTCCCACTCAGCTAGGTATCGGAACTGATTTAAGATACAAGGCATTTCAGCTTAGTGTCTTTTTTGAGGCTAAGTTCGGAGCGCAAATATATTCAAATACCAATGCCTTCATGAAACTTGTTGGAATGAGTAAGGAAACCATACCTGAAGGCGGTAGAGAGGCCGGATTTCTACCAGACGGAGTAATGGATGATGGCTCTGAGATGGTAAGAGTGACTAAGGAGAACTTAGATGTTTTTTGGGCAAACCAATGGGACATTGGAGAGGAAAGTGTTTATGATGCTGATTTTATCAGATTTAGCCAATTGAGCTTATCTTATAGTATTCCAAGGTCTATCACTAATAAGTTGAATTTGGGATCGGCATCCGTTTCAGTAGTAGGTAAGAACCTTGCGCTATGGAGTGATGTGCCTAATGTAGATCCAGAATCTGCTTATCAAGCAAGAAATGGTCAAGGCTTAGAATACGCAGGACTCCCAGTTCCACGAACAGTTGGTTTTAATGTTAGTTTAAAATTTTAAATATAGAGTAATATGAAAAAGATATTAATTTTATTGCTTCTGATCAGTCCTTTTATGGGATGTGATTTGGACAAGGATTTTGAAGAGATGAACATAGATCCTACTAAAGGCGCTTCTTTGGATGTAAATACCAAAATGTCTGGAGTTTTGTTGAGAGGGGCAGGAACCGAATATGAAATGACCGTTACCAAAATCATTTACTTTTCGCAGTTCAACCAGTATTTGGTTCAAAATAGTTTCCCTCAGGGTATGTTTTATACCTTCGATGGAACCTATAATGCGGGTATTTGGGATAGTTATTACAGCGATCCTATTAAGACAATCCAAGATATTATCGTTCAGCTTGAGGCTGATGAAAGTACGATAGTAGGTTCGGAAATGGCAATAGCGAAGATATGGCGTGCTTATTTATTCCATGAAATCGCAGATGTTTATGGGCAATCACCATATTTTGATGCTGGTAAAGGGTATACGGATGCTATTTTAAAGCCCGCATATGATCCTCTAGAGGATATATATTTTGATATGCTCGAAGAATTAGAAGAAGCTGGAGCAATGATGACAAATTCTTCAACTTTTGGATCAGCTGATTTTATTTACCAAGGAGATACCGATAAGTGGAAAAAGTTTGGCAATTCTTTGATGTTGCGTTTAGCGATGAGAATGATGGAAGTGGATGAAGTAAGTGCTAAGGCATGGGCAACAAAAGCAATAGCTGGCGGAACGATGGCTTCTAATGCTGATAATGCATATATGGCTCGACAGGATGGCCCAGGAGATGGAAATCGAAACGCAGCTGCTCTTCATTTCAGTAAATATGGAGATACAAAAGTTGCTGCGACATTTTATGACTGGTTAGATGACAATAACGATCCTCGATTAGCTATCTTCACGGATCCCGCGTCGCCTGCGAGAGGAGAATTCGTCGGTTATAGTGCTACACAATTAGCAGCTACTTTTGATATGACAATTGACTCTTTTGCTGTAGTCAATCCTGTATTTATGAAAATGAATACTCCGACAGTTCTTTTGAATTATAGTGAATCTGAGTTGTTGAAGGCTGAGTTTGCGGAACGAGGAGGCACTGGTAATGCTGCAACACTTTATGCCAGTGGAGTAACTGCCGCGATGAAGATGTGGGAGGATGTTGACCCCTCACTTGCGATTGCAGATGCCGATGTTTTAGCCTATTTAACTGCAAATCCATATGTGGCTGGAACACCTGGACAAAAAATGATAGGTGAGCAGTATTGGGCCACACATTTCTTTGATTTCACTGAGGCCTGGTCCAATTGGAGAAGAACTGGATATCCCATTCTCAAACCATTTGGTGGAGCACCTCCAAATGCGCTCAATGTGACAAATGGAACAATTCCTAGAAAGTTGGTTGCAAATAGAGGTGAAGCTGCTACTAATCCCGAGAATTATGCAGCTATGATTAGTGCTCAAGGTAACGAGATGACTACAAAAGTTTGGTGGGATGTC
>CALKDS010000041.1 GCA_938084135.1 uncultured Flavobacteriales bacterium
TCTTTCTTAAAGGATATCAGAGCTTGGATCGCATTACCAAAAGAAATACAGATTTGGGGGGTAAGCGTGAATAACAATAAATGGCTTATTGAAAAAAAGAAATTTAAAAATATTCTAAACCAAGAACCAGCCTATAAAAAAACTTGGAAAACATCATTAAACAATGAGGATTGGAGAGCATTTCGTATGTGGAAACCAGAAAAGGTTTCTTATTTCGAAGTTCACTTTATCAATGCGGGCAAATTAGAAAAATGGCATCCTGGTTTTGGGGGAGAAAGTTATATTTTCATCGATGAAATATCTATTTCCGAAAAATGATCAAATACATAATATTTTAGATGAGAAATCTAATTCTAGTTTCTTTAGGGCTCATATATCTAGGGGTTAAAGCCCAATCAATCCCGAATCCTCCGAGGCAGGTTGTTTATGATAATCAAACGGTCAGTAGTATTTTCATTTCAATACCACCTGATAGTTTAGCAGCTATTTTTAATGATGTTACAAGTGATAAAGAATACAAATCTCAATTTATTTTTGATCATAATGGGACCAAAGACACTTTAGAAGAAGTCGGGTTTCGCCTAAGAGGAAACACATCTCGTTACTCCGGAAAAAAGTCTTACAAGATTAGTTTTAACACCTACAATAGCGGTAAAAGATGGAATGGCGTAAAGGGCCTAAACATAAATGGTGAACACAATGACCCTAGTGTCTCTAGAGCGAGAATATCTTGGGATTTATTAGATGATATGAACTTAGCTAGTGCTAGAACAAATCATATAAAATTATTCATAAATAACTCATATTATGGTATTTATGCCAATGTAGAGCACATTAACGATGATTTTGTTTTGCAACGCTTCGGTGATGATTCAGGGAATTTATATAAATGCCTATGGCCAGCAACGTTAGAGTATATAAGCAATAATCCAAATGATTATAAATTCACATCTGGAGGAAGAAGAGCTTATGATTTGAAAACCAACAGCATTGCAGACGACTACAGTGATATTTCAAATTTTATTAACGTCCTCAATAATACATCCATTGCAAATCTCCCCTGTGCTTTAGAATCAATTTTTGATGTAAATGAATACCTCTATTATTTAGCTTTCGAAATAGCAATTGGACATTGGGACAATCATGCTTACAATAAAAATAATTTTTACTTGTACCAAAATCCGAAGGATGGATTAATGCATTACATACCTTTTGACCTAGACAATACCCTGGGCATAGATTGGGTTGGCGAAGATTGGGCGAATAGAAATATAAATAATTGGGGAAATATTGCAAACTATAATGCTCTTTATCAAAGAGTCCTTAGTATCCCGGAATATAAATTTAAAATGCAACTCTTGCTTAAAGTTATATTACAGCATATTACAACTAATTCATTCATTAATAAAGGGTTAAATATCAGAAGTCAAGTTTCAAACCATATCAAAAACGATGTATTTTATGCATATGATTACGGGTATGATTCTGTTGACTTTTGGCAATCATGGACATCAGCAGCGGGAGGGCATGTAGACTATGGAATTAATACATTTATTGGGATCCGAAATACATCTGCCACAAACCAATTTCTATCGGGCAATAGTAAACCTCTTTTGATTGGAGGACTTCTCTCAGGAAAAAGCAATAAAGCACCTATTGTAGCTAGTGTATATGCAAAAGACGAATCTCCTTTAGCGCAGGTTGGTATAAATTATCGAGAAGTTGGTAACAATAATTGGACCTCTGTAATATTAGCAGACAACGGTCTTGGGGAAGACAAAATAGCGGGTGACGGAAACTATTCGGGAATCATTCAACCATCGATTACAAGTAGTGGAATAGAATACTATTGGACTGCTTTGGACATAACGGGGCAGTCTACCAACTACCCTTGTTCATTTGATACACACCTACTCCACTCAAATTCGCCAGTAATCATCAACGAATTGATGTCAAAAAATAATAATTATATTTTAGATCAGGATGGCGAGGATAGTGATTGGATTGAATTATATAATCCAACAGGAACAAATCAAGACTTAATAAATATTTACATCAGCGACAAATCATCGATTCCTGGATTATATCACCTCAAAGACCTAACAATACCAGCCAATGGGCATTTAATGCTTTGGGCAAGCAGTGACACGGGCCAATATGATAATCACCTGCCATTTAAACTCTCGGGAAATGGAGAAACAGTCAAGCTTTACTCTAAGGAATCAAATGGCTCCTATGTCATAATTGACCAAATTAAATTTCCAGCAATAGGAACGGACCAGTCTTTTGGGAGGAAATATGACGGCAGTGCTCAGTGGGTTACTTTTAAAGACTACCCCACCCCAAATTCAAGTAATTCAGGAATTTTAAACTTAGATAACGAGCTACGAGAAAACAAGCCCTTTCCTTATCCCAATCCTCACTCAAATTATATTTACTTTAACAATACTTGGAATAATAACGCAGATATATATCTGCACAACCAATTAGGTCAATTAATCTATGAGGGAAGAATTAACGCAAACCAGAAACTTAAAATTGATAACTCTGGCCCGAGTGGCATGTATATATTAACAGCAAAGTACATGAACAATACATTTCGCTTTAAGTTAAATAAGTTATGACGGTTAAAATCGTAATGTTTCTCATGATCGTTCTCTTTATAGGTTCTATTGACCTTGAGGCACAATGGAAGCGCAAGGAAGCCAGGAATTGGCAAAAAGAAATGAATGTTTCTTTTAGATCAGAAACAGAATCCCCTTTAGAGGAAATAGATAGGATAAAATTCAAAAGATTGCCATTTTTTAAAATCAACAAAAAGCTTGCTCTTCGTGTTAAATGGGAGCGATGTAACGATAGCTCATGGTTTGAGATGATCACAACAACTCAACGAAGACCAATATACAGAAAGTACGCAACCCTATATTCTTCTATTGGAGATGATAGTTTTAAACTAACAGCTTTTCAACCTCAAAGTCTTTTTCAAAAAGAGGGTTGGGAAAATTATCTCTTTATCCCATTTGGAGATGAATCTAACGGAAATCAAACGTATGGGGGTGGTAGATATGTGGAAATTCGTATCGACCCAGGAAAAGAACTTGTTTTACTAGACTTTAATAAATCCTATAACCCATATTGTGCGTATTCTAAAAGATATTCGTGCCCTAAAATCCCTGTTCAAAATATCTTGGATATCGAAATCAATGCTGGCGTTAAATACCCAGCAAACAAATACCATCATTAAATGACTCGATCAATAAAAATGGATTTCTTAAAGAAAACATCCGAAAAAATTCTCTCTTCGGGATTAAGAGTCTCATCTTATGATTTCGAAAGACCTTGGGGTGGTTTTTTTGTTATTGATGAAAATCAGGCGCAACTATTTTCAGATATATATTTTGACAACCTAGATGTATCTGCATTAAAGATTTCAGGAAAATTATCTCCTAAAATACTTGTGATTCAACCCGAATCTAAGTTGTCTTGGCAATACCACCGCCGCAGGTCTGAAACATGGAAGATATTGGAAGGTCCCGTGGGAATTGTCCGAAGTGAAACAGACATCGAAGGCGAAACTAAAGAGTTTAATAGCGGAGCAACCGTTACACTAAAAAAAGAAGAACGTCATAGGCTAGTGGGGTTAAAGAATTGGTCTATTGTGGCAGAGTTCTGGCAGCATACAGATGAAGACAATCCATCTAACGAGCAAGATATTATTAGGGTGCAAGACGATTACAACCGTTAATTTTTTTGAAGAAACTAACAGAAGGACTATTTGTGTTTTGAACGAATTTCCAGCACCTTATAGTATCTCAGATATACAGACCACGCGGCATATTTAGAAATGCGATATCCCACATAGCCATCCAAAAAACCCCCACTGAATACAAAATGCTTAATAAAGCGATAAGCTGGCTTTACAAGAGTATGGAAGGCTGTGACTTTCCCCATTTTTTTATCATAGTCGAGGGCCTGCCAATCCGCATAACGGATTAACTTCTTCTCCCATGCCTGGATCCCTTTAAACGTATCGTGATTCATTCTACAGCTTAGTGTTGACAATTTTCCTTTTGTCACGATTTCTGAGTGAACACTTTGAGATTTATATGCGCATTCATCCCTTTTGAAAAGTCGAATAACTTTATCCCCTTGCCAACCAGAAAACCGAACTCTTTTTCCAAGAAAATGATTTGATCGGTAAATCCAAAAACCCGATTCAATAGGTTCAATCTTTGAAGAAATCATTTTTGATATTTCGTTGGAAAGATCAATAGTCAACCATTCGTCAGCATCTAAAAGAAGAATCCAAGAATTTAAGGCCTGAGGAATAGCCCAATTCTTTTGAGACGCGGAATTTTCATACTCCCTTTGAATAATCTTAGCGCTAAATTTTTTTGCGATTTCCAGCGTTCCGTCAGTTGAGAAGGAGTCAACAACTAAAATCTCATCTACTAAATTACATGCTGACTCAAGACATCTAGCTAGGACTTTTTCTTCATTGAATGTAGGAACGATCAAAGTTAGTTTCACCTGATAAAAATACACCTATTATAACATAAATTTGTGGCTATGAAAACAATACTTATAACGGGTGGAGCCGGATTTATTGGCTCACACGTCGTTAGGTTATTTTTGAAAAAATATCCAACTGATATAATCGTCAATGTTGATTGCTTGACTTATGCAGGTAATTTAGAAAACTTAAGTGATATTGATCATCTTTCCAACTATATCTTTGAGAAGGTTGATATCAGAGATTCACTATCATTGAATCAAGTCTTTGAAAAACACAATCCTGACACTATAATCCATCTGGCGGCAGAAAGCCATGTAGATCGATCGATATCAAACCCCATGGAATTTGTTGAGACAAACGTTGTTGGTGCCGTTAATTTACTCAACAGCGCAAAAAATAGCTGGAAAGAGTCTTTTGAAGGGAAACTCTTTTATCATGTCAGCACCGATGAAGTTTTCGGTGCATTGGGAGCTGATGGACTCTTCACGGAAGAGACTCCATATAGCCCAAACAGCCCGTACAGCGCTTCAAAAGCAGCAAGTGACCATTTTGTAAGGGCTTATCACGAAACATATGGGATGCCGATAGTGATTTCGAACTGTTCAAATAATTATGGTCCGAATCAATTCCCTGAAAAGCTTATCCCATTAATGATAAGCAATATTCTAAATGGGAAAAACCTTCCGGTATATGGAGATGGTAAATATACTAGAGACTGGCTCTATGTTGAAGATCATGCATCAGCAATAGAAACAGTATATAGAAAAGGAGTTATCGGAGAGACCTACTGCATAGGCGGGTGGAATGAACTGCAAAATATTGATTTAATTCACAAGCTATGCGATCTAATGGATAAAAAGCTATCATTAGAATTAGGCACATCAAGAAAACTCATTGCCTTTGTAAAAGATAGACCTGGTCATGATAAAAGATATGCCATAGATGCAAGAAAAATGGAAAATGACCTAGGGTGGAAGCCCAAGGAAAGCTTTGAATCCGGAATGAAAAAAACCATCGATTGGTATTTAAATAATCAGGATTGGCTTAAAAATGTTACCAGCGGAGCTTACCAAAGCTATTATTCCAAACAATACAAAAAATAAGATTTATTTTATTGATTCATTAAAGAATCGGCTCTAATTAGACCAATAAGAGTATCATCTTTTTTGACAAGCAATGTGCTTATTTTTTGATTGACAAAAATTACCTCCATCTCAGAATATGACGTGTTAATTTCAACAGAAAGAGGATTTTTAGTCATAACATCAATTGCAGTCTTGGTGAATGACTCCCTCCCCCACTTCCCCATGAATCTACGTAAATCCCCATCGGTAATAATTCCTTGATAATCTTTATCATTAATTATGGCAACACCCTGACCGCCGTAAGATATTGCAGCGATTAACCTATCAAAAGACAACTCACTTTTTATGACCAAAGAATCAATAGGAATTATATAATCTTTAGCTGTAGTTAAAAGTCTCTGTCCTAAAAACCCACCAGGATGAAGCCTGGCAAAATCATTACGTTGAAATTTTTTTGCTTTCATCAATGAGACGGTCAAACAATCCCCTAAAATCAAACTCAAAGTAGAACTTGACGTAGGAGCTAGATTAATAGTACAGGCCTCTTTAAGAACCGAAGCGTCTAGAATCCAATCTGAATTTTTAGCCAATGTTGAATTTATATTTCCAACGATTGAAACCGTTTTGTTCCCATTGGATTTAATGAATGGGAATAACCTCAATATTTCTTCTGTTTCTCCTGAGTTAGAAAGCAATAAAATACAATCACCTTTTCCTATCATTCCCAAATCCCCGTGATAAGCCTCCGCTGGATGTAAAAAAAAAGAAAAAGTCCCTGTTGAAGCCAATGATGCCGATATCTTACCTCCGACATGCCCGGATTTACCCATGCCAATCACGACAATCCTACAGTTAGTTTTACTTAAATAATCAACCAAAGAGTTGAATTCTCTATTTTGTTTTAATTGACTTAGACCAAGGTTTAGTTGTTCCAATTCAATATTAAAAACATCAATTGCCGCTTTTAAATGATTCATTGAAATTTAATTTTTATCACAATAGACTCTTTAATATCTCCTCCACATTTTCCAATTTAACCATATTGGGACCATCACTTAAAGCACAATCCGGATCTGGATGGATCTCAAAAAAATAACCATCTACATCAAATGCTTTCGCGGCATTAGCCATGTAAGAAACATATTCTCGATTCCCTCCACTTTTCTGACCTGACCCTCCAGGTTTTTGAACGGAGTGAGTGCAATCCATGATAACTTGATTACAAAACTTCCGCATCTCTAAAATATTAGTGAAATCAACAATAAGATTATTGTAACCGAATATATTTCCTCGCTCCATTAGACCATATGATTTTGCTCCATATTCGTGAAGCTTCTTAGCAACATTTTCCATGTCTTTTCCGCTTAAAAACTGACCTTTTTTCACATTGACATGTCTGCCGGTTTCACTTGCCGCCTTTAAAATATCAGATTGCCGGCATAAAAACGCAGGAATCTGAATAATATCTATAACTTCTTTTACTATGTCTGCCTGAAATGATTCATGAATATCAGTAGTAACCTCAAGATTGTATTTTGATTTAATATCTGCCATCCAAAGTAGACCAGTTTCTATTCCAGGACCTCTAAAAGAATCACCGCTTGTTCTATTCGCCTTATCAAAGGAGCTCTTAAAAACAAAATCAAAATCATGAAAGGACCCCTTCATTTGTTGCACGAATGACGCTACCTCATCCAATAAAGAAGCTGACTCCATAACACAAGGTCCTAAAATAATTGTCTTTTTCATGGTTACTAATGTAAGTATTACCTGAACTCACAATATTAAAAATGCAATATTAAAAAATATAATGATCCACAATTGATAAAAGATTATCATCTTAAATCAGTTTTCACTTGAAAGGCATCGGTATATTTACATGGTAATTAAAAATGCATCATGAAAATAACGGTAGTTG
>CALKDS010000042.1 GCA_938084135.1 uncultured Flavobacteriales bacterium
ATGAAAATTACATTTTCTTTACTCTTATCGTTTTCTTTTTTAATATCATGTAATCCTGATGTAGACCCTACTGGGCCTGTAAATCCTTATCTGGATAATGGTTTTCTGGTTATGAATGAAGGGGCATTTCAAGGAGGTATAGGCACTCTATCTTTTGCTTTTTGCGATAATTCTGGTATTGATTCAGTAGATAATGACGTTTTCCAAGAGATCAATGGGAGAAGTTTAGGTAATCTAGCCAACCATATCTCAAAAGATGAATCACATATCTATGTGGTGATGAATGGAGCAGCAACTGTTGAGATATTAGATAGAAATACTTTAGAGTCAATAGGTGCTATTACGGGTTTCAAATCCCCTCGTCAAGCCATTAATCTCAACGATGGGTATATATACGTTAGTGATTGGGGATCAAATGCCATTTATAAGGTAAATGTATCTACAAGTTCAATCGTTGATTCTTTAAAAAATTGCAATGGTCCTGAAGGTATGTTTCTTGCAGATGGTAAATTATTTGCTGCTAATTCGGGTGGGTATGCCTTGGATAGTACGGTATCTGTTTATAATTTGAACAATATGACTTTTGAAGGAAAGATACAGGTCGGTATTAACCCTGTTGAGATTATCGATGATCCATACTTCAATTTATGGGTGCTCTGTTCTGGATATTCCGATTGGAGTGGAACCGGAGGAGGAGATAGATATTCTTCATTATTTAATATTGATCCGAGAACGTTAAATATTCTGATGAGTCATACAAATACGGTTATCACTGACCATCCGAGTAAACTAAGATCCAATCTTTTAGGAGATAAGTTTTATTTTATACAAGACTCTTATTCTGGAAATATCATGGAATTTTTACCAAGTGAATTTAAATATCCAACACAGCCATTTATATTTCATCCCGCATATGGATTGGCTATTGATGAAGCTAATGGCAATCTTTTGGTTTTGGACGCCTTAGACTATCAATCACCTGGTAAGGCATTATTGTATTCAGACAATGGCTCTGTTATCGACAGTAGCACAGTAGGGTTGATCCCTTCAGTCGCGATAAATATTGGGTACTGATTTTTTTTTGAATTCCTGCTCTCGAGAAATTAATTTTTTACGAGGGCAGAATTCATTGCTTTAGATAAAGCTAATACCATAATTGCTCCGTAAACAACGGTGCCCAATAGCATGCTAAAATAGAATGGTACTCCAGCTGCATAAACTGTAAAAAGTCCTAGAATATTCTGTGGTATCAATGGATTGCTATACCAAACACCAAAGTTACTAAGTAAAAAGAAAACTAGATTTGCCCCAGCAGCATGCCCAAGCCAAGCTAGCTTTGTCGGGTTTTTAACCAGGTAATTGCCCCAAGCGATCATGGCTAAGTGACCGGCATAAACAAAGCCCATCCCAGGATATAATATTGTTGATATGTCAGAATAGCTTTGATAAAAGAAGGTATTTAGAGCGATGTCAGACAAAAACAATAGAAGAAGAGGAAGTAAGATAAAAAAACCCTTACCTCGCATCCAAAACCCACCTAGCAGGGCAACGCTACCTACTGCTGTAAAGTTCGGTATATGGGGAATAAATCTTGTTGATATTGCTAAAACCATTAGCCCAATTGGTATTATATACTTAGTCATGCGCATAATCAGTGGTTAAAGTCGTTTAAAAATATAAATAATAAATAAAAGTACAACTAGAGAAAGTAGAAAGCGAATACTCTTACCGTAGTGCATGGCGTGAACTTCTGCGTCCTTTTGATAGCTCCAAAATAAATAAGAAATAAATCCTACCGTAAATATGGCAGCAAATATCCAGTGACCTGTTGTTATATTTTCCAATGGGTGTAATTTGCGACAAAAATAAGGGCTATGAAGAAACAAATTGATGCGGTAACCAAATTTCATGAAGTATATAGGATTCCTTTTGAGCAAAATCCATCAAAAGATGTATCTAATTCATTCGTAGAATTGAGGCACCGATTGATGACAGAAGAAAATGAAGAATATCTAGAAGCTGCTAAAAATGGTGATTTGATAGAGATCGCCGATGCGCTGGGAGATATGTTATACATTTTGTGTGGGACAATAATAACTCATGGTATGCAAAACAAGATCGTTCAAGTTTTCGATGAAATTCAGCGTAGCAATATGAGTAAGCTCGGCAAAGATGGTGAGCCAATTTACAGGAAAGATGGAAAAGTAATGAAAGGTCCTAACTACTTCCGGCCCGACATAAAGTCTATTCTTGATGAATGACTTTTCCATCGATTCTCATAATTGGGTAGATGTTGTTCATTACTGTCCCCGCTTTTTATTTCTCCCTGTGGCCCTTGTATAAACCTTATAGACTTTAAATCATTTTCTTTAAAGTTTAGTTTAATTTCTGAGCAGGTGATATTACTTGATTTATTCGTCTCGGGATGAATTAAGGCTGCAGCGTTACCTCTTAAAACTAGTGTTTCTAAGTGACCATCACTTAAAAATCCAATGAGACTTTTTCCAGACATTTCGTCAGCCAACCCAACACTATCAGGCTTACTCGATAGATGTATTTTACCAGTACCATATATGGAGTCCCTGGAATCTCCATCACGAAAAAAATATTTCAAACTATCAGAAATTACTTGATAATTATTGGACCAGGTTGTTGCATTCTGCCACAGAACAAGTATTGAGTCCTGAGAATTCCATGATAGATTTTCAGAATTTGTAATTAATTCATTTTGAAAGGTGAATACATCAGTTTTAGCAATTGTTAGCTCCGGAGTGTGGTTGATAAAGTCTGAATGAATCTCCATCGTGTCATTGCTGAAATTGATCCATTTTGCACGATTCAAACTATCACCAAACAAACGAGTCAATTCATTTTTATCCATTTTATACAAGCTGTCTGCAGAGAATCCCATTTGTTGGTCCTTACCAATAACACCTTTAAAAAAACTTGAAATATTGTTTTTATTATCAATGTGAGCAGACCCGAATAAAAGTGTTCCAGATTCACTTTGAGCGGTCCCATCTGATGATATAATGTAAATTGATTTTTCAGGGTACTGTTTCATAATATCACAGTTGATAATATAATCACTTGTGATCGCCTGTATTTTTTCTCTAAACAAAAAAAGCTTAGTCTTGGCCTCATATTCGCCTTTAATAGCGGTTAGCTCGCCATCTTTGGACATGACTTTTCCACCATCACTGAATGAGCCCCTCTCATTTTTGGTATCATATAAGAGTCTGGAGGTTTCAAGAGTTTGATCATCTTGCTCGAGTATGACATTGCCCTTTAAATCAGCAATACCTTTATTATAATCTAACTTTTCAGACCGTATTGTCAGGCCATTATTACCTATAAAACGAATATCGCGAAAGGCTGTGAAGCGATCATACTTTCTCCACCAGCGAGCAGAATCACACTTAAACATTCCGTCGCTATTTCTTAAAACGACATCTCCTCTTAGAATTGTTATCGGTGTTGTGTCTTTTCTAGAGACCGTAACTGAACGAGAGCTTAATATTTCTATTCTTCCATTTTTTAGATCTTGTGCCCCTAGATCAAAACACAAAATGAACAAAGAAAATGGAATTAAAACTCTCATCCCCTCCATAGGGTTTGCTTCCTATCTGGACCTACAGATATTAACACAACAGGAACTCCTGTATATTTTTCAATGAATTTGGTATAGTTCTTCAATTCGTTCGGCAGATCTTTTTCAGAATCTATCTTCGTCAAATCCTCTTTCCAGGCATCCATACCGACATAAACAGGCTCTAAAATATCCTCGTCAAGACTATAGGGTAGATGCTTAATTGTTTCTCCGCGATATTTATATTCAGTACAAACTTTTAATTCCTCAAGACCCGAGAGAACATCTGCTTTCATCATCATTAATTGTGTTACTCCATTAATCTCAACAGCATATTTTAAAGCAGGAAGATCCAGCCAGCCAGTTCTTCTTGGTCTCCCGGTAGTACTGCCATACTCATTCCCTTGATCTCTGATAAATTGGCCTAATTCATCGTTTAGTTCTGTTGGAAATGGTCCTGACCCAACCCTTGTTACGTAAGCTTTAAAGATCCCTATTACTTCATCAATACGATTTGGAGCTAACCCAAGTCCTGTGCAAGCTCCGGCAGCTGTAGTTGTTGAAGACGTCACAAAAGGATATGTTCCAAAATCTACATCTAATAGTGTGCCTTGAGCTCCTTCAGCAAGAATCTTTTTCCCCGAATGAAAAGCATTTTGGATCAACACATCTGTGTCTGCAAGATTCATTTCCTTGATTCTATTGACCGCATCCATCCATTGTTCTTCGGCATCATTCAGATCAAAAGGAAAATTATATCCATTTAAAAGGTCTAAATGTTTCTTTTTTAGAGATTGATAACGTTCTGAGAAGTCAGTCAACTCAATATCACCGATCCTCAAGCCATTTCTTCCCGTCTTGTCCATGTAGGTTGGTCCTATGCCCTTTAGGGTAGAGCCAATTTTATTTTTTCCTTTTGCAGTCTCAGATGCAGCATCAAGTAACTTATGAGTAGGTAATATGAGGTGGGCTTTTCGAGAAATTTGTAATCTCTTTAAGCAGTCTGGTTCTAACTTTAATAGTTTATCTATTTCTCCACAGAATATTATCGGGTCTATAACTACACCGTTGCCAATATAGTTATCCGCATTGGGATGAAATATCCCTGAAGGTATAGTGTGTAGAACATGTTTTATGTTATTGAACTCAAGAGTGTGACCAGCATTAGGGCCTCCTTGAAATCGCGCTACAACATCGTAGTTTTTTGTAAGTACGTCTACAATTTTACCCTTCCCTTCATCGCCCCATTGAAGGCCGAGTAGAATATCTGCTCCTTGACTCATTTTATTTTTTTTCTTTTGCGTATATATATAATTGGTGTCCTGTGACTTCAACACCAAATACTTCTTCGACACTTTCTTTTATCTTCTGGATACGCGGGTCGCAAAATTCACGTACTTCATCGGAATCAATAAGTATTACATGGTCATGCTGTCTGTTGAAATATGATTTTTCATATTGAGCTTGATTCTGTCCAAATTGATGCTTTCGCACTAAATCACAAGAAAGTAGCAACTCAATAGTGTTGTAGAGTGTTGCTCTACTTACACGGTAGTTCTGTTTTTTCATAGAACCATACAAAGACTCTATATCAAAATGCTCTTGACTATTATAAATCTCATAGAGAATAGCAAACCTCTCGGGTGTCTTTCTGTGTCCATTTTTCATTAAGAAGTTCGTGAACACAAGTTTTACTTGTTCAAAAGATGATTTGTTCATTTTAATTTTGAGTCTCTTAAGTTGCTAAGTTACAGTTTTGAGAGCGTAACTTAGATACTTAGATATGCGCTTTACTTTGATTTTTATCATATTTCTTATAATCTCCGGCCAGGTTTGTCTTGGTCAGACAAAAAGAGCTATGAAATCATATAGAAAGGGTATCACTGAGATATATAGTCAAGATAAAAATTTAGTTAAAGCTGAAAGTCATCTTCTTACAGCTATTCGTATTTCACCTAATTATTCAGATGCATATATGGCACTGGGTGATTTGTATTTAAAAATTGGTGAAACTGATAAAGCACTAACTAAATATCGAATTGGAGCTGAGAGGGGTAGTAAACGTGAGGGTTATTTTAAATTGGGGAAATTGGCTCTGGATATAGGTTCTTATGTTATTGCTGTCGAGGCATTTAATAGTTATTTATTAATAGATAAGCTACCTAAGATTAAAAGACAATCTGCTATAAAATTATTGGAAGATTCAAAATTCGGGTCTTGGGCTATATCAAATCCAAATAATCTAAAACCGATAAGGATAGATCAAAGTAAAGAAGGAGAAAATATTGAAAGCAGTAATTATGAAGTAGATTTAAACTTTGTTAAAAATAATCATGAATATCCCGAGTCGTATTTTTTTCCAAGCATATCTGGAGACGATTCTACGCTATATTTTACCGGCAGAAATATACTAAGACCGCCTTTTGACGAGAATATTTATTCAGTTAAGAAGATTGATCAACACCAATGGTCAAAGCCAATTATGGTTTCAGGTAAGATCAATACTGAATTAAATGAAGGAGCAGTAAGTGTTCAAGGTGATCAAAAAAAGATGGTTTTTGCTGCCTGTGACCGTGAAGATGGATTTGGCTCATGTGATATTTATTTTTCTTCATCCTCTTCAGCCATTTGGTCCAAGGCAAAAAATATTGGGCTGGAGATAAATACTTCTCAATGGGAAACACAACCATGCTTGTCTGCTGATGGACAGTATTTATTCTTTGTGAGAGACGCAAAAAAAAGAGGTAGTAATTCAAATATTTGGATGTCTAGGTGGGACGGAAAGACCTGGTCCCGAGCTAAGATGCTACCTGTAGAAATTAATGGGTCTGGCGACGAGTTTTCACCTTTTTTGCACGCTGATGGAAAGACTTTATACTTCGCTTCAAATAGCCATGTGGGTATGGGTGGATTGGACTTATTTAAAACTACTTGGGCACAGGACGGAACATGGAGTGTCCCTGAAAATCTAGGTTATCCAATTAACGATCATAGAGATAATTTTGGCTTAGTTGTTTCTCCTGACGGCGCTACGGGCTACCTCACTGGGGGAACGTTGAGTATTCCTAGTGAATATATGGGTAGAAAGAACCCTCAGATATATTTTTTTAAGATGCCTCCAAGTATAATGCCAGAAAAGTCTTCATGGCTAGAAATATGGGCATTTGATTCCATAAGCAGAAAGGTTGTGACTAATTCATCATGGTCGATAAGTAAGGATGGTTTAGATAGAGAATCACTCGGTCAGGGAGGGAGTTTTGAAACCGCATTTTCTTTGGGTTCTGAAATGGCATTTAATGTCATAGCCGAAGACTACAATATGGTAAGTAAAAGAATATTCACAGATTCGTTAGACTTGGATATCTTAAGCGACACAATATTCATGACTCCCATTAAAAGTGGAGATTCCTTTGTCTTAAATAATATTCTATTTGAATTTGATCGCGCAACTCTTCTGAATGAATCAAAATTTGAAATAGCGAAGATTGTTCAATGGATGAAAACAAATCCTAAGCTGAGTATTGAACTGCAGGGGTATACCGATAATGTAGGTTCAGTTGAATATAATTTAGAACTCAGTAAAAAGAGGGCTAAAGCGGTTTACCAAGAGCTTATAAATAATGAGATCTCAACTGATAGATTATCTCATCAGGGCCTTGGTGATAGTTTTCCAGTAGCCTCAAACATAACTGAATTCGGAAGATCGTTAAATCGACGCACTGTAATTAAGGTGATTAAATTTTAACGGGCTTCTTTTAAGATACCTGATTCTCCAAGACCAAATAGTGCGTAATCATATTTAACTGGGTCAGTGGAGTTTAATTTTCTCAATGCTTTATCTAATTCTAGTAATCCTTTGGAGTCATTATACGAACGTTTTAAAAGCCCGAGATCACGAGCAATTTTTCCACTATGAACATCTAGTGGGCAGGACAGTTTGGTTGGGTCCATGTTGGTCCAATCTCCAAAATCAACCCCTTTGCTATTAGACCTAACCATCCATCTTAAAAATAAATGTATCCGTTTAGCTGCAGAGCCGGAAGAAGGCGATGCTAAATGTTTCATAGTTCTTGAGTCTGACCAGTCTTGAGAAATTATTAATCTAAATCTATCAATAGCTTGATTGTAAAAATTCTCATCGGACTTGCATAAAAATAGCGTTTCTAAGCTATTATTTTCTCGATAGTAATTTCTGAGTGATTTCAAAAACTGGCGACCATCAAGGGGCATAAACGTTCGATGAGACCAATTAATGTCATTTATATCATTTTCAGATAAGTCGACTAAATCATCAACAGGACGATCACCGAAATATGAAAACATTCGTGTTGCACTATTAATTATACTCAATCTTCTTCCCCAAGAAATAGAAGCGGTTATAAAACCTACGAATTCCCTATCAACAGATCTAGAATAAGCATGTGGTATTGAGATCGGATCATTTACGATGAAATCAGGGTTTTCATATTTTTCAGACCAGTCGTCAAGCCAATCTTTTAGGTCTTTCTTAGGAATTAGGCTTCCCACTTCCCATCTTTTAGATTTAGAGTTCGATCTGCTTTTGAAGCCCAACTTTCGTTGTGCGTAACGACCACGATTCCAATATTTTTAGATTTTCTTACCTGGTCTAATAGATTAAATAATTCTTTAGATCTTTTACTATCCAAGTTACCAGATGGCTCATCTGCTAACAGAAGTTTTGGTTTTTGAACAAGAGCTCTCGCCATGGCAACTCTTTGTTGTTCACCACCGCTGAGTTCACTTGGAAGGTGACTTAATCTATGAGATATTCCGAATTCCCCAGCAAGTTCTTTTGCATAATCCTCAATATTGTCCTTCTTTCCGATGTAACCCGGCATACAAATATTTTCTAATGCGGAAAATTCTGGAAGGAGGTGATGAAATTGAAAGACAAAGCCTAAGTGTTTGTTGCGAAACAATTCTACTTCTCTTGTTTTTTTTGGATATGCTTCATTGTTAAACTCAATTATTCCAGAATCAGGCTTATCCAAGCCTCCAAGAATATGCAATAGTGTTGACTTTCCAGAACCAGAAGCACCTGTGATTGCAACAAATTCACCTGTAATTAATTCAAAATTGAGATCTTTTAGTACCAGAATGTCTCCGAATGATTTAGTGATACCTTTTGCTTTTAATAAACTTGACATAGACTTCAAAAGTAGAGATGAATTACGTGAGTTCATAAGTACATTTGCACAATAACTCAATCTTATTAAAAATTATGAATCTTCACGAGTACCAAGGAAAAGAAATATTGGCATCATACGGAGTTCGTATTCAAAGGGGAATTATTGCTACAAGCCCAGAGGAAGCAGTGTCCGCCGCAAAAAGAATAAGTGACGAAACAGGCTCTCAATGGCATATTATTAAAGCACAAGTTCATGCTGGAGGCAGAGGTAAAGGTGGGGGTGTTAAGTTAGCTAAATCTTTAGAAGAAGTTTCTGACTTAGCATCAAATATTATAGGTATGCAACTTATTACACCTCAGACCAGCAAGGAGGGAAAAAAAGTTCATCAGGTTCTTATTGCAGAGGATGTTTATTACCCTGGAGAATCTGAAACAGAGGAATACTATATGAGTATATTACTCGATAGAAATAAGGGGCTTAATATGCTAATGTACAGTCCTGAAGGGGGTATGGATATTGAATATGTAGCGGAACATACTCCTAATAAGATATTTACTGAGAGCATCGACCCTTCGGTTGGATTGCAAGATTATCAAGCAAGGCGAGTTGCTTTTAATCTCGGCCTTAGCGGATTGGCATTTAAAGAAATGGTTTTATTTGTAAAGAGCTTGATGAAAGCATATCAGGGCATAGATGCATCCTTATTTGAGATTAATCCTGTTTTAAAAACAAGTGATGATAAAATAATGGCTGTAGATGCAAAGGTGTCTTTAGATGATAATGCATTATTTCGTCATAAAGACCTAAAGGGATTAAGAGATTTAAGAGAGGAAGACGACACTGAAGTTCGGGCTGATGCAGCAGGCTTGAATTTTGTTAAACTTGATGGTAACGTTGGCTGTATGGTTAACGGGGCCGGTTTAGCAATGGCTACAATGGATATAATCAAAATGGCTGGTGGTAACCCGGCAAATTTCTTGGATGTAGGAGGTACTGCAGATGCTGAGCGAGTTGAAAAGGCATTCCGGATCATTTTAGAGGATTCAAATGTAAAGGCTATCCTTGTGAATATATTTGGGGGAATTGTCCGGTGCGACAGGGTTGCTCAAGGTATTGTAGATGCTTATCGGTCAATTGGAGAGATACCAGTGCCAATTATAATCAGGCTCCAAGGAACAAACGCTGCTGAAGCAAAAGCTCTTATTGACGGAAGTGATTTAAGTGTTTATTCTGCAATTGGCTTAAAGGAAGCTTCACAGCTTGTTGGAGAATTGATCGATTAATAAACTGATGTGAATTTGGTCTTACTTAACCAAATCTTGAATGTGGAGTTTTTCTCCGTGATATTCAATATTTTATTTGTTTTTGGGGTCGCAAGGCAAAAAATATGGGCTTGGCCATCTGGTATGCTTGGTTGTGGTCTAGCTGTTTGGATGTTTTATTCTGGAGCATTATATGCAGAGGCCTTTTTAAATGTTATATACTCATTGCTTGCCATATACGGATGGATTAGCTGGAGGGGAGTCCATAGTGTTTTTATCATTAGTTTAGCTAAAAGACGTGGTTTTGGTTTTGATAGTTTTTATATCACCCTGTATTTTCTTTCTTTAGGGTGTTTGTTAGGGGCGATTATGGATTTATACACAGATAATCCATTACCATATATAGACTGCATTATAGCAGCTATGTCAATCCTTGCGACAATCTGGCAAGCTCGTAAAATTTTAGAGAATTGGTATATCTGGATGGTTTTAAATTCAGTATCAATATTCATTTTTATAAACCGTGATTTTAATATCTATGCAGTTTATTCATTTATGCTTTTCCTTATGAGTATTTGGGGATATAAAAAATGGGATAAATACCTTAGCAACTATTAGCTGTATCTTTTTAAGGATTTATCGATGAACTTAATGATATCTGAAAAGCATTCCTGACTTATAGAATGGGGCATTTTATATGTTCCAATTTCTAGAACGATATCGTAGTCTGTTTTTGCTTTTTCAAAAGTTGGAATAGACATGGAAATTGGAACCACAGCGTCTTCAGTACCTAAAGCTACAAAATGAGGTACCTTTCCTTTATTATGTTTGAGAAAAGGCCATTCTAGGGGGTAGTAGCTTGCAATTGAGACAATTGAACTAACCTTCTCTGGAAAAGAAAAAGATATAGCATTGCATAATATTCCGCCTTGCGAAAATCCAATTAGAATTGGTCTCGGAGAATTTGGGTAAATTGATTTATGCCAGTCCAGAGCATCGCTAATAAGTAATAAAGAGTCTTGAGCTTGAGGCAGGTTAGTTTTTTTTAATCCATTAAAATCGAATTCTATGCCATACCAGGCAAATCCACCAGCAGGTAATGGGAACGTAGCTCTTAAAGATCTGATTGTATAGTGTCTGCCAAAGTGAGGACTAAGGGCCGATAGGTCCCCTTCGTTACTAGCATAACCATGAAGGAGCCAAATCTCTTGATTAAATTGGTTATCTCCTGTACCCTCTGAGATCAATGAATCATTAAACGCAACAGGTAAAGCACTCATTTAATTATGTGCCAGGTGTGGTCGCCTAAAAGCCTTACTGAGTTCACAAATGTACCTAGCTTTCTTTGAGAAAACTCGAATTCTTCTGGGCTAATTAAGGATAAAACATGTTCATTTTCAGAGTTAACGTAAAGATGATAAACATGATTAACCTCAGGCTTGAATTTTATCTTAGCGTTATAAATCCACTGCGATATTTGCTTCCTGTCTTGGATATCTTTTACCTGAGAAGCGAGAAGCTCCATTTGGGATTTAATTTGAAGTAACTGTTGATCTGTTTGAAAATCCATGGTGTCTAAAGCCGCACTTCGTTGAGCAATTTCATCAGTAACTTTTATCGGCACACCTCCAACATGGTGAGGGTACTGCAAAGAGCTGGGATTCTTAGCTACTTTATCTATATCTATTGGATTCTGGACAACAGGTTTATTCTTTTTCACTTTTCGTTCATTGAAAATAATTTTTCCGCTACCTCAAATCTAAAATTAAATATTTCATTTAACCTAGGTTTTACTATTAGTGGGTGAACTAAACGACCTAAAAGTCCTAAAGGAAGTTTATAGTGAATGTGATCTTTCATAAGAACTCCATCTTTTGTCTCTTCAAAAAAATGTTCATGATGCCATATGGCGTATGGACCAACTCTTTGCTCATCAACAAAATATTTTTGATATTCGACTTGAGTTATTTCGGTAGTCCATTTCATAGGAATTCCCAAAAGAGGAGAAACTCGATAATGTATAAATAGGCCAGGGTACATTTTCTCTGGAGCATTTCCTAAAATCTTAAAACCTAAATTATCCGGTGTTATTTTTGATAAATTAGAAGGAGACGAGAAAAAATCCCAAGCTTCCTGTAAGTTAATAGGAAGAGTTTGTTCGCGATAAATTGAATACATAAAATTTAAACAACAAAAAAGCAAAGTAGTTTATTGAAATTGAACTAATTTTCTATGGGCCATGATTTTTGGAAAATCACGTCTCCATTTATATCTATGAATTCGGTAGATAAATTAGATTCTCCATCCCAAATAATCCGGTTAAAATGATTCACGTTTACAATTGACCCATGCACTAAGCTGGTATTCTTCCTCATCTCTTTTTTGCTCGGGTCGTGTGTTGAGGAAGTCAATGGTGAGCTCGTAATGTCAATTAAGCGCTTATTGTCAATATATTTAATATTTAACTCTCCGTGGTGCCTATCCCCAGTTAAAAAGACAATCTGTGAATTTGATTCAGAACATATTTTAAGTAGTTCGAGTCTCTCTTCAGGAAATCGTGAATAATTTTCATAGACCTTGGCGTCATTAAGCACTTGCGAACCTATGGCAATAAAAACAACTCTTGCATCCTCATACATACTAAGAGTTTCTCTTAGCCAATTTAATTGATCGTCACCCAAAATATGAGTTCCGATTGGGCCACGATGACTTCTATTATCTAATCCTATAAGAGCAATTTCATTATTACGCGCTCGCCATCTGATATCACCATTTCCTGACAGATTAACAGGCGTTTGACTCCAGACAGATTCAAATATTTTTGCACTAATATTTTTACCAGAAAAAGATGAATCTGCATCATTGGGGCCAAAATCATGATCATCCCATATCGCATATTGCTTTGTTATGATATCAAACATCGATGAAATTGGCTTAGTTGAGTGGCGTTTAATGTATGCTTTAGCCATTGATTCTTTATTGCCCCAATTTGGTTCTGTAGAGTAAATATTATCTCCTAGCCAAAGAAAAAAATCAGGCTTTTTATCCACAATTGCAGAAAATATCTCTTCGTTTCTCTCGCCCGTATAGTCGGCACAACTGCCAATGCAAAAATCAATATTCTGAGAAAATAGAATACATGGAGCAAAGACAATCAGGAGTAGTACTTTTTTCATTTAACAAACATCGACTAATTTGAATTAAAAAAATCATTAGATTATTTATTGATTTAATTAACAGAAGGTTAGTATTGGAATACCAAAGTGATTCAAAACTAATTTAAGTTGTCTAAATGTTACATTTACATGTATAATATGAGATATATAAAAACCTCTGAGCGTCTAAATCTGCTTAAAGATATAGCCAATGAAAATGGTTGGTCAACTGATGCTATCGGGCAGACTAAGAATGGTTTAGATCTTTTTGTTTTTAGAAATAGACCAGATAAGCGTGTTGATATATGTGCGTGGTCTTTAATGCACGGTAATGAGCCTACGGGATTTAATGCGCTACTTTCTTTAATGCAGAGGCCTAACACCTCAATTTCATGGTCGATTTTTCCAGTTGTAAATCCAAACGGAGCTGATTTGTTTAAACGGTTAAATGCAGACGCTTTAGATATAAATAGAGATGCGAGAAATCTTAATTCTATTGAAGGGTTAGCATTGTCAAAATGGGTTCTTGGGGAAAAACCTTCTCTAGCACTTAATCTTCATGATCAAAGAACCTGTTTTTACCCAAAAGGAAAAGATGTTCCGGCTTCATTTTCTCTTTTGGCACCGAAAGGAAATAGGGATTATGAGACTACTTCACAGACTATAGCAATGAATTGTTGTTCGTGGATGATAAATGAATTGAAAGGGAACTATCCAGAAGGAGTAGGTAAGTTTGATGATAGTTTTTATCCCTCTGCTTTTGGTGAGTATTTTCAAGAAAACAATATTCCAACAATTACCATTGAAACAGGAATCGGATTAAATGACTGGGCGAGGATAGAGGTTTCTAAATCACTGGGAGAATTGCTTTTTTCTTTAGATAAAAATTTTCAATCTGCATTATCATGTAAATTAAAATCGTATCAGAAGCTTCCTCAAAACGTTAATAATGCGCAAGATTGGATTTGTATCACTTTTGCTGGTCCTTATGAAATTAGAGTCATGGAATTAGTTGAAAATCAAAAATATTCTCGTGCGTGGAAAGTCGTTGGGCCTGGTGATTTAGATCGAAAGTATTGGTTTTTAAGTGAGTCTATTTCAACTTCTGTAAAACTAACAACTGGGCAAATTTTAAATGATGACCTCGTTCAATTTTTAGGAGGTATTCGTATAAAGGATTTAGATGTCATTAGTTTTTCTGATTGAAACTTTAAAGATGTAAATTAGTCCAGTGACAAAATCAAAAAACATAGCAATTGTAGGAGGGGGTGCTGCTGGCGTTTTTTCTGCCATTGCAGCAGCAGAGGCTTCTCCTAATTCCAATGTTCATGTTTTTGAAAAATCGGCAAAGTTGCTGGGCAAAGTTTTAATATCTGGAGGAGGAAGGTGTAACGTCACTCATGCATGCTTTGATCCGAATGAATTAATTGAGAATTATCCAAGAGGTTTTCGTGAATTTCTTGGCCCATTTAACAAGTTCGGTTGTGGGGACACAATGGAATGGTTTGCCGACAGGGGCGTGGAGCTGAAAATTGAAAATGACAATCGAGTTTTCCCTGTTTCAAATGAGTCGTCAACAATAGTTAATTGTCTACTTGATTTTGCCAAGAGAGCCGGGGTTGAATTTCATTTAAGGTGCGGGTTAAAATCAATTATAAAAGAAAATGATATTTTTTCTCTTCATTTTGATTCTGGAGAGACTTCTTCATTTGATCGGGTTCTTGTTGCAACTGGTGGCTCTAAGAGGTTATGGAGCGAACTTAAAAGGTTAGGTCATCAAATAGTCCCTCCCGTTCCGTCATTATTCACATTTAATATCAGGGACCTTAGATTAAAAGACATGGCTGGAATTTCTATGCCACAAGTCAGAGCTACTGTGCCAATTGGTGGCTTTGAAACTGAAGGTCCATTGCTTATTACTCATTGGGGCTTAAGTGGTCCTAGTATTCTCAAGCTCTCTTCTTTTGGAGCTCGCTGGATGAATGAAGTTGATCACTGTTTTACAATATTTATTGATTGGGTGCCCAGTGAGGGCAGTGATGACTTATTTGAAACCCTGAATGGGTTTAGAAAAGATTTTAATTTTCAACGTAAGCGAGTGGTCTCTAATTCAATGTTTGGCATTCCTATGAGGCTTTGGAAGACCCTCTGTGCTTTTGCAAAAATACCAGATTCTGCAAATTGGTCTGACTTAAGTAAGCCTGTTGTGCGGCGTTTTTCCGACACTCTTTCTGAATCCACCTTTCAGGTTGTTGATAAGAGTACTTTTAAGGAAGAGTTTGTTACTGCTGGAGGTGTTCTTTTGGAGGAAGTAGATTTTAAAACTTTTGAGAGTCGTGTGATTCCTGGTTTGTATTTTGCTGGAGAGGTTCTTGACGTAGACGCATTAACAGGCGGTTTTAATTTTCAAGCCGCATGGACTAGCGCTTGGTTAGCTGGGCATTCAATAGTTAATGAAAGGCTAGAGGGTTCTTGAGCGAGATGTAATTTATTCACTTTTTTTCTTGCCTATTTCAATATTACTAATTATTTTAGCATTCTAATATAAATAGTAATATTATGAAATTAGACAAAACACTTAAGTCAATGCGAAAGCTAAACAACTGGACTCAACAACAGTTAGCTGATCGTGTCGGCCTAAAAAGATCAGTTATTGGAGCATATGAGGAAGGCAGAGCAGAGCCTAAAATAGAATCTCTACTGGCTTTCTCTAGGTTATTTAATGTGAGTATTGATGATTTATTATCAGGTCAGATAGAAGGAGAGCAGTTCTCTGGTGTCAATACTGATCGCCTAGCGGGGAAAAAGCTCAGAATACTTGCCGTACCAATTGATCCAAAAACAAATAAGGAAAGGGTTTCTCTTGTTCCGGTAAAAGCGGCAGCAGGCTACTTAGGAGGTTATGGGGACATTGACTTTATTGAGGCCTTGCCACAGTTTTCACTACCTATGCCTGAAATATCATCAGAAGAAACTAGGCGTGTTTTTCAGATACAAGGAGACAGTATGCTCCCTTTTTTACCGGGGTCCTATTTGATATCTAGATATATGCAAGATTGGAGTTCTGTTAAAACAGGTGAGCTGTATGTTTTTTTAACTCAAGATCACGGAGTTGTTTTTAAAAGAGCTAAAAACTGTATAATAGAAACAGGAGAGATAGAGCTTATTTCAGATAACACAACGTATAAGCCTTACCGGGTTCATGTAGAAGATCTTCTTGAGATTTGGAAAGTTGAAGGCAATATTCAATTTGACCTTTCTAATAGGTACACCAATGATAATGTTGCAAATAAGCTAGACACTCTAAAACAAGAAGTTAGAGCTCTTCGTTCAGCGCTAGAGAAAAATGTAGCTTAATATGGATTTTAGTAGGTTATGAGCAGATCTATTCTGCACATGGATTTAGATAGTTTTTTTGTCTCAGTAGAGAGACTTCACGATAGCAGACTTAATGGAGTGCCTGTTATTATTGGTGGAACATCCGGCAGGGGTGTTGTTGCGGCATGTAGTTATGAGGCTAGAACATACGGGGTTGGTTCAGCTATGTCAATGAAAATGGCAAAACAGCTCTGTCCTGAAGCTGTTATTATTAGGGGTAATTCTGCAGCTTACTCCAAGCAATCTAAAGTAGTTACAGCAATTGCTGAAGAGTGTCTTCCGGTTATAGAAAAAACATCTATAGATGAATTCTATGCGGATCTAAGTGGAATGGATAGATTTTTCGGATCACTAAAAGTCGCTTCAGATTTGCGTCAAAGGATTATGAGAGAGTCTGGCCTTCCTATATCATTCGGTCTCTCTGTTAATAAAACTGTATCTAAAGTTGCTACAGGTGAAGCTAAACCTAATAATGAAAAGCACATACAGTCAGGGTCTGAGAAGCATTTTTTATCACCACTGTCTATTCGAAAAATACCTATGGTTGGACCAAAAACATATCAAACTCTTCGAGACTTAGGTATTCAAACCATTGGAACTCTCCAAAGCATGCCGGTAGATGCACTTAATAGTGTGTTTGGTAAGCATGGTCGAGTTATATGGGAAAAAGCTCAAGGTATTGATGATACACCTGTCTGTAAAACTCACGAAAGAAAATCCATCTCAACGGAGCGGACATTTAATCACGACACTACAGACTTAGATAAGTTACGCAGCATTTTGATGGCTATGATTGAAAATCTATCGTTTCAGCTCAGGAAAGGCAATAAACTTACTAGCTGTATTAGAGTAAAAATTAGATATGCAGATTTTCAGACTCAAACCAAGCAGTTATCAATTCCTTACACATCTTCGGATTCTGTACTTATAAGTAGGGGAGAAGAGTTATTTGGCCGAATACATAGTCGCCGAATAAGAGTTAGATTAATAGGTGTGAGCTTTAGTGGTTTAGTGGGTGGGGGAAGCCAGTATCAGTTATTTGAAGCATGTGATAAAAGTGATAGTTTATGTCTAGCTATGGATCAAATTAGAAATATATATGGAGATAGGGCGGTGTTTAGAGCCTATGGACTTGGTGTTAGAACTATAGGTAGAGAAAATCCATTTAATGGAGATCCGCCTCCGTTGTTGGCTAATCGAAAAAGATAGGCTTTTTGTGTAGTAAAATAGTACATAGGTTTTTTCTATAATCAAATTTAAAATACTGTAATCCAGTAATTTAACTTATTAAACTTAAATAATAAAATTAATAATATAGCTCTTCTTGATTTATTAGCAAAAAACAGTTGATTAATACTATTGTAAAGACTTTTTAAAAGACAAATAAAACAACACTCAACACAGAGTGTATCTAATTATGTTTATTAGCCATAGCGCATATAGCTTTAAATTTGGAGTATTAAAAACAAGAGATGTTTTATCCATGGCAGAAAAACACGGCTGCACACCTCTTGTTTTAGCCGAAATAAATAGTACTGCAGGTATACTTCCTGCTCTTCAAGACGGAAGAGTGCCAATACAGCCAGCTGTTGATTTTAGAAGCAGAGGATTGCGCATAGCCGTCTTATTACCAGAGTCACCACTTGGTTTTCAGCGACTCAACTCCTGGCTAAGCGGCGCTAGAGTTAGCTTAGCACTAGAGATACCACAGATTCAAGATGTGAGAGTCATTTACCCACTGAGCAACGCGCCGACTAGAAAACTTTTTTTTAACGAATGGATTGGAGTTGAGCATCATGAACAGATAAGAGCACTTCGCCATCAATCTCATGACCGGTGTTTGGCTTGGTCAACACTAGCTTTCAGAAACACGAGTGATTTCAATAGCCATAAGCTACTGAGAGCAATTGATAAAAATGGAACACTAGCTAACCTAAATACATATGAACACTTAGCTAATAACCACTACTGGGAAGATGCTAAATTTATTAAAGAACGATTCTCCAAAAGTCTATGGCGATCTAGTCAAATATTTTTAAAGTCTTTGCCAGATTGGGATTCATTTATAGGCAAGGGTAGTGG
>CALKDS010000043.1 GCA_938084135.1 uncultured Flavobacteriales bacterium
AAAATTCCATATCAAAATTTTTTCCATCACCTCACTTTTGTATAAAATGTCAAGATTTTCAAGTGCTAAATATTCCTCAAATTTTAATTTTGACTCTTTCATGAGCCCTAACTCTTCTAATACAGAACCCCATTTAAAAAGAACCATTGGAGAGTATAATGGACATTTTGAATAAATCTCAGCATACCCAGATACCGCATCTGACAGACGTCCTTCTAATAAATCTAGTTCAGACCTGAGGTATAAAAAGTTCAGCTCTTGACCCTTAGGTTTTCTATTTATTGCTGATAAATAGACCTTAGCCATGATTAGGTCTCCTTCTTCTAAAGCTCTACGAGCTGATATTGCCTGCTTTGAAAATCCTGAATATCCTGGACAATTGCGCACATCAGTTTGCCCGGACAAGCAATAAGACTGAGACATGAATATTAATAGCACAAATCGATATAAGTGGGCCATTTTGTTTTCGAGCTATTTTATAGATTGCATGTGTTGATACAAATAAAAATCTGCAAGCACCAGTGAGGCCATTGCCTCGATTATTGGAACAGCTCTCGGCAGCACAATAGGATCATGTCTGCCTTCAATATTTATATTAACAGAGTCACCATTTTCATTGATGGTTTTTTGCTTCATTTTTATACTCGACACGGGTTTAAATGCTGTTCGGAAAAATATGTCTTGGCCGTTACTTATGCCCCCTTGAATCCCACCACTATTATTTGAAGTGGTTTTTTTTCTTGACTCAAAAGAATCATTCTCTTGAGAGCCTGTATTTTCGGCTCCAAGAAACCCAGAGCCGAACTCTATACCCTTCGTAGCATTTATACCCATAATACCGTATGCTAAACGAGCATTCATTTTATTAAATACTGGCTCACCCCAACCTGCAGGAACACCTTGAACTTGGCAAGCTATAACACCACCGGCTGTATCTCCTTTCTTGGAAAGATCCCTTAATTTTTGCTCCATATTCTTTGATGTTTCAATATGAGGACATAATAATGGCGATTGATTTGCATTCGATATTTCATAACTGGCGTTCTTTGGAATACCTATTCCAGCAATTCTCTCAACATATGCATTAATCTTTATTTCATCGCCCAAAATCTGTTTTGCAATTGCTCCGGCAATCACGCGACAAATAGTTTCTCGGGCACTTGACCTACCTCCTCCTCGGTGATCCCTGATGCCATACTTAGCTTGATAAGTAAAATCAGCATGAGAGGGACGAAACACATCATTCAAAGAACTATAGTCTGAGCTCTTCTTATCCATATTCTCAACGATGAAACCGATTGGCGAACCTAAAGACTTCTGAAAACCCTGATCGTCAATATCAGGATGTAAACCACTTAATATTTTCACTTTATCTAACTCTGAACGAGATGTTGTGTACTTAGATTGACCTGGTCTTCTTCGATCTACATCTTCTTGAATTAACAAAGTATTTATTAAAATTCCCGCAGGAACACCGTCTAAAACCCCACCCATAGCAGAATTATGAGATTCTCCAAATGTGGTTAAACGTAAAATTTCTCCAAATGAATTGCTTGCCATGTCATCAAAAATACGCGATACACTACCTTCGTTACATGCGTACAAGAATAGAGAATCTAAAAGGATTAGCGACTCTTCGTGAAAATAACCAGAATTGTGATTTTTTGGCAGGGAATTCTATGGATAATTGGACAATGATAGACGATGCTTTCATCGAAATAGATTCTGGGCTCATAAATAACTATGGTAGCATGAGCAGTTGCCCTAAGGGAAGTTCTAATATTCAAATTATTGATGGAACTGGGCGATTTATACTTCCAGCATTCATTGACTCTCATACGCATCTTGTTTATGCAAATGATAGATCTGAAGAGTTCAACATGAGAATGCATGGGTCGACTTACACAGAAATTGCTACTTTGGGAGGAGGTATTCTTAATTCTTCTAAACAAATAATGTCGAGTAATGAAAATCAATTACTGGACTCCCTTCTTGAAAGGATAGAAAAATCAAAAAAAACAGGTACTGCTGCATTAGAGATAAAAAGTGGTTATGGACTAACCGCAGATTCAGAAAGAAAGATGTTGCGCGTAATAAAGAGAGCAAAAGATCAAGTTTCACAAAAAATATGGTCAACCTTTCTAGGAGCTCACGCTCTTCCATTGTCATACAAGGGTAATCATGATGCTTATATCGAAGAAATCTGCAATGAAATGCTGCCAAAATTTGCAGATGAGGGTCTTGTAGATTTTGTTGATATTTTCTGTGAAACCAATTATTTTTCACCGAAACACATTGATGCATTATGCAACGCTGCTAATAAATTTAATTTACCACTTAAAGCTCATGTAAATCAATTCAGCAGTATCGGAGGATTGCAGGCGGCAATAAAAAACCAAGCCTGGAGTGTTGATCATTTAGAATTCATGACAGATCAAGATCATCAAGATTTGTATAGAGCGTTTGAATCAAACCTTTCATATCGAAAACCAATTCCCGTTGCTCTTCCCGGGTGTTCGTTATTCCTGGATATACCATATACGCCAGGCAGACGGATCATTGACTCCCATCTACCCTTAGCAATTGCATCAGATTGCAATCCTGGTTCAGCTCCTAGTTCCAATCTAGGTTTATGCTGGAGTCTTGCTTGCCACAAAATGAAACTAACTCCAAAAGAAGGTTTAGCAGCAATTACGACTAATGCCGCTTATGCCTTAGGAGCAGAAAAACAAATGGGACATATAGCTAAAGGATTGGATGCAAATTTGATTTTAACCAAACCCGTATCAAACTTGTCGTTCATACCATATTCTTTTGGTGAAAATAACATTGAGTATACATTTATACAAGGAAGATGAACCCTTTCCAATCACATAAGAGTAGACCAGGTGAAAAACAGCTCGGAGATCTTCTTAAACAAAAGACTGATTCTGAGGGGGACTATATCTTCCTGTTAATCCCCGAAGACATTGGGGTAAGAGCAAATGGAGGAAGACCTGGAGCGGCAAATAATTCTTCTTTATTTTACAAGGCGATATCTGCTATTCAAGTAAATGAATTTATTCCAGCCGAAAAATTTGGTTGGTCTGAAGTTATTGTATCAGACCTTCAGAAGCTTTCTCAAAAATATCTTTATCCTGAAAACAAAGACGAGCTTAGATCCCTAGTTGAACAAGTTGACAAAAGAGTTTTTGAGGTCGTAATAAATTTAATTAAAAAGGGCAAAACCCCTCTTATCCTTGGGGGAGGTCATAATAATGCATATCCTTTATTAAAAGCCCTTAGCGCTGTGAATAAAGAAGAAATTCATGCTCTCAATCTAGATCCTCACCCTGATTGTAGAAACCTTGAGGGCAGACATAGCGGCAACTCTTTTTCATATGCTAAAGAAAATGGTTTTCTAAAAAACTATGCAGTTCTAGGAATGCATGAAAATGGATTAAATGAAGAAAGTTTGAAGAAATTTACTAGTAATCCAGATTGGCAGTATTTCTCTTTTGAATCATGGACATACAAAGGAACTTCAAAATTTTTAAAGTCATTAGAGCTTGCACTCAAGCATGTATGTCAAACCTCTGTTTTTGGGCTTGAAATATGTGCTGACGGCATTAAAAATTGTCCAAGCTCAGCTGCTATTCAGCATGGATGGTCATGGGACGACGTCTTCAATGTCGCTTATCAATCTGGACAGACTGGAAGGTGTGACTACATCCATTTAGCGGAAGTTGCTCTTCCTTTGATTGATCCATTAATGCAGATGAGTGTAGCAAAAAGCTCAGTAGCCTCTTTAATGGCATTTGTAAAAGGGATTGAGAATCCTAATTTCTAACCCATGTTAGAATGTGTTGCTAATATCTCCGAAGGTCGCCAAACTGGTATTATTGATGATATTGAGTCTTCGTTGCATTGCTTACCCGGAATCAATCTAATTAATGTAGATATTGGTTACGACGCGAACAGAACAGTTTTTACTTTTTTAGGGAACAACAAATCAATTACATCAGCTGTAATAAGTTTATTAAAAAAATGTCTCAGTAAAATTGATATGAGAAAGCATACGGGGAATCATCCAAGAATTGGATCCTTAGATGTTTGTCCAATAGTACCTATTTATCCATCAACAATTGATGATGCAAATGAATGCATCCAAAACATATTAAAAGAAATAGAATTCCATAAAATAAAAGTGGGCGGATGGCTTTACAGCGAAAGCTCCGTAAGTTCAGAAAATTATGAATTGAGTAATGTTAGAAAGGGTCAATATGAAATGCTCGCTAGATCGAGAAAAAAATTTGATTTTGGATACTTTAATCCACGTTTTGGAGCAATGGCATTAGGCGCAAGAAATTTCTTAATCGCTTACAATATAAACCTTGGGAAAAATAAAGTGTTTGAAGCAAAAAAAATTGCAGGAATTATTCGTGAAAGTTCTCCTGTAGGAATTTCCGGAGTGAAATCCATAGGCTGGTATTGCGATAATCTAAGCTTTTCGCAAGTGAGTTGCAATATTGTAGGTATTGAAACATGCACACTTAAGATGATCTATGATCGGGTTCTTTTTGAAGCAGAAAATATAGGAATAAAAACCTATGGCTCAGAACTTATTGGAATGTTACCAAAGATTGGATTTCGAGATTTTAATACTTTTGGACAAGCTGTAGAATATCTCAAATTAAATTCAATAAATCCAATTGAAATAGAAAAAAGAATTATTGAAAATTACATATAGAAGAAAGCTTGATCTTTACATGAGATTATTATTTATCCATAATTTTGCCATATTTCTTAATAACCATCATTCTTAGGAAAAGCTCTTCCGAATACCAATTAAATCTTCTTGTTTTTTTAACCACTGGTGCATGCTGTCTGCTTTTGTAAGCAAACTCATTTAGCTCTTCTGTTGAGCTCCACAAACTAAGGGTAGCTTGCTCTAGCAGGGGATATTCCCCCACTCCTTTCGAAAAAATAAGGCCAGAATGATTTGATATATTTCTACTTGCAGCAGGAACGTTCCACCAAAAACGGAGAGCTTGAGACTTTTTAATACTAGCTCTTGTTAAAACTGCAAGCTGGCCGGAATGCTCTATTTCTGAAAGTTCTCCAAAAGGATTTACACCGTTCCATGTCCCATGACATTTTAATGGAATTGCATCCCAACCAAAAACAGAAGATGAACAAGTCTTTAGGTCATTAAATATATTATCCGAAGCAAAAAAACTTTTGGCATGATCTTCTGAATCAAAAACCGTAAACCAAGCATAAGTGCCCCAATCCGGCCATACTGAAAACCCCTCACCTGCGCCACTTCCCAACATCTTACCAAAGACCAAACCTTCCCCAGATATTTTGTGTCGAAGATTTAGCCCCATCCCAACAAAAGCTCTCCATCGAGAACGAAAGCCCGAAAATGTCATGAATCTTACGGCAATGTAGCGTTGTGAATATTTCATTCGGTCAAATTGTCAGTTATTCTCTATTATGGTTCCTTTGTTAACAAAATGGCATAACACTTGTTCAGGAAGCGGAAACGAAACTAATTCAGAAAAAATGGCAACAGGTAAAATAAATGTTTCTGCGGATAACATTTTTCCAATTATTAAGAAGTTCCTCTACAGCGATCAGGAAATATTTTTAAGAGAGTTAATCTCAAATGCAGTAGATGCAACAAATAAGATCAAAACCTTAGCGAATCTCAGTGAATTTAAAGGCGAGCTTGGTGAACTAACAATAAAAGTTGTTCTTGACAAGAAGAAAAAGCAAATCCGAATAATTGACAGAGGTATTGGAATGTCAAAAGATGATGTTCAAAAATACATTAATGATGTAGCATTTTCCGGTGCTGAAGAATTTGTTAAACAATACGAAGGAAAAGTCGACAAAGGAGCAATGATTGGTCATTTTGGATTAGGTTTCTATTCTAGCTTTATGGTTTCCAATAAAGTTGAAATCAAGACTTCATCATGGAAAGAACCAGAATCAGGAGCTCACTGGAGCTGTGATGGCTCGCCTGAATTTAAACTAGTTGCTTCAAAAAGAAAAGATAGAGGAACTGAAATTATTTTAAATATCAGTGAAGACAGCACAGATTTCTTAGAGGAGTTTAAAATTCGTGAACTTTTGAAAAAATATGCTCGATTTATGAGTGTACCAATTCAATTTGGAGAAAAGGAACTAGAAGTTGACATTTCAAAAGAAGGAGAAGATCCAAAACTTGAAAAAAGTATGGTTCCTGATATCATCAATGAAGACGAACCGGCTTGGACTAAAAGCCCAAGTGATTTATCCGATGATGACTACAATAAATTTTACAAGGCTCTTTATCCTACTACATTTGAAGATCCATTGTTTCATATTCATATGAATGTGGACTACCCCTTTGACTTGACGGGAATATTGTTTTTCCCAAGAATCAAGCCGAATATGGAGTTACAGAAAAATAAGATACAACTTTATCAAAGTCAAGTTTTTGTAACTAACAATGTTGAGGGTATTGTTCCTGACTTCTTAACTCTTCTGCATGGGGTAATTGACTCAAAAGATATTCCCTTAAACGTAAGTCGATCCTACTTGCAAGCTGACGGAAATGTGAAAAAAATTAGTGGACACATATCTAAAAAAGTTTCTGATAAACTAGAAGAGATGTTCAAGAGCAATCGAGAAGATTTTGAATCTAAATGGAAAGACATCCAGGTAATCGTTGAATATGGTATGGTTACAGAAGAAAAATTCTATGATAGAGCTCTGAAATTCAATTTATTTAAATCGATTATTGATGATAAGCACTATACGATGAACGAATATCTTGAAAAGATATCAGCTCTTCAAACTGACAAGGATGGAACAAGAGTAATTCTTTACACTTCAAATAGAGATGCACAACATAGCTACAGCGAAAAGGCAAAAGCTGCAGGTTACGATGTGATTCTCCTTGAGTCCCCTATTGCGGGTCACTCAATTCAAAAACATGAAACATCACAAGAAAAAATCCGTTTTGCAAGAGTTGATTCGGATCTGCTGGATAAGCTTATTCCAAAAGGCGAGGATCGAACATCTATTCTTACAGATAGCGAAAAGGAAAAACTCAAAGAGAGCGTTGAAACCGCTTTAGATAGTAAAACATACTCAGTAAGAATGGAAGCTTTGGGTAGTGATGACGTTCCGATGTTAATTACAATTCCTGAATTCATGCGACGGATGAAAGAAATGAGCGCTACTGGAGGAGGTGGAGGATTTATGGGCATGAATGAATTCCCCGAAACTTATGATTTAGTGATGAACGTGAACCATCCTCTTGCGGGCAAAATCCTCAAAGCAAAGGGTGCAAAAAAGGGGGAAATTATAAATCACGCAAAAGATCTAGCTTTATTGCAACAAAACCTTCTTCAAGGAGAAGCACTAACCTCATTTATTAACAAAGCCATGGATAAGCTTTAACTTTAAAACTATGAAAAATTTACTTTTTACAATTGCTGTTGCGATTTCCTTTCAAGCCTTAGGGCAAGAACTCCCGCAGGCATCTCCAAAATCAACCATATCTCAACAAATTGGATTAACTGATTTCTCCATTAGTTATAGTAGACCTTCGGTCAAAAACAGAGATATCTTCGGTAATCTTATTCCTTACGGGAAACATTGGCGACTTGGGGCCAATAAAAATTCAACTCTATCATTTTCACAAGATGTGCAAATAGGTAAGACTAGAGTTCCTGCGGGGAAATATAGCTTATCCGCTATAGTTAACGAAACTAACTGGACTATCATATTGAATTCTAATATTGACTTGTGGGGAGTAGATGGTTACAATTCTCGCGAAGATATCGCCAGAGTTGATTTACCCGTGTTAAAAAATGAAAGCTCCACAGAATCTCTTTATATGGGTTTTGAAGACATAACTATGAATGGGGCAAACTTGATAATTTCATGGGAAAATTCGAGTGTGAAACTACCTCTACAGGTACAGACCTTGAATCAAGCTCAGGAAAATATAATGGAGGCATTAGATGAAAACCCTGAAGACTTCAGAGTCAAGAGAAACAGTGCAAGATTCTATTTCCAAAACAACATGGACCCCAATATGACTTTAGAATTGATACATCAAGTACTTAAAAACGATCCAAACAATTGGTACAACAATTATTTATATGCTCAAATCTTGGCGAGCCAAGGCGATCATCAGGGTGCTAAAAAATCGGCTAAAATGGCATTGTCTTTGGGTCGAGAAAATGCTAAAGAAAAAGATGAGAAATTCAATTATGAGGATGAGATTCGATCCTTCGTCAAGAACTTATAAGAGTTTTTTTTTGTTTCCTTATTGAACGGGTTGTTCAACATATTGAAAAGCCAGCCTTATGCTGGTTTTTTAACATTTACTAAAAGATGCGATTACTAAGAGTATTATTCTTCACTTTATTTATTCCTTTGATCTCAAATGCCCAAGCTATTCTCTCGGGATCAGTTGTGGACGAAGCAAATAATGATCCAATTCCTGGAGCAATTATACAAATTCAAGGTCTTGAGGAAATAACATATACTAATATTAATGGAGAATTTTCTTTTCAAGACCTACCCGTATCTCTCGTTAACGTTACAGTTGAGACTATCGGCTATAATGCTAAAACACAATTTGAAGTTCAACTAACTTTGGTAAAGCCCGCGATAATAAACTTTAAATTGAGAGAGGCTACTCAAAAATTAGAAGAAGTTGAAGTTAGCGCTCAGATGAAATTCACAAGAGATGCTCAATCTCCAGTTTCAGTCCAAAGTATTGGCATAAATGAAATACAGAGGAATCCTGGCGGAAACCAAGACATTTCAAAAGTAATCCAATCCCTTCCTGGAGTAGGTGGTGTTGGGGGTGCATTCAGAAATGATTTAATTATACGAGGCGGAGGTCCGAATGAAAATAGATTTTACTTAGATGGAATCGAAATACCAGCAATTAACCATTTTGCATCACAAGGGGCAAGCGGTGGGCCTGTCGGAATGATAAATGTTAATTTCATACGAGATGTAGACTTTTATACTTCAGCATTCCCTGCACAAAGGGGGAATAGCTTGAGTTCTGTGATGGAATTAAACCTTAAAGATGGAAGAACAGATAAAACAGGTGGGATATTCCAAGTAGGAGCGTCAGAAGTGGGACTTACTCTTGATGGCCCTATCAATAAAAAAACAACATATTTAGCTTCGATTAGGCGCAGCTATCTCCAGTTTTTATTTAAAGTGATTGGACTCCCTTTTTTACCCACTTATAATGATTACCAGTTTAAAATTAAACATAAATTTAACCGGAACAATCAATTAACCATCTTAAGCCTAGGCGCTTATGATGTCAATAGATTGAATTTAGGTGAAAATGACTCAGCAGATCAAAAGTATATACTGAACTATTTACCTGAGGATATTCAATGGAACTATTCCATTGGTGCGAAATACACACATTTTGGAGAAAAAGGAAAAACTAATATAGTATTGAGCAGATTTATGCTAGATAATACCTCAGAAAAATTTGTAGATAATGATCGAAATTTAGAACAACTTCTAGACTATAATTCTCAAGAAATAGAAAATAAATTCAGAGTAGAACATGAGAGAAAAAGTAGTCGTTGGGAATCCATGATTGGATTTGGACTTGAACAAGCCAAGTATAACACTACCACTTTAGATAAAAGATTTCCTGGGATCTTTGAGCTGAACTACTCTGCAGATAGAGTTTTTTATAAGGCTAACGTATTTGCTAATATAATTGGAAGATTTGCAGATGATAGACTAAAAGTTTCTTTAGGAATAAGAACAGACATCATGGATTTTAATGAAAGTACCATTAATCCATTAAATCAGCTTTCACCAAGAATCGCCCTGTCATACAGTATTAATGAAAACATCACCTTAGACGGAAACTACGGTATTTACTATCAAATCCCACCTTATACGGCTCTTGGATATACAGGAACAGATGGAAATAATTCAGGACTCACGTTTATTGGAGCAGAGCACTTTGTTTTTGGCTCAAGCCAATTTTGGCCATGGAATGCTAAGACAAGTATCGAAGGCTTCTTAAAGCGATATAGTAATTACCCCTTTTTACTCAGAGACTCCATTTCATTAGGAACAGCAGGCGGAGATTTTGGTGTAATCGGCAATCAGCTTGCTACTGCAACCTCTAAAGGCCGGGCATACGGTCTTGAATTAACTTACCAGCAGAAACTGTTCAAGGGGTTTTTCGGGATTGCAGCGATAACTTTAGTTAGGAGTGAATTTCAAGATATAGACAATAAATATATCTCAAGTTCCTGGGATAATGGAATCATTGCAACATTTACGTTTGGGAAAAAGTTTGGGAAAAATTATGAAATTGGTTGTCAATATCAACTCCTTGGTGGAGCCCCCTACACACCCTTTGATCTTGCTGCAACGGCCACAATTCAGAACTGGGATGTTTTGGGTCGAGGCATACCGGATTATAATAATCTTAACTCAAAACGATATCTTGATTTTAATCGTCTCAATATTCGGATAGACAAAAAATGGTTCCTAAAAAAATTCAATGTGGACCTCTATTTTGATATTCAAAACGCTTTGGCTTATTCTGTTGATGGACCTGAATTTATTGACGTTGTTAGAGATAGCGAAGGGAATCCGGTCATAAACCCTAATATCACATCTCAATATTTAACGACAACACTACCTAATAGTAGTGGGACTGTTTTACCTAGTGTCGGCTTCATTTTTGAATTCTAATACAAAAGATATTTACTTCTGATATTTTTCTGATAATTATCTATTTGAGTATTCCAACTTGCCTCTATCTCTTCAAGTTCAATACCATTTTCAATTTGATTCTTTAATAAACTTGAGCCTATAAGTTTATCAAAGAATGGAGAAAAGAATGATTTTTCTGAATTTAGATTAAGTTTTTTCCATTCTTTATAATAATCGATAATATATTTCAAATCAAACCCCCTCCCAGAGAGTTTTAAATCTCTTAAATCTTCGCCGCGGCATATTTGATCATTAAATTTTGGATACTTTGAGCCTAAATTTGGTTTGGGTTTAAAAGAAAACAACTTATTAACACACCACGGAGCTCCTATTATTTGAAATGGATGATCCGTTCCCCTGCCAACCGATACTGGACAAGCCTCAAATAGACATAAAGAAGGATATAAACGCACAGACTTGATATTCGGGAGATTAGGTGATGGAGGAATTGGATTATGAAATGATTCTCTTTTATAATTTGGAATGGTTAAAACCTTTAATTTCAATTTAGATGCATTATTAATCCAACTTTCTCCTTTTGTCATGAGTGCATACTCACCAATTGTTAATCCATATAATACTGGAATAGGATGCATTCCTACAAATGAAGTATAAGAAGTATCCAATATTGGTCCGTCAACAACTGAGGCAAATGGATTTGGCCTATCAAGAACAACAAGCAATTTCTCATTTTCAGCACAAGCTTCCATGACATAGGAAAGAGTAGATATATAGGTATAAAATCTCACTCCAATATCCTGTAAATCAAAAATAATGACGTCTAAATCCTTTAAATCCTCTTTTGATGGCTTCTTGTTTGATCCGTATAAAGAAGTTATTTGTAAGCCTGATATAGGGTCAATGTCATCTAAGACAATTTCACCTGCTGGCAAAACACTTCTGAATCCGTGTTCAGGTGAAAATATTCGGGTAACATTCCAACCATTTCTTAAACATCTATCTACAGTATGAATAGGCTTTAAATAATTTGAGTTATTAACTATTGTCGAATTAATATCATCCCATTTACCTTGACTTAGAGACGGTGCATGTGCTACTACCCCTATTCTCTTTCCTTTAAACAAATGATTATATGATTCTAATCTAATAGCTCCTGTCTTTTCAAAATATATATTATTATCATGATTTACTTGACTGAATAAAACATTTGGAAAAATCAAAAAAACAAGGCCAAGGTGCAGTCCCCACGTATATTTACAAAACATGGTTCCAAGATGGCGATTTTTCTCGATATGGCTAGGTTGGCGTTGGGCAAAAAACATCCAACGTCAAAAAAAAGCGAATTTTTTGGCTATATCCGTAATTGGAGTTGGGATAATGACCATTATAATTGGTTTAAGCACGGGTAAGGGGTTACAATTTGAAATCGAGAAAAAAATTGAAAGGTTCCATGGATCTTATCAAATACGTCCATACCAAACTACTTTAGAAGGGGATTTGTATGCTTTTTCAAAATCTCAATTATATATTGATTCAAATGATTTTTTTGAAAGAACTGGATCTATAGAAAGCTATCATTTCGTTGCTTGGAAGTCAGGGATTATAACATTCTCTAATCAAATGGAGGGAGCAAGACTTTTTGGATTTGATAAAATCCCTGAATCAATATCTTCAGTCAATTATGAAGGAATTATTCCAAATTGGACTAATAATCCAAATTCGATATGGATATCTAAAGAAATGGCGAGAAAGTTGGGAGCATCATTAAATGATCAGATTCAGATGTATTTCAGTCGAGAGGGCCGCCAAAACCCATCGATTAGATACTTCGATATTGTTGGAATATTTAATAGTGGAATTAGTGAATGGGAAGATCCTTTAATAATCTGCTCATTGAATACAATTCAAAAGCTTAATAAGTGGGATTTTGATAACTCTCAAGCTGTTTTACTATATACTAAAAACAAAACATCAAGAGAGCAAGCAGAGCAATTAAATACCACTTTACCTATAGATTTTGAGGTTTTCACTAGTCAAGATGATTTCCCTCAAATATATCAATGGATTAATTTATTTGACAACAATACATATATCTTGGGAGTAATTCTTACTATTGTAGCCAGTTTCAACTCCGTCGTAGTCATTTTCATCAGAATTATAGAAAAAAAGACGTCACTAGCAATACTCCGAGCCATTGGAATGCGAAAAAGTTCACTCTACAATAGCTTCATGGCTCTTTTTTCTCCAAGTATCTTATTAGGATTAATCTTTGGAAATATCTTTGGATATTTATTTTTATTTGTTCAGTCAAATTGGGGATTAATTCCGCTAGATCCGGATACTTACTATATTTCCGTTGTTCCTGTATCATGGCCATGGATCAAATTCATCTATGCAAATATTTTGATTTTTATTGTCCTGACAGGAACAACCTGGATAACGTCTCTGATTTTATCTAAAATTAATCCGAGTCGTGTTTTGCAGTCGCAATAAGGGGTTTATATTTGCACACCCAATAGAAATCATTGGTGCGGTAGTTCAGTTGGTTAGAATATCGGCCTGTCACGCCGAGGGTCGCGGGTTCGAGTCCCGTCCGCACCGCTAAATAATCCTCCAACTTGGAGGATTATTTATTTACAATTACTATCTTCCTAGGAAAGAAAATATGGGGAAATCGCTTTTTTTAATATTATTTGTATTAGGCTGTTGTCTTGATGTTGTCGCAGATATATTTTTCATGCAACAATTACAGGGTTCTAGAACAATATATTATTTAGGTTCCATATTGACTTTGATTGGCGGAATAGGTTATGTTTTTTATTTAATTTTTAAAACATCAAAAAGGAATTAATGTAAGTTTACCTTAGCGAGTTTACCTTTGAGAAGAATAAATATTAAGAAAAAAAATTATGGCAATAGAACTTACAAATAGTAATTTTCAGGATCTAGTGATGAAGTCTGATAAACCAGTTCTAGTTGACTTCTGGGCGGAATGGTGCGGACCATGCAGAATGGTAGGACCAATGGTAGACGAATTAGCTACAGATTTTGAAGGACGAGCCCTTGTAGGAAAAGTTGATGTCGATACCCAAAATGAAATTGCAGCGCAATTTGGTATTAGAAATATCCCAACTCTTCTAATTTTTAAGAATGGTGAAGTTGTAGATAAGCAAGTTGGTGTCGCAGCAAAAAGTATTCTTTCTGATAAATTAGAAGCAGTACTATAAGATGTTTTCTACTGCAGTCATATTGGCTGGCGGAAGAGGGACTAGAATTCAAGAATCTTTTCCAGGTATTGCAAAACCAATGGTCCCTGTGGCAGACAAGCCTGTTTTGCAACATATCATAGAAACATACAGCGCTCAAGGAATTGAGCGCTTTTTTATTACAGTCGGTCATTTAGGAAGCCAAATTCAAGATTTTTTTGGTGACGGATCAAAATGGAATATTTCAATTCATTATGTTATTGAGGATCAACCGCTTGGCACCGCAGGAGCTCTGAGTATTTTACAAAGTAAATTATCAAATCCTTTTTGGGTTATTTATGGAGACACAATAAGTAGTATTAGCTTAAAAAAAATGAGAGATTTTCATTTAGAGAAAAATGCACAACTTACTTTGCTAGTTCATCCAAATGATCATCCATATGATAGCGATCTAATTAGCTATAACTCCAATAACAAAATCACCAAAGTTAATAGTAAGCCTCACCCCGCAGGGATTGAATTTGCAAATTGTGTCAATGCCGCTTTCTATTTAATGAATCCAGAAATAATAAATAAAATACCAAAAAATACCAGCTCTGATTTTGGTAGAGACTTATTTCCTAATTGGATAAATATGTTTAAAATGTATGCCTACAATAGCACAGAATACATAAAAGACATGGGTAAGAGTGAAAGAAGAGAAGAAGTAGAAAAAGCCTATTTAATTGGGAAAGTTGAATCGAGGAACCTATCTAAAAAACAAAAAGCTATTTTTATTGACCGCGATGGGGTTATTAATCACGATACCGACCTGATTAAACATCAAGATGAAATGAATGTCTATAAATTTGCCGGACCAGCAATTCGGAAGATAAATAAAAGTGAATATATATCAATAGTAATAACAAATCAGAGTGTAATTGCAAGAGGACTCTGTGATGAGAACACTTTGAATTTAATTCACTCAAGAATGGATAAGCAGCTTGGAGAAATGGGTGCATATATCGATTATTTATACTATTGCCCACATCACCCAGATGGTGGCTTCCCAGAAGAAATAAAGAAGTTTAAAATTAAATGCGAATGCCGAAAACCAAAGCCGGGAATGATAATAGAGGCCTCAAAAAGATTTAATATCGACTTATCAAACAGCTGGATGATTGGTGACTCACCCAGAGATATTCAATCTGGATTATCCGCAGGAGTTAAAACCATTCGGGTTGATACTGGACATGGTCATATTAAAAGTGACACAAAGCCCGATTTTAAGGTTAAAAACTTGTCTCATGCAGTGGATCTTATTTTAAATAATAAAAATTAAAACTCTACTAAAAAAATGATCATAACTCGAACCCCGTTTAGAATCAGCTTTGTTGGAGGGGGAAGTGACCTTCCCGTTTTTTTTAAAGAACATGGAGGCGCTGTAATCTCAAGTACGATCGATAAATATATGTACATATCTTCTCATGACTTTTTTGAAAAAGAGAAAATAAGAACGAAATACTCAGTAACAGAAACAGTTGATTCTGTAGACGATATTGAACACCCTATTCTTAAGACAATAATGAAAAAACTTAATGTCAACCCGGGACTAGAAATTTCATCTATAGCAGATGTTCCGGCAGGAACAGGAATGGGAAGTTCTTCGAGCTTTACAGTCGGAACTCTTCATAATATAATGGCCAGAGAAGGAAGAATTAATCAAGTAAATAAGGGTTGGCTTGGAGAAAAAGCATGCGAAATAGAAATAAATGATCTCAATGAACCAATTGGCAAACAGGATCAATATGCAGCAGCTTTTGGAGGCTTGAATATATTTAGATTTAATCAAGACAACACGGTTGATGTTGAACCGATGAATATTGATAAAGATGCATTGATACAATTCAGCGAGCACATGCGTCTTTATTATATTGGCAATCAGCGAAGCGCATCTAGCATTTTATCCATACAAAGCAAGGAATCTTTAAAAGTCGACAAAATTAAATCTTTAAAAACAATGGTTTCCTTCGTTGATGACTTCGCAAAATCGATAATATCTAATGATTGGAAACGTTGTGGGGATATTATTGATGAAAATTGGTCTCTTAAACAGTCGTTAACAGACGGAATTACTAACCCTTTGATAGACCGAATATATTCTTTAGGTAAGAAAAATGGTGCTTGGGGCGCAAAGCTCTTAGGTGCTGGTGGTGGTGGGTTCATGCTTTTTTTCGCGCCCCCTGAAAAGCATTTATCAATTGATCACGCTTTGGGACTTTCAAACTTTCCATTTAAGTTAGAAACAGCTGGATCACAAATTATTTTTAATGGTTAATTCTGAATAGTACCTTAGCATAATGACAAGACTTGAATACCGTAAATTATTACAACAAACATTAAATGATATCGATTTAGACTCTGTTGGTTTGATGACAGAAATGTTTCTAAAAGCCCGAAAAGATGGTTCGAGAATATATACTATGGGAAATGGAGGCTCGGCAGCAAATGCGAGTCATGCAGCAGGAGATTTCTTAAAAGGAGCCTCTTTTGGGTTGGAAAAAAGATTTAATATTATTTGTTTAAATGATAATATACCAAGCCTAATGGCCATTGCAAACGATGTTGGTTGGGATGATATTTTTATTGAACCGTTGAAAAACTTTCTTAAGCCAGATGATATTGTTATTGGAATTAGTGGGTCTGGTAATTCGAAAAATGTCCTAAAAGCAATGAATTTCTCAAAAGAAATTGGAGCTAAAACTATTGGGATGACTGGCTTTGATGGAGGGGAATTAAAAAAAGTTTGTGATCTATCTATTCATTCACCCGCTATGGATATGGAGATAGCTGAAGATATTCACATGGCTGTTTTCAATATGGTAAAAAAAGAAGTTATGTCAGTTTTACTGCCTGAAAACGCGAGCATGGGTGAAACCTATGACAATCGAATCATGAAATAAAGCTTCGTCTATATAATCTGAAGACAGTTAAAATTTAAAAGGAGGTATTTTTAACGAATATTGGGATTCAGCAAGAACATTAACAATGGTTCCAAAAGAATACTTTGGCACTGTGAAATCCATACATCCTGAATAGCATTTTTTTTCAAAAAGAATTCGACCAGTGTAATCTAATACTTCTATTTTTTGAATACTTAGGGAATGACCCCAGTCGATACGCCATCCATCTTCTGAGTAAGACAGGTTAAACAGATCTTCAACATTTTTCTCATCAAAACCTATGTGTGCAATTAAACTGCCATAATTAGGAATTCCATAACCCATAAGAGAATCGGGGTTAAATGAATTATTAGCGCTGTTTCTAATCATATTCATCAAAACTTGAATATCATAGTTAGAACCGGCAGATTTTGCTAATTGAAGAAGACTCGCAGTAGCCCCACAAATAATAGGAGAAGCAAAAGAGGTTCCGCTACTCGTTCCAATAGTCCCATTTGATGTCATTACAGTGGCTCCTGAGCCTCTTGCCATTAAATCTGGCTTTATACGCCCATCACTAGTTGGTCCTTGTGATGAAAAGGCCGAACGAATCCCCTGAGAATCTACAGAGCCAATTGAGAAAATTGAATCAGCATCTGCAGGGCAGCTTATATATTTCCAACTACTTGCCCCTTCATTTCCTGCAGCAGCAACCACTATTATACCAACTCGGGCTGAAATATTTGCAGCCAGAGAAATAACACTTGTCCTTCCATCTAGATCCGAGTATGTATGATCACCAATTCCATTATCAAAAGTTGTATATCCTAACGAAGTATTAGTAATATCAACTCCGATACTATCAGCCCATTCAGAAGCCCAAACCCAATTATCTTCCTCTGCGATTGTTTCTGAAACCTCATTTTCCGTTCTAAACAAAGCATAAGAAGCCTCCGGAGCGGTTCCAACAAAAGTTCCATTTATATCTGCGCAAATAGTACTCAAAACGCTCATTCCGTGACTTCCAGCATGAAAAACATTCGTGTCGCCATCAACAAAATCCTTGGTGAGTAAAATACGGCCTTGATTCCACGCTCCTTGAAAAACACTATGGGTCTCAACCCCTGAAAATCCTCCATCCATTAAAGCAATAAATACCCCTTGTCCAGCAAAGCCTAGATCATGAATTGGAGCCAGATTTATCTGGTCGGTTTGTCCTAAACTCTGTCCGTAAGAATAACCATATGAAATATCCCCTTCTTGGAGATTTTTCCTCAACATCTTTCGGACTGGTGTTATTTTCTTAATCCATTGCTTTTTTCTCAGCAATTCATATTGATCATTTGATGCCTCTACAGAGAATGCTCTCAACCACCGGGAAAAAAATCTAACATGTGCTCCAGTTGATTCAACCATATCGAACAAGGAATTCGGCATTGCATAATCAAATGAACGAAGTGGAATATTTTGTCTTGATCTTCTATCTAACGAACGCTGAGAGAGAGCCGGTGTATGCAATGAATTTACACCTAAACTTTCTAGAATTGGCTCATCCACATATACCCAATATCTCGTAATCTCTTGAGCATAAGAGAAATTGGAATAACAAAGGACCCATAGTAGGCATAAGATTATTTTTTTGAACATATTGTATATCTATTAACTTTGAATTATTCCAGAACCCACCAATT
>CALKDS010000044.1 GCA_938084135.1 uncultured Flavobacteriales bacterium
AATACACAAAACTAAAGCATAAGTGCGGGGGATAATTCGCCAAGGAATCAGGATCATAAGTTTAGCTTATGCCCTAATTGCTGATAAACTTGAGTAATCAGGTAAAAGTTCTTGAAAGTAACTTCCATGTTCTAAAGGCCATTCAAACTCATTTAATTTCCAGTCCTTAGACAATTCGATATGTGACTTGGTCCAGTTAAAATAGTCTTGATGGTCTGTTCTAAAGAAAATCTTACTGTTTCTGTTTGTGTGTAGTTTTAATAGATTGAGAAATGAAAATTGAATCAACCGTCTTCTATGGTGTTTCCGTTTTGGCCAAGGATCGGGAAAAAATATAAAAATATTATTGAATAAAATATTATTGGGTTTGTAAGAAATAAAATCAATCGCATCAGCTTTTAGGAAAAACAAATTATTATTTTGATATCTATCCTTTTTTGTTTGTGCTTTTCTTATACGCTTGGAAATTAAATCAATACCGATGCAAAAAGAACCTCTGTTGTTTTGCGAATAGGCATTTAGCCAATGTCCGTGCCCGCATCCAATTTCTAGGTCAATATTTATTTGATCTGAACTGTCTACCCGCACACTAATTTCATTTTTGAAAAAAGTATCTACCCTACCCTCTCTTTCTTTTTTATCTGAAAGGGTTTTTAATAAAAAATCCACAATTTTTAAATAACTGACGATTTTGATAAGAGTACCATCAGTACGCTAATATCAGATGGATTAACCCCTGATATTCGATTTGCTTGGGCGAGTGTCTCAGGTTTTACGTGACTAAGCTTTTCAGCACTCTCTTTTCTTAAACCAGGAACTCCAATGTAGGAGAAATTTTTAGGAATCTTAATACGTTCAACATCTTTCATTTTCTCAATGCTCTTTAACTCCCTTAGCAAGTAACCCTCATATTTAACTTGGTAAAGGATTTCAGATTTAGTTTCTTGATGTAAATTTTTAAAAGTTTGCGGAAGATTACTTTCGGATTGCCCTTGCTTTAAAATATCAGCAAAAGTGGAATTTTCTTTGAATATTTCTGTTTTGAGTTTGTTGACCCAGTCGGTAACAGTTTCTGATTTTTTTTGTATAGCGAGTTTTCTTTCATCTGAGACTAAAGACAAATTGTTTAATTTTGATAAATATCGTAATTCAGCACTACTATGATTGAACAGTAATCTGTACTCTGCTCTGCTTGTGAACATTCGGTAAGGTTCTGTCGTACCTTTAGTCACAAGATCATCAATAAGAACTCCGATATAGCCCTCATCTCTACCAAAAATAACTGGCGATTGATTGAGTGCTTTGCGAGCGCTATTTATGCCTGCTACTAAGCCCTGTGAGGCGGCTTCTTCGTATCCTGAAGTTCCGTTTATTTGTCCTGCAAAGAATAGTGAATCTACTTTAAGTGATTCTAGTGTTCGGGATAACTGGGTTGGATTGGCGTAATCATATTCAACTGCATATGCAGGTCTTATAATTATAGCGCTTTCAAGGCCAGGGATTGAATGAACTACGTCATTTTGTACATCAAATGGTAAACTTGTTGATAAACCATTCACGTACCACTCATCAGTATTTATGCCTTCCGGTTCAAGATAGATTTGGTGGCCATCCTTTTCCCCGAACCTTACGATCTTATCTTCTACGCTGGGGCAATATCGTGGGCCTGTTCCTGAAATATCTCCTTTATATAGAGGAGAGAGATGGAGATTATCTTTTATTATCTTAGCGGTATGAGATGTGGTTCGAGTTGTATGACAGTTTATAGTAGGCAGTGGAGAGTGGTGTTCCACGTGGAACCACCTTCCGCGACGTTCCACATGGAACACTTCGTCATGGGTTCTTGTGTCGTAAAAAGCAAACTTGGTAGGCTTTTTGTCGCCGTATTGAATTTCAGTCTTTTCAAAGTTAATTGAGCGACCAAGTAACCGAGGAGGTGTTCCAGTTTTGAAACGGTTGAGTTCAATCCCATGGTTGATGAAATCGGTAGATAACCCTTTTGCTACATGGTCTCCTAGTCTACCACCTTCTGATTTCTCCTTGCCGACATGCATCAAGGCTCGTAAAAAAGTACCGGTAGTTACAATAATTGATTTGCCATAAAAATTAATACCTAGGCTTGTTTCCACTCCAGTACACTTATCATTTTTAATAATTAATCCTTCAACAATACCTTGAAATAGGGTGATATTTTTATTTAATTCAAGGACATGTTTCATTCTTAATTGATAAGATTTTTTGTCACATTGGGCGCGAGGGGCTTGTACAGCAGGGCCTTTAGACGAATTAAGGAGTTTAAACTGAATAGCAGATTGGTCAGTATTAAGTGCCATTTCACCTCCTAGTGCATCGATTTCTCTTACCATTTGGCCTTTTGCTTGGCCTCCAATAGCCGGATTGCAGCTCATTTGAGCTATTGTATCTAAATTCCCTGTTAGAACTAGTACATCAGCTCCACATCTTGATGCAGCTAATGCTGCTTCACAACCGGCATGCCCAGCACCGCATACAATAACATCATAGGGGAAATCTTTTTTGGTTCGTAATCCAGTGTTCATTTTCCAATGCAGAAATTTTTGAATAATTCGTCGAGCATATCTTCATTGTCTGTTTGACCAATGATTGCATTTATACATTGAATGCACATTTTTAACTCCTGAAGTATAAATTCTTCATTTATTGCATCTGTAAGAAGGTTTTGTACTTCATTAATGTGAGACAGCGAGTCTCT
>CALKDS010000045.1 GCA_938084135.1 uncultured Flavobacteriales bacterium
ATCCATCCTGGCAAACCTGACTGATGAGCAAGAACTTCTTTCACGATGAGAGAATCCAAAGAGCTACCTATAAACTCTGGTAATAATCTAGAAATGGGACTGTCTAAAAAATCATCACCACCATATCTCTCATAATATTGCATCAATAAGGGCATCGATGTCAATATTTTAGTCAGACTTGCTACATCATAGAGATGATGAGTTTTTACCTCATTGAAACCATCTAATGTCCCCCAGGCCGAATCCAAAAGAACCTTACCATACCTGGATAAAAAAATTTGACAACCTGGAAAGGCATCCTCATTTATCCCTTCATTAACTATTGAATCTATTGACTCTATCAGTTTGGCGTTCAAGCCAGTTGAAGAAAATGAATATTTACTTTTTTCAGGATTAAGATTAATTCCAGAAACGGGGATAAATCCGGGAAAACTCTTTTTAACAGGTTGTAGAACAACTTTCTTAATTATTCCCAAAGCATTATTTTCTCCTTCATAACCGATAATCACTGCATCGAAAATTTTTGTTATTTCTTTTGTGAAATCAATTGAATTTGAACTTCGAATCAATCCATAAGGATTTGCCATTTGAATGAGTCCTACTTTGAATCCTTTTGCCTTGAATTCCGCAGCATCCTTCATTAAATCGATACCAATCCTTCCATTCTTCCAGGGACTATTAGTTTTTTCTATATTTATAAACCAAATAGTACCATTTCCATCTATTTGACCCAGACCGATTTCATGATCAGAAAAAATATCTTTAGAACCTGAGAGGTTATTTGAATTTTTATAATAGCTTTTAAAATAAACTTTTGAATTACTGTTTGAATCTAGCAATCCCAAATTATCGTACACTAACGTATTTGCACCTGAATAAATCGCTTTTGTTAGCTTTTTTCTGGCTTTTTTAATCCTTGCGAAGTCTTCATTATTTATTTTGTGGTGATCACTTAATAAATACTTAAACTTTGATTCAAGTATTCTTATGACATGACCTTCTATTTCCTCTCGACTAAGACGCCCGCTTTTAACTGCATATGTAATGGCATCAATTGCAGATTTAGGGTCTGAAACAAAAAGCAAAATATCATTACCAGCCTCAATGGCCCTTACTTCAATTTCTCCAGGAGCCATGTCTTGAGATATACCTTTCATATTAAGGGCATCAGTAAAAATTAGCCCTTTAAAATTCAAGCTATCTCTCAACCAATGAGTGACTATAGGCTTCGAGAGTGATGCCGGTGTACCTGACGAATCAAGAGCTGGAATATTCAAATGGGCAACCATAATCGCAGATACCCCTGAGTTCACTGCATTTAGAAAAGGAGCCATTTCTCTATTCCGAAGCGTCTGAAGATCATGACTCAATGTTGGCAATGTCTTATGACTATCAGTTTCAGTGTCACCATGGCCAGGGAAATGCTTTACGCAAGCCATTATACCTTGACTCTGAATGCCCCAAATCTGCTGGGTAGATAAATTATTGACATTAAATAAATCAGACCCTAATGAACGTTGTCCTATAATTGGATTTCTTGAGTTTGTATTTAAATCAACTACAGGACTAAAGTTTACATTAATTCCAAGATAACTAGACTCCGCTCCAAGGGACTTACCATATTCATTTGCCAATTTATTATTTCTTGTTGCACCTAAGGTCAACGGCCAAGGGAGACGATCCAAAGAGTCTAATCGCATAGCTGCTCCCCATTCCGCATCTTGAGCCATTAGCAGATTTATCCCATTGTTTTTTTGAGAAACATCTTGAAGTTCTCTAATCATATTTCTCTGTTTATTTGGTGAACCTTGCATCCAAATCAACCCTCCAACTTGACCCTTCTTGACCCATTTTTTCAACATAGAAAAATGATTGTCACCTAAATTACTGTAACCAGAAACCATAATCATTTGACCGCACAACTTCTCTAAAGGCATCGACTTCACTATCAGCGAAAGTGATGTTTCAGATTTATAATTCAAATCATTATCAGCCTGGATCGGTGTTGAGATAAAAAAAGTAAAAAGAAGAATTAATGTTAATAGCAGGTAGCGCAGCATAATCGAAATGTACCTCAAAAAAGGCTTTACCTTTGGCGTATAATGGGATTATTTTTCTCTTTTTCTAAACAACGCAAACCGAAGGGTTTTCAATTGCAACATCGTTATTATGATGAAAGAAAATTGCGCTTACAAAAAATAGAAAATAAAAGCGTTGAGATTAATGAACAAAGACGTAATAAAATTCGACAAGCCTGGAAAGAAAAAAGAAAAAATGTGAAGTATGAAAAAAACAAGAGATTATTAATTATCCTAACTGCAATAATTACCCTGTGTTTAGCATTTAAACTACTACCAGCCGTAATTGTTGAATATGCTGCCGGTTACGGCAAGAGCATTCTAAAATGACGAATGCAATATCTTAATTACTCCACAACTAAATTCATGAAAAAAATATCAATACTCCCTGAACATGTTGCGAACCAAATTGCTGCCGGAGAAGTAGTACAGAGGCCTGCGTCTGTTGTCAAAGAATTAATGGAAAACTCGCTAGATTCTGGAGCTTCAGAGATAAAAGTGAATATAATTAATGCTGGGAAGACAAGTATTCAAATCATTGACAATGGGGATGGAATTGAAAAAGATCAGATAAAACTAGCTTTCATTCGGCACGCCACCTCTAAATTAAATACTGCAGATGATCTATTTTCCTTAAACACCATGGGTTTCAGAGGAGAAGCCCTTGCTTCTATTTGCGCAATTTCCCAGGTTAATTTAAAAAGTAGAACTGCCGATTCTCAAGAAACCTATGAAATCACTTTAGATGAAAATAAAGAGGGGGACATTATAAACAGTGTTGGCTCAGTTGGCACTACAATCACAGTGAAAAATTTATTTTATAATGTCCCTGCCCGAAGGCAATTTTTAAAATCCGAACCCATAGAATTTAGACATATTAATGAGGCATTCACAAGAATCGTACTTGCTAACCCCAAAATCAAATTCACTCTCAAACACAATAATAAAGAAGAAGCTCAATTTGAATCCGAAAATTTAAGACAAAGAATTTCACATGTCTTAGGAAAAAAAATAAACGAAAGTCTCGTTCCAGTTGAAGAGTCAACCGAAGTAGTATCAATTGACGGATTTGTATTGAGGCCAAATAATGCGAAAAAATCAAAAGGGAATCAATACTTATATGTTAATAAACGTCCGATAAAGAATAACTATCTCCATAAATCAATAATTGAAGCTTTTGAAGGTTTAGTTGCTCCAGGTATGCATCCATTATATGTGTTAAAATTGACAGTTCCAGAGGATAAAGTTGATGTAAATGTCCACCCTTCAAAAACCGAAGTTCAATTTGAAGATGAGCGAACCATATATAAGATTCTTTGCTCCGCAGTTAAACGCTCTCTTGGGATTCATCACATTGCCCCACCCATAGATTTCGAAAACAATCTTGATCAACATATATCAGCGCAGAGCAGCAAGGCACTTTCAGCTCCCAAAATAAAAGTTAATTCGAACTTCAATCCTTTCAATTTTGAAAGTCAAAAAAGTGAAACCGAAACAGATATTTTTTTTCAGTCAAATGATAAATCTGAACAAAAACCGATTGAATTTTCCAGCTCATGGGATGAAGGTGAGTCTAAATCTGAATCAGATAAAACCTCCTTCTTTTTACCTCCTAATTATATAATTACCAATTTAAAGACTAGCCTCGTAATCATAAATATAAAAAGAGCTAAAAAGCGAATTTTATTCGATCAACTGATTTCTACTCTTAACGGGGATAATCAATTAAGCGGACAATCCTGGGTATTTCCTGAAAAAATTGAATTGATTTACAACAATAATATTCAGATTTGGAATACGCAATTAAAAAAAATGGGGTTTCATTGGGAAAAGCAAGAAAACGAATTTATATTCACTGCAGGACCTCTATTTTTGAATCAATCCGAATCTATTAGTTGGCTTGAAACAGTCATTCAACAAGATCCTAATGATGACTTATACCATGATTTAGTAATCTCTTGGCTTTCAAATTCTGAGAATAAGTATTCTGCGATGATTGATTCCAATATCACGGATATAGTAGATGCTCTGTTTCAATGCAACAACCCATGGACAGATCCCTATGATAACCTTATTACACAGATTTTAGACTCAAAAGCAATATTCGAAAAATTTAATTAATATGAACTTCAGACCCCAATCATTTTCCTTCTTACCGCCAATAATAAAGAATCTTCTCATAATTAATGGACTGGCTTTTTTTGCTGCTATTATATTTCAGAGAATGGGTATTAATTTATTAGGGCTCTTGGGTTTGTACATTCCGCAATCCGATTTCTTTCAACCCTATCAGCTAGTTACGCATTTGTTCTTTCATGATATTTCTGGTTTTAATCATATTCTTGGTAATATGTTTGCGCTTTGGATGTTTGGGACTCCGCTAGAAAACCTTTGGGGGTCAAGACGCTTCCTCATATTCTATTTTATAACTGGATTTGGAGCTGCCTCAATCCATCTCGGTGTAAATATCTTCGAATATTATAGTTACCTAAATTCTTACGATATTTTAGGCATTGATAGTTATGCTATTAATGCTCGAAGATTACTTTTGACTCCTACTGTAGGGGCTTCAGGTGCTGTTTTTGGATTACTCTTAGGTTATGGAATGACTTATCCCAATCAAAGGATTTATTTGTATTTTTTGATGCCTATAAAGGCTAAATATTTCGTGGCATTTTACGGTTTATTCGAGTTGTTTAGTGGTTTTGCTAGGAGCGATAGCAATATTGCTCATTTTGCCCATATTGGGGGTATGATTTTCGGTTTCCTTCTAATCAAGTATTGGAAAGGAAAACAAAGACGTTTTTAAATAATGATAGATCAATTAAGAAATTGGCTCAAAGAATCCATCATAAATAAATGGATTGGAATACTAACTTTTTGCTTTGGAATTCAAAGCATACTTGAAGTTGTAGGATGGTCATTGAATATACCTTTTGAACAAGGGATTATCAATCTGTTTGGTCTAAAAAATGAATTGAGTTGGAAAATTCATAGTCTATTTACTTATGGACTTATTCATAATGGATTTTTTCATTTCATTTTCAATATTTTTACTTTATTCTTTTCGGCTCAAATGCTTCAAACATTTTGGCGACCTAAACAGGTGATTCATCTTTTCATATTTGGGATAATATCGGGTGGTGTACATTTTCTATTAGGAACAATTCTACTTGGCAAACCTGGCATTGTAGTTGGTGCATCTGCTGGAGTCTTTTCACTTTTATTTGCGGCAACACGGTTTTCACCAAATATGCCAGTATATCTATTTGGCTTCTTTCGAATACCACTATGGTTAATTTCTTCAGGTTTACTTCTTTTGTCAATAGCAGGTCTTAATAGTTCTAATTCTGGTGGGGAATGGGCCCATATTGGTGGAGGGATTTTAGGATTAATACTGGCAAAAAGACCAGACTTTGTATATGAATTGAACTCTAGTTTTAAGTCAATTTTGAAAACAAAATCAAAAATTCATATCGATCGAAACAAGCCCGAAACAAGTATTGATCGAGGCCAACATCTGAATTTTATTCTAGATAAAATAGGAAAAGTAGGTTATGAAAAACTCACTGCCAAAGAAAAAATATTCTTAAAAAAATATGGTGAGAAATAGATCATTTAAAAATATGCTTTGGAGTATTTGGCTAATACCCCATTGGTTTATTCTCCCATTTACGATATTATCTGCTTTGGGATTTTATTTTTCACCAAATCCGATCCCATTTATATCACCATTTGCATTGGCATTTCCTATTTTTTTCATTTGGCATTTATTTTGGACTCTTATTTCTGTGTTAAGACTTAGACCTGCAGCCATTTTCGGCATTATTCTGACAACATTAATATATCCTCAGTTCAAAGGCATAATCAGTTATCATAAAACCGATAAAAAAGAAAATAAAGTTTTTAAAATAGTAAGTTGGAATGTTCATCACTGGAAAAATATGAATTGGAGTGACTTAGAGCTCACCGAGACTAAAATGGGTAATTGGATTTTAAACGCAGACCCAGACATATTATGCATACAAGAAAATAATTCTAAAGGGGCTTCAAAAATGCTAAAAAATAGTTTTCCGTATTATGTGACAGGAAAATATAAAATGCTATCTATTTATTCAAAGTATCCAGTTTTACAATGGGATTTTGAACCTTATTCATCTGAATATCCGGGTCATAAAGGGTTTATTTGGGCAGATATTGAAATAAGTGATCCTGAGGGTAATATTGACACCTTAAGAATGACAAATATTCATCTAGTAACAACCACTTTTGATAAAAACGAGGCGATAAATAGAAATGAAAAATTAGATATTTCAAAATCTATATACAAAAGTTTTTTAAGCCTCACGAAAACTGCAAAAAAAAGAAGTCAGCAACTAGATCAAATATTAGAATGGAAAAAACATTCTATTCATCCAGTTTTTCTGTCTGGAGATTTTAATGAAATCCCAACATCTAATGCATATTTCAGAGTAACTCAAAATATGAAAGATGCATTTTCCAGTGCAGGAAGTGGTCTGGGCTCAACCTACACAAATCTTTGGGGATTTCCACTTAGAATTGACTGGGTCATATGTCCCAGTGAAATGAATATTCACTCAGCAAAAACATTAGAGCAGGAATGGAGTGACCACAACCCTATAATTGTTGAGATTAGCCCTTTTAAATTGGACAATTAATTCGATGATTTTCTCGTGCGTCGTAAATCGAGCCAGTTCATAGGATGAGTAGGTAATCCTCTCCATTCTTTTCTAAGAACACGAATACTTTCATCATAAATCAATGGTATTAATCGGGACTCGTCATGGAGCTGCTTATCTGCCAACTGAAATGAATTAACCCTAATTGAATCTGAGATCCCAAATTTGCCTAAACTAACTAGAGAGTCAAAACTTTCATTTTTAAACTGAGATGAATTCGGGCCATAAGGTGCTGATCTTTTACTTTCATAAAGCATTAAATAGTTCTCAGCATTAGGATAATCCGCTATCCAACTAGCCCTATAAACGGCGAGCCTCCCTTTCGATTTATCATCCCTAAATGAAGCCGCAGGCATAACATTTACTTCCACAGGAATTCCAATATTTCCCCATGCATTCTGCAAATATTCGCATAAATCGCGATATCCTGAAGTTGTTGATAAAACTATAGGGTCCAATATAGAATCACTTAATTCACATGCTAAACCTGCCTGAGTTAATAAACTAATTGCTGTATCCAGATCATACCGAAAAGGGTTAAGCCAATCAGACTCTTTTCTATGTCCAATTAAGCCAATAGGAATAACTCCACCATATGCAGGCTTACCTATTCCGTTTTTTAAATAACGAATCATACTAGTTCTATCAATAGACAAATTCAATGCTCTCCTAACTCTTAAATCAGCTAAATATGAAGGACTTGGGTTTGTGCTGCGGATTCCAATAAATTCGGTGTTCAAAAAAGGTGCTCGATAGAGATTGTATTCATGAACCCAACGCTCTTTAAGTTGACCGTTTTTTGTAAATAATTGGTCCTTATATGATGCGTCTATTCCTGTCAGGAAATCTAAATTACCTTTTACAAATTCTAAAAATGCTGCTTGCCTATCAGGAATAAATCTAATTGACACAGCTTCAAGGTAAGGTAGTGAAATGCCCGAATCATCAAATTGATAAAAGAAATTATTTCGACGTAAAACAAGCTTATCGCTGCGTCTCCAGTTTTTTAAAAAAAATGGTCCAGTACCAACTGGGTTTGAAGAAAATTCTTTTCCGTAATATTCAATAGCCTCAAACGGAACAATTCCGCAGTAAGGCATACTGATCTTTGAGAGAAAAGAGGGGTCAGCAGAATTTAATGTTACAATTACATGAAACAGTCCATTGGATTCTACATTCTTAACATTCTCAAGAACCCAAGAGCCAGGTGATCCTGTCATTGGGTTCATTAATCGTTCATATGAATAAACAACGTCATTTGCATTTAAGAATCTTTTTTCTCCATCGAAGCAGGGAGAATTATGAAAAATAACATCTGATCTTAAAAAGAAATCATAAACTCGAGCAGTCTCATTAACTTCCCATGAAAGAGCAAGATTTGGTAATATTTGAAGTGAAGAATCCATATCCACTAAAGTGCTAAATATTTGCCTCGTTATCCAATTGCTCGCTTGGTCTCTTGAAAATGCTGGGTCGAGAGATGAAATACCTCCTGCCTCGTTATAGCGAAAAACATCCCCAATTATCTTATTTCCTGGGTTCCCACAGGAAACAAAAATAATAATTGAAATAACTGAAGAAAAAAAAACCCCCTTAAACATAATAACAAATATAGCCGATCAAAAGTCCTAAATTTGCCCAATGCATCTTAATGGAAAAACAGTAGCTTTTCACACTCTTGGTTGCAAGCTGAACTTTGCTGAAACTAGCACCATTGCTCGAGACCTTAATAATGCGGGAATGCAAACCATACAGTTAAAACAAGGAGCTGATTTAGTTATAATTAACACATGCTCAGTTACTGAAAAAGCTGATATAGAATGTCGATCAATTGTAAGAAAGTCCCTTAGAGTAAATCCAGATTCATTTATTGTTGTCACGGGTTGTTATGCCCAACTTCGACCAAGTGAAATAGCAGATTTAGATGGCGTTGATATCGTACTTGGAGCTGCTGAAAAATTACATCTAAGAAGATTCCTAAATGATCTAGAAAAATTTCCAGAAACAGAGATTCATAGTTGTGAAATTAGTGATGTTGAAGCTTATGAAGCCGCATATAGCCATGGAGACCGTACTCGTGCATTTTTAAAGGTTCAAGATGGTTGTGACTATAAATGCACCTACTGTACCATACCAATGGCAAGGGGTATAAGCAGGTCAGCCTCTCTTGATCAAATTGTTTCTCAAGCAGAAAATCTTGTAAAAAACGGAGTTCAAGAAATAGTTTTAACTGGAGTCAATATTGGAGATTATGGTAAAGGAGAATTTGGTAATAAACAGCACCAACATCATTTTATCGATCTGCTATTAGCCCTAGATAAAATTGAAAATCTAGACCGAATTCGAATATCATCTATAGAACCGAATTTACTAACCTTTCCAATTATTGATTTTATTTCAACAAGTGAAAAATTTGTTCCTCATTTCCATATCCCGTTGCAAAGCGGAAATAATGAAATATTAGGAAAAATGAAAAGACGTTATAAACGAGAACTTTACCTAGAGCGAGTCAATAGAATAAAAAAAGTAATGCCTGATGCGTGCATTGGAGTAGATATGATTGTTGGCTTTCCGGGAGAATCAGAGGAACACTTTTTAGACTCGTATAAATTTTTAAAAGATTTACCCATAAGTTATCTGCACGTATTCACGTATTCTGAAAGACCAGGTACAGACGCGTTAGACTTAAGTCACCCGATTCCAAAGATTGAACGAAAAGCGAGAAACCATCGGTTAAGACTCTTAAGTGCTCAAAAGACAAAGTTTTTTGCTGATTCACATATTAATAGCATGAGAAGAGTACTCTGGGAACATTCCGATAGAGATGGCCGTATGCAAGGGTATACTGAAAATTATATCCGTGTCTCAGCTCCTTTCAATTTGAAAAAAGTAGGTACTATTGAATATGGAATTATTGGTAAAATCCAATCGGACGACTGCTTTGAGTTTAACCATATTCAGGTCACGCAAACGGCATGATAGAGAATTGGCAAAAAGAAGCTTTGCAATTAATCAAAGATGTGGGTATCTGGATTGAGGAAGAAAAATTAAAAGTATTTTCAAAAAAAATAGAAACTAAAAGTTTGAATTCTTTCGTTTCCTACGTGGATAAGGAGGCGGAAAAATTATTAATTGAGGGATTAAAAAAAATCATACCTGATTCCGGAATTATAGCTGAAGAAAGTGGGGGAGTTGAGTTATTAAATGGCTTTAACTGGATTATTGATCCTCTGGATGGTACCACAAACTATATTCACGGCTTAAAGCCCTATGCAATATCGGTGGCGTTAATGCTTGATAATGAAATCATTTGGTCAGCAATCCTAGATCTATCAACATTTAAAATATACATGGCTGCAAAGGGAAAAGGAGCATTTTGTAACGAAATACCACTTGATATAAGTAATGGAAGTAAATTATCAGAAGGAATTATTGGTACTGGCTTTCCATACTATGATTTCTCTAAAGTTAATTCATACTTAAAAGTTCTTAAAAAATGTTTTGAGAATTCACGTGGAGTTCGACGATTTGGATCTGCTGCAATTGATTTATGTCTTGTTGCTGAGGGTAAGTTTGTTGCTTTCTTTGAATATGGACTTGCTCCATGGGATATTGCTGCAGGTATACTCATCGTTCGCGAGGCAGGTGGTGGTGTCGGTACATTTGACTCTAGAGAAATTTCAGATCGAAACATGCTTTTTGCTCGTAATATTGTAGTTGGCAATCCCGCCAGTTTCACGACACTGGTTAATTGGACAGATGAATACTTTGAAAAGATAGAATCATGAAAACTGCAACAACTAAAATTGATGGTTTAATAATAATTGAACCTAAAGTTCATCATGACAACCGAGGATATTTTTTTGAAAGTTTTCGTTCAGACGTAATAGCTTTAAAAAAATACAAGTTTATCCAAGAAAACGAAAGTCTCAGCTCAAGGGGGATACTAAGAGGGCTACATTTTCAATCTCCACCATTTTCACAAACTAAACTTGTAAGAGTTGTTTCAGGATCCGTATACGACGTTGCCGTTGATTTAAGAATTGGATCACCGACATATGGGAATTGGCATGGCGAGGTCCTCTCAGGTGAAAATAAGAGGCAATTTTTAATTCCAGAAGGATTTGCACATGGTTTTATAACCTTGGAAGATGATACTATATTTCAATACAAATGCTCAAATTATTATTCTCCGAAAAACGAGGGTGGAATTTCGTATCGCGACAATGAATTAAATATAAATTGGAGCAAAATATCTGGAATTCCAGAAATTGATTTTTTATTGACTCAAAAAGATCAAGAATATCCTTTACTACGCGATTTTAACAGTCCTTTCACCTTATAAATAAATGAAATTTTATAAATCAAAATTTATTGTCATCTCTCTTTTTGTTGGCGCTTTATTAATTTTTGCAATTCCCGATACATTCACTCGTGGCGAGAAAATGATGCATCTTTCTACATCCAATCATGTCATGGTCGTTCCTTTACCTGAAGAAATCAGCCTTGCCGGTGAATCAATGCCAGATAATATAAATTCGAGAGAATCATTGAGTAGGGAAATGCAGGTCAATTCTTTTTGGCACAGTAATACCCTTCAAATATTGCAAAGAAGCGGCAGATTTTTCCCGGTTATAGAATCAATTCTGCAAGAAGAAGGAATCCCTGATGACTTCAAATATCTGGCTGTTATAGAAAGTGGACTATCTCCTGCTCTCTCTCCAGCTGGGGCTGCAGGCTTATGGCAATTAATGAAAGGTACCGCCATGGATTATGGCCTTGAAGTTAATGACCAAATAGATGAGCGGTACCATATTATAAAAGCTACAAGAGCTGCATGCGCATATCTTAAAGACGCGAAAAAAAAATTTGGCTCATGGACCCTTGCTGGGGCAGCCTATAATATGGGTATGGCTGGATTGCAAAAGCAACTATCTAGGCAAAAAGAATCTAATTACTATGATCTATTATTAAATGAAGAAACAAAACGTTATGTATTTAGAATATTAGCTCTTAAATATATTTTTAAAGAACCCAGAGCTTACGGGTTTGATATTTTCCCAAATGATTATTTCCTCCCTTGGGAGGACCAAATAATAACTATTGACAGCAATATCAATAGTTGGGGTGAGTTTGCACATCTTTACGGATGGTCATACAAAGAATTAAAAATTCATAATCCGTGGTTAAGAGATTCATATTTAAATAATACTGTTCAAAAGCAATATGAAATATCTATTCCCTCCAAAAATTCTAAACTGAAAATAAAATATTAAATAGGTTTATGAATGAGGAAATAATTATTCTCGGAGCAAGAGAACATAATTTGCGTAACCTTGACATTAGTATTCCACGAAATTCGCTTGTCGTGATAACTGGGCTCAGCGGAAGTGGAAAATCCTCCCTTGCGTTTGACACCATTTATTCAGAAGGACAAAGACGTTATATGGAAACTTTTTCAAGTTATGCCCGTCAATTTTTAGGCACAATGGAACGTCCAGATGTAGATTCTATTGAAGGTTTAAGTCCAGTCATTGCAATTGAGCAAAAAACAACCAATCGAAACCCCAGGTCTACAGTTGGAACAGTAACGGAGATTTATGATTTTCTTCGTCTTCTTTTTGCAAGAGTTTCTACAGCATATTCTCTAAATACTGGAGAAGAAATGATAAGTTATACAGATGAGGAGATACTAAAAAAAGTATTAAAAAAATATATGGGTAAACGAATAGCTATTCTTGGCCCAGCTGTTCGCTCCAGAAAAGGGCATTATCGAGATTTATTTGAATCATTTGCAAAACAAGGTTATCTCAAAGCACGTGTTGATAACGAATGGCTGGATATAGTTAAAAACATGAGACTCGATCGTTATAAGACACATGATATTGAGATAGTTGTCGATAGAATTGATGTCACGAAAAATATTCAAGATAGATTAAAGAAAAGTATTCTTCTGGCAATGAGAATTGGGAAAGGAAGCATAATTATTTCTGACTATGAAAGCTCTAATAGTGTACACTTTAGTCGAAACTTAATGTGCCCAACAACTGGTATATCATACCCTGAGCCTGAACCAAATTCATTCAGCTTTAACTCGCCTAAGGGCGCATGCATTAAGTGTGACGGGATAGGTAGAGTTCAAGTCGTTGACTTATTAAAAGTAATTTCTAATTCTAAAAACTCACTTAAAAACGGGGCATTAAAACCTCTTGGAGAATACAGAAAATCATGGATATTTCAACAGATGGAATATTTAGGATTGCGATTCAATTTTGACTTGGATACACCATGGGGAAAGATTTCAGCCCAAGGAAAATCGGCAATTTTAAACGGTCACAAAGAAAAATTTCAAATTGAGAATAAAACTATTGGCGTCACTAGAAAAATTAATATCGATTATGAGGGAATAATAAATTTTATTCAAACTCAAAAGCTTGAAAGCAAAAGCAAAAGTTTACAACGCTGGGCAGATGAGTTCATGATTGAAGAGGTTTGTGATTCTTGCAATGGCGCTAGGCTGAAAAACGAATCTTTAAATTTTAAAATAGAAAACAAAAGCATTGCGGATTTAACACAAATAAGTATTGGGGAATTGCAGCAATGGGCGGATACCATACTTGATAAATTAGATGATTCCAAAAAGCGAATTGGATCAGAGATAATCAAAGAACTTAAAGTTCGAATAAAATTCCTTACCGATGTCGGACTCCATTATCTTTCCCTTAATCGCAGTTCCCGATCTCTTTCTGGTGGAGAAGCCCAAAGAATAAGACTAGCTACTCAAATAGGATCTCAATTAGTAAATGTCCTTTATATACTCGACGAACCAAGTATTGGACTTCATCAAAGAGATAACCAAAAATTGATCAATAGTCTCGAAAATTTAAGAGATATTGGTAATTCAGTTATTGTTGTCGAACACGATGAGGATATGATGAGATCAGCTGATCATATTATAGATCTTGGTCCAAATGCTGGAATTCATGGTGGAGAAATAATGGCACAGGGAGATTACCTCACTATATCCAAAAGCATGAGTTTAACCGGGAAATTCCTGCGGAATGAGTTGAAAATGTCAATTCCAAAAAGAAGAATTGGTAACGGGGAATTTATTCAAATAACCGGAGCAAATGGGAATAATCTTAAAAATGTTGACCTAAAAATTCCTCTTGGAGTTTTAACAGTTGTTACAGGGGTTTCCGGATCCGGAAAATCCACTCTAATAAATAATACATTATATCCGGCAATAGCAGGTCCATTGCATGGACTCCTTAAAGTCCCAGAACCTCACAAATCTGTAAAAGGTATTGAACATATTGATAAAGTTATTGATGTTGATCAAAGTCCTATTGGCAGAACTCCAAGGTCAAATCCAGCAACTTATACAAATGTTTTTAATGATATCCGTAAACTATTTTCAGATATCCCTGAAGCAAAAATTCGCGGATACGCACCTGGTCGGTTTTCATTTAATGTGAAAGGCGGACGTTGTGAAACATGTCAAGGAGGAGGAATGAAGACTATTGAAATGAATTTCCTTCCGGATGTTTATGTCCCTTGCGAAACTTGTCAAGGAAAACGATTTAACAGAGAAACCCTTGAAATACGTTACAAAGGAAAAAGCATTAGTGATGTATTAAGCCTATCTATTTCAGATGCGTATATTTTTTTTGAGCCGATTCCAAAAATACATAGAGTTTTAAAAACCTTAACAGACGTTGGTCTTGGTTACATAACATTAGGTCAACCATCGACAACACTTAGTGGTGGGGAAGCTCAACGTATTAAACTAGCAACTGAACTCTGTAAAAGAGATACGGGAAAAACATTATATATACTCGATGAACCAACAACAGGGCTTCATTTTGAAGATATACGAATACTCATGAAAGTTATTAATGAACTTGTAGACAAAGGAAACACAGCAATTATTATAGAGCACAACATAGATGTTATGCTTCAAGGAGATAACATTATTGACTTAGGACCTGACGGTGGAGAATCTGGTGGTGAAATTGTTGCTTCAGGAACTCCTGAAGATGTCTCTAAAAGTTCTAAAAGTATTACTGCTCCGTTCCTAAAAGAATCCTTAAAAAAAAGTCTTAATTAAAGAATTCGTATCTTTTCATTGTGAGGTAAAAGGATGAATTGATGAATTAACTTCACGACACAACCTAAAATAAATCAATATTGAAAACTGTAAATTCAAAAACCTGGAATGAGATAAAGACTAATGACTCATGGGCAATATTTAAAATAATGTCCGAATTTGTAGAAGGCTATGAAAGACTGTCGCGCATCGGGCCATGCGTGAGCATTTTTGGCTCCGCAAGACTAAAAGAAAATCATCAATGGTATTTAAAAGCACAAGAAATTGCAGAAAGGTTAGGTGAACTTGGATACGGTATAATTTCTGGCGGAGGTCCTGGAATAATGGAAGCAGCAAACAGGGGGGCTAAAAAAGTTAATTCACCATCCGTTGGACTTAACATTGAACTAGAACATGAGCAAAGCCCAAATGGCTTTATCGATACTGATAAAAGTGTAGATTTTGATTATTTCTTTGTACGCAAAGTGATGTTTGTCAAATACTCACAAGGCTTCGTTGTAATGCCTGGAGGTTTTGGAACACTTGATGAACTTTTTGAGGCCCTAACTCTTATTCAAACAAAAAAAATTGATAAGTTTCCTGTAGTTTTAGTCGGAAAAGAATATTGGTTTGGATTAATAGATTGGATAACTAATACTTTAATGAAGAACGGACTTATTGGCAATGATGACCTTGGCATTTTGAGCATTGTAGACAGCCCAGAAGAGGCTGTTAAAGAAATAAATGATTTCTATGAAAAATACCTTTTAAAACCAAATTTTTAAAAGAATATCAAGGGCGAAATAAGCGAACCGAACCTTCTAAACCATTTTTTAATTTATAATTCAAAATATAAATTGTAGAATTTGGAGGCATAGGAATTGACTTAGTTTCTTCCCCTGACCACTGACCTGTATATAATTCTTTACCACTTAAATCCAGAACACGAACTAACATCCCTTTATGATCGTCTCCTGTACTAGTTAATCTCCAATATTCATTTCCATTTAAAATTTTAAATGGAATCTGGTCAAGTTCTTTCAAAGAACTTACAGTTGTTGCAATTAATGTATCATGCGGATAGAAACCCGAACCCAAATTGACAATTAATGAATCAGACCCGAATACCCCCCCGGCTATTGGATTATATTCATAAATAAGCGTATCGTTTGTTGCCATGGGAGAACTATAGATAACAATACCATTATCATCGGCATACAATGTATCTCCAAGATTTTTCCAAAAAACAAAATCCTTTCCACTAGCATTACCAAAAACAACATTACCTCCATTTATGTCTATATGTCCTAATTGAACGTGCAATCTGCTAACTTCAGGATATTCAGGCTCTAAAACAAATAAGCCCTCTTGTCTGTCAGATACTAATATCTTACCACTTGGTAAATATGGGTATGCTCCCCATGCGCCAGAATATCCACCTCCCGAATTTGGAGAAGTATCATAATATCCGGACAATACAGGAAGCTCCGGGTATTCAACATCTAAAATATGTAACCCAAAAGTATAATATGATGTTATTAAATTTGTTCCTAGAACGTGAGTATTGTGGGGGATCAAAGATGTATTGGGCTGAACATTATGTCTAAATAATTCATTTACATTATTTAGATCAGAAATATCGAATGAACTTATATATCCATTTGAAAGTTCATCTGTTGCATAAAGAACATCTCCATCATCACTCAACCATGTGTTATGACAAAAATTTCCCGGAGTCGGCCACGTCCGGATTAATTGAGGATTCGATTTTAACGAGACGTTAACTGCAACAACTCCTGAATATAGAGCTGCCCCATAAAGTGTGTCATTCCGCGCGAAACCATCATGAAAGTAGTAATTATCATAAATTCCTGAAAATGAGGGATTCCAGGGATCTGAAGCTAAATCTAGCATCAAAGCACCACCAACTCCCACATTAGATCCAAATGCAAAGAGAATCCCAGTATCATCAATCCAGAGATTATGAGCACGAACCAATGTATCTACTTGTCCATTTCCTCTTGGAATCGGAAGTTTCACAAACTTATGCCTCCCTGAGGCAAGGCTATCCAAATCAATAATTAATAAACCGTCAAAAACGGGATTTGAACCAGATGGAACATCATGAACTACATAGGCATAATGGCTAAAAGTTTTTATATCTCTCCAAATCGAAGGGGATCCAGAAAACCAGTAAGAATCTCCAACTTGACTTGAAGCTGTTATCTGGGCTATTAGAGCACCATTATAATTACCAATAAGAGCATATTCCTTTCCGGTAGAAGAATCAACGTATCCCCAGACATCAGAACATAGATTACCGGCATTTGTATCTAACCAATCTGAAACAGGATAATGTAATTTACTGATGACATTTAGACTGTCATTATTTGGTTGAGCGGTTAAGCCAAAAGCAAGAAAGAAATAGACTATGGATAAATATTTACTCATCAAAAGTCTAATGTAATTTGGCCTTCATCTTGAGATTCTTCTTCCAGCTTGACCTCCGTTTTTTGAAGGTTATCATCAATCTGTTCCTTCTCAGGATTAACATTCTCAATATCAACTTCTTCAATAGAAATAGATTCTGGAGCTTCATCATCTATGTTTCTTCTTATATTATTTACTTCAGTCGTAACCTCAATGAAATCTTTAGAGGCTCCACCAATCTGAATGTTCTCCTCACTGATTAAGTTAATGCGCTTAATTTGATACGAAGAAAGCCTATTCCCAGCTGCTTTAAATCCTTTAACATTTATTAAGTCTGAAAGCATGAACCGCTCGGATGTTTTTTCCTTACCCTTTATTTTTGAATATATAACTTCAAAGTTAACCTTGTCAAATTGACTAATGATATCAATTGATGACTTAGTGTGTTCATTGATTATATGTTCCCACTGATTATTTTTAAACTCTAATAAACATCGTTTCACAAAATGTTTTCCTTTGTCTCCATCGTAATAAACAATTCCTAATGGTTTGGACGAATTCCATTTCATTAAATAGTAAGGAATTTCATCAAAATGGGTTCTTTTATTAGGAATATAAATTCTAAACCTACCTTTTATATCAGATTGCAAAAGGTAGTCATTCCCTTGAAATGCTCCCAAATACCTTCCTCTTCCCTGATCATTAATTCTCAAAACAGTATCGTCAAACCACAGTTTTCTTGCAGCCAAAGTGCTAATTCCTGTTGACTTGAGCTCGACTCGCTTAACAGTTTCTTTAGTAACCGTGTTTCCGCGAGTCGTTCTGCTTCTTATACTCATGTCCGCGAAATCTATATCCCATTTTAATTTCTTTAATCTAGCAGATGCTCTTAATTGGATTGTAACGATTTCAGCCTCACCATTTGAATTAACACTTAGATATTGAATTACTGATCCTTTTCGACCTTGAGTAAGAGGATATTCTTTATCCCGAGTAACTCCACCAACAGCAAAACGTTTTATAAAACTTGAACCTTTGGGTCCATCGCGATAAATTAAATTATAAACAGTCCTATCATCTCCTTTTCTATAGATTCCAGCATAAAGAATATTAAGGCCAACAAACTTTTTTGAATCGACTTTAGTGACAACAAGAGTTCCATCTTTTCGAATAATTAAAATATCATCTAAATCAGAACATTCGCAGACAAATTCCTGTTTTTTAAGCGACGTTCCAATAAAACCCTCTTCTCGATTTACAAATAATTTAACGTTAGCTAAAGCTACTTTTGAGGCGATTACAGAATTAAAAGATCTTATTTCTGTACGCCGTTCTCGACCCTCACTATACTTCTTTTTAAGATTTTTGAAGTAGTGAATTGCGTAATCAATAAGATTATCTAGGTTGCCTTTTATTTCAGCGATTCTAGATTCAAGGACCAAAAGTTGTTGATCTGCTTTTCCAGTGTCAAACTTTGAAATCCGTTTGATCTTTATTTCGGTTAATTTGATGATATCCTCCTCCGCAATATCGCGAATCAAATGAGAAATATGTGGCTTTAGCCCCTCCCAAATATTCTCTAAAACCTGCTCCCAAGTCTCTGCCTCTTCAATGTCTCTGTATATTTTATTATTAATGAATATTTTCTCAAGACTTGCAAAATGCCAAAGCTCTTGCTGTTCGAGTAAATTAATTTCTAATTCAGAACGAAGTAACTCTTTAGTATTAGAGGTAGAGAATTTCAAAAGCTCAGAAACTCCCGTAAATAATGGTCTGTCATTATCTATTACACAGCAAAGAGGAGAGAGAGATGTCTCACAAGAAGAAAATGCATAAAGAGCATCAACAGTTTGATCTGGAGAGACACCTGGAACAAGATGTAGCAGTATTTCGACTTTTTCCGCAGTATTGTCTTCAATTCTCTTAATTCTAATCTTTCCTTTATCATTTGCCTTGATGATTGAATCAATTAATGTTTGAGTAGTTAGCCCAAATGGCAATTCAGAAATGATTAAAGTCTTCTTATCGAGTACAGATATTTTTGCTCTTACACGTACACGCCCTCCTCTTTTTCCGTCATTATATTGGGAAAAATCAGCAATGCCACCTGTCGGAAAATCGGGGAAAATTTGAACATTCTTACCCTTTAAAATTGATATTGAACCCTCTATTAGTTCTATAAAATTATGTGGTAAAACCTTTGTGCTCAATCCAACAGCAATGCCTTCTACCCCTTGGGATAGTAATAACGGGAATTTCATCGGAAGATTAATTGGCTCTCGGCCTCTTCCATCATAGCTAGACTGCCACTCTGTGATTTTAGGATTAAATGCTACTTCAAGAGCGAACTTACTTAATCGAGCTTCTATGTATCTAGATGCAGCTGCTGAATCACCTGTATAAATATTACCCCAATTCCCTTGGGCCTCGATTAAGATATTCTTCTGCCCCAACTGAACTAAAGCATCACCTATACTCGCGTCACCATGAGGATGATACTTCATAGTTTGCCCAATTACATTTGCCACTTTATGAAAGCGACCATCATCCATTTCTCTTAAAGCATGAAGGAGCCTTCGCTGCACAGGCTTAAGTCCGTCCATAATTGATGGTACTGCCCTTTCGAGAATGACATAGCTAGCATAGTCTAGAAAATATTCGCGATACATTCCACGAACTCTAGATTCAATTGGTTTTGAATCACCATTAGAATCATCACGATCACTATCTAATATGTTCTCGATTAAATTTGTCATAGGTCAGCAATGTCCTTTTCAACCTTTAAATTATCAATGATAAACTCTTGGCGATTCGGTGTGTTTTTTCCCATGTAATATTCTAACAAAGAGTCAATATGTTCTTTACCAAGCATAACCGGTTCTAATCTAATATTCTCACCGATAAACGTTTTGAATTCTCCTGGTGATATTTCACCTAAACCTTTAAATCTGGTAATCTCCGGCTTTACGCCGAGTTCGGATATAGCCCTTTCTTTTTCACTAGAGTCATAACAATATTGAGTCTTTTTCTTGTTCCTAACCCGAAAAAGAGGTGTTTGCAAAATATAGAGATGTCCCTCACTCACTAATTCGGGGAAAAATTGCAGAAAAAAAGTTATCAAAAGAAGCCTAATATGCATTCCATCTACATCGGCATCAGTAGCAATTACAACGTTATTATAACGCAAATCTTCTAAACCGTCTTCAATATTGAGAGCAGCCTGCAACAAATTGAATTCCTCATTTTCATAGACTACTTTTTTTGTTAAACCATAGCAATTTAAAGGCTTCCCTTTAAGGCTAAAAACGGCTTGTGTTTGAACATCACGAGACGAAGTGATTGACCCTGATGCTGAATCACCCTCAGTAATGAACAATGTTGTTTCAAGCCTCCGCTCGTTTTTAATATCACTGTAATGAAGTTTACAATCTCGAAGTTTTCGATTATGAAGATTAGCCTTTTTAGCACGCTCTTTTGCTAATTTTTGAATCCCCGAAAGTTCTTTACGCTCACGCTCAGCTCGAATGATTTTTTTCTGTATTGCATTCGCTACTTCTATATTCTTGTGAAGAAAATTATCCAATTTCGTTCTAAGAAAGTCTAGGATATAAGTTCGAATTGTTGAGCCCTCGGGCCCCATATCATTACTTCCTAATTTTGTTTTTGTTTGAGACTCAAAAACTGGCTCAATTACCTTCAACGAAATTGCGCCAATAACACTTTGACGAATATCTGAAGCTTCGTATTGTTTACCGAAATAATTACGAATTGTTGCAACTAATGCCTCGCGAAAGGCGCCCTGATGAGTTCCACCTTGAGTGGTGTGTTGACCATTGACAAAACTATAGTACTGCTCACTTTGGGATCTATCGGCATGAGTCAAAGCAATTTCAATATCCTCGCCTAGAAGATGTATTATTGGATGTATTATCTCTCCAGAAAGGTTGTTTTCTAATAAATCTTTCAACCCATTCTCTGAAAAATATTTCTTCCCATTGAGGGATATCGATAAACCTGGATTTAGATAAACATAATTCCAAACTAGCTTCTCAACATATTCAATTTGATATTTATAATTGTGGAAGATTTTTAAATCTGGTCTAAATTCTACTTTTGTTCCGCTTCTTGAAGTACTCTCCAGGATATCACTTTCATCAATTAAAACACCTCTAGTGAATTTTGCAGATTTTCTCTTTTCATCACGGTATGATTCAACAGTAAAGCTTTCTGACAAAGCATTAACTGCTTTTGTTCCTACTCCATTGAGTCCAACAGATTTTTTAAATGCCTTTGAATCATACTTAGCTCCAGTATTCATTTTAGAAACAACATCTACAACTTTCCCTAAAGGTATACCTCTACCAAAATCTCTTATCTCTACAGAACCTTCGTTAATATTTATTTCGATAGTACGACCTCCCCCCATCACAAATTCATCAATAGAGTTATCAACGACTTCTTTTACTAGAATATAAATACCGTCATCTGCTGATGACCCGTCACCTAGTTTACCGATGTACATACCAGGCCTGAGCCTAATATGTTCCTGCCACTCTAAGCTCCGAATATTATCTTCAGTATATTCCGTGTGTTCAGACATAGTTATGTTGCGAATCTACATAAGACTAGAGAACTGAGCTCAGTCAATCTGGACCTTTTAATTCACTAAAAGCATAAGTTTTTAACAAGAAGACTAAAAAATAGTATTCATAGGTGAGAATACGCTTGTTTAGACGTTAAATCTAAAATGTACTACATCACCATCTTGAACTAAGTAATCTTTCCCTTCAACTCTCATTCTACCTGCTTCTTTTACCGCGAGTTCATTTTTAAACTTTATATAATCTGAATAAGAAATAACTTCTGCTCGAATAAATCCTTTCTCAAAATCACTATGAATGACGCCCGCACTTTGAGGAGCTGTACTTCCTTTTTTTATAGTCCAAGCTCTAACCTCCTTTAACCCAGCTGTAAAATATGTTTGCAAATTAAGCATGGAATAAGCCTCTCTTACAATTCTATTTACGCCTGGCTCTGTCAATCCCAAATCCTCTAAAAATAAAGTTCTTTCATCATAATTCTCTAATTCAATAATATCCGACTCAATTGCCACAGCAAGATGCATGACATGTGAGCCTTCCTTTGCAGCCATGATTTTGACTTTATCTACATGATGATTACCATCTTTAGCGGAGGATTCATCAACATTACATACGTACAAAATTGGCTTATCTGTAATAAGCCCATATTCTCGGATCCATTGAGATTCTTCTTGTGATCTATTATATGAGCGAACAGATTTTCCGGACTCAAGGTGCTTCTTTAATCCAATCGCCATTTCTGTTTCGCGAATTGCCTCTTTGTCTCCAGTCTTTGATATTTTACGAACCTTTTCCAGTCGCCTCTCTAGGGAATCCAAGTCTTTTAATTGTAATTCCATATCAATAGTTTCTTTATCCCTTATGGGGTCTACTGAGCCATCAACATGAATTATATTGTCATCATCAAAACACCTTAAAACATGTAAAATCGCATTACACTCTCTAATATTTCCCAAAAATTGATTCCCTAGTCCTTCGCCCTTACTTGCTCCTTTTACGAGGCCAGCAATATCAACAATTTCCACAGTTGCTGGAATTACTTTTTCAGGACCTACTAAAGATTCTAATACTCCCAGTCTTATATCTGGAACATTGACCGTACCAACATTGGGTTCAATAGTGCAAAACGGGAAGTTTGCTGCCTGGGCCTTAGCATTACTTAAGCAATTAAATAAAGTTGATTTGCCCACATTAGGAAGGCCTACAATCCCGCATTTCATAATCTTAAATTTTGCACAAATGTAGTCCCTTAAAGACCTTACTTTTGTTTATTCTAAATTGATGAAACTATTTTATGAATAACTCTATTGAACTCATTCCATCTCAGATAAGACGAGATATACTTCGAATGGTACATGCCGTGCAATCAGGACACCCGGGGGGATCGATGGGATGTACTGAATTTTTTGTTGCTTTATATTTTAAATTACTTAACCATAGCCCAGAACCTTTTAATATGGATGGGAAAAATGAAGACCTTTTCTTCCTGAGCAACGGACATATAAGCCCAGTTTTTTATAGCGTTTTGGCCAGATCAGGATACTTCCCCGTTGAAGAGTTGAATACTTTCAGAAAAATAGATTCGCGCCTGCAAGGTCATCCAACAACACATGAAGGTCTCCCAGGTATTCGAGTTGCATCTGGAAGTCTCGGGCAAGGTTTGTCGGTAGCAATTGGTGCTGCTGAAGCAAAAAGACTATCTGGAGATAAAAATTTAGTATTTACACTTCATGGTGATGGTGAACTCCAAGAAGGTCAAGTTTGGGAAGCTGCGCTATATGCAGGATCTAAAAATATTGATAATATCATTGCAACAATTGACGCAAACGGGCAACAGATCGATGGCTCTACTGAAGAGGTAATGGCAATGGGAGATATAGGATCAAAATTTGAAGCTTTTGGCTGGCAGGTTATTCAAATAACAGATGGTAATGATTTATCGAAAGTTATTGATGGTTTAACCTCTGGAATAAAACATTCAGGAAAAGGAAAACCAATTTGTATTGTTATGAAGACTGAAATGGGCGCAGGTGTTGACTTTATGTCAGGCACGCATAAATGGCATGGAATTGCGCCGAATGATGAACAATTAGAAAATGCTTTAAGCCAATTACCTGAAACTTTAGGAGATTACCCCCTTTAATGAAGTTTATACTTTTTATAGCCACTACGCTATTTACTCATAGTGTTATTCTATGTCAAACAAGATTAACAGAACAATCTGATGGCCCAGAAAAAATAAGTAGAATTCTATTTGTCCTAGACGCTTCAAATTCTATGTACGGTCGTTGGGAAAATGGAACAAAAATGGAAGTTGCTCAAAGATTAATGACTGAAATGATAGACAGTCTATCTGATGTAGAAAATCCAAATTTCGAATTAGCCCTTAGAGTATATGGACACCAAAAACCAGTCCCACCGCAAGATTGCAATGACACAAAGTTAGAGGTTGCGTTTGGACCCAATAATCTTTCTCGAATAAAGCAAAAAATACGAGAACTAAGGCCTTTAGGAACTACTCCAATTGCTCGGTCCATTCTCAGCTCTAGAGGAGATTTTCCAAAGTGTGAAAACTGTAGAAATATAATAGTACTTATAACTGATGGAGTCGAGGCTTGTGACGAAGACCCCTGTGCTGCGTCAAAAATACTTCAAAAAAAAGGTATTACACTCAAACCTTTTGTTATTGGAATTGGTCTCGATCCTGAACTTGTAAAATCTTTTGACTGCGTAGGCTCTTATTATGATGCAAAAAATGAAGTAGCATTCAAAAAAGTTCTTGGGGTCATCTTAACCCAAGTTTTAGATAATACAACAGCCCAAGTAAACCTGATTGATAATCAAGGTCTAGCGTCTGAAAGCAATTTACCCGTTATTCTCAGAAACACAGAAAGTGATATTGTTGAAGAACTATTCATTCACACTTTAAACTATAAAAACTTACCTGATACACTCTCTTTAGATCCTCTTATTCAATATAAAGGGTTGGTCTATTCTATACCTCCGGTTGCAATAGATTCAACTTATATATACGCTGGTAAGCATAATCAAGTTGGGACACGCGTGATTATGGGGCAATTAAATCTTAGCATTCCAGGGGCAAAACCTTCTCAAACAAAACCAATAGCGCTGATCCGAAGACCTGGAGAAACTCAAATATTAAATGTCCAAATCTTTAATACATCAAATAGATATTTATCAGGCGCATATCAATTAGATATTCTCACCCTTCCTAGGTACAGCGAAAAAATTGAAATAAAACCTGGACGTATTCACAATTACAGCATTCCTGCTCCAGGAGATGTAACGATACAACTTAAAACTAATGGGTATGGAGCAATTTTTGAGATTGATGGTGAAAAATTAACGTGGGTAACTAACTTAGATGATAAACTTACTCGACAACGATATGCCATTCAACCAGGTCAATATATGCTAGTTTATAGGTCTGGAAGTTCACAGCAAACGTCTTATTCAAAAACAAAAAAATTCAATGTTTCATCAGGCACTTCAACATTAGTGCGTCTATAATTAATTCAAATAAAATGCATTCATATATAAATTCAGGACATAAAGACACTAGATCAGGATTTGGCTCAGGCCTTTATCATCTTGGTAAGATTAATCCTAAAGTTGTTGCTCTATGCGCCGACTTAACCGGGTCTTTAAAAATGAATGCCTTTGCTGATGAGTTTCCAGAACGATTTTTCCAAACTGGAATTGCTGAGGCTAATATGATTGGAATGGCTGCGGGACTCACTATCGGGGGAAGAATTCCTTTTACTGGAACTTTTGCAAACTTTTCCACTGGTCGTGTTTATGATCAAATACGTCAAAGTATCGCATACTCTGGGAAAAACGTGAAAATATGCGCATCACATGCTGGACTTACACTCGGCGAAGACGGTGCAACTCATCAAATTCTTGAAGATATAGGCCTAATGAAAATGCTGCCCGGCATGACAGTTATTTCAACTTGTGACTACAATGAAACCAAAGCAGCTACTATTGCTATTTCCAATCACTCTGGCCCTGTATATTTGAGATTTGGACGTCCAAAAGTCCCTAATTTTACATCACCAGAAAAACCATTTTTAATTGGTAAAGCTGATATCTTAACTGAAGGTGATGATGTTACAATTATAGCAAATGGACATTTAGTTTGGGAAGCTCTTCAAGCATATAATAGCCTTGAAGAAATTGGTATAAGAGCAGAGGTGATTAATTTTTCAACTATTAAACCATTAGATATTAAAACTCTTCTAAAAAGTGTAAAAAAAACTGGTAGAGTGGTAACTGCAGAAGAACATCAAAGAAATGGAGGACTGGGAGATTCTATATCACAAGCTCTTTCTTTGAATAATCCCTGTCCCATGGAAATGGTTGCTGTGAATGATTCATTTGGTGAAAGTGGTAAACCTGATCAATTATTAAAAAAATATGGTCTTGACGCAAAAAACATAATCTCTGCAGTGCAGCGAGTATTAAAGCGTTGATTTTATAATTCATACATTATACCAAATCACTTTTTTACTGATTTTAAAATCACATGAATAATTTATGGATTTAGAACAATCATTTCTGCACCACTTGGCGCCTACAACTGAGTCACCTATGGCTTTAACATTTTCTAAGGCAAGAGGAATTTACTTATTTGACCCGCAGGGAAATAAATATTTAGATATGATTAGCGGGATTGGAGTGGCTAATATCGGTCATAGCCACCCCGATGTAATTTCAGCGGTGCATGAGCAAGTTGACTCTCACATGCACTTAATGGTTTATGGAGAGTTTATTCAAAAAAAGCAAGTTACTTATGCCGAATTAGTAACAAAAACTCTTTCTGACCAATTGCAATGTGTTTATTGGGTTAACTCTGGAACTGAAGCGACAGAAGGTGCTTTCAAACTAGCAAAACGAATAACTGGTAGGTCTGAAATTATTTCCTTCAAAGGATCTTATCATGGGTCAACATTAGGAGCACTTTCAGCAATGGGATATGAAAAGTATAAAAGAGCATACAGACCATTGATCCCGGGCCACAGGCAGTTAAGTTATAATGATATTAAATCATTAGACGAAATCTCTTCTCGCACAGCTGCAGTAATCGTAGAATGTATACAAGCCGGTTCAGGATATACCAAAGGCACAAAAGAATTTATGTCCGAACTATCCATAAGATGCTCAGTACTCGGAGTTATGCTTATTATTGATGAATGCCAAACCGGTTTTGGAAGAACTGGGAAACTTTTCGCGCATCAATTGTATGAAGTGACACCTGATATTCTTTGTTTAGGAAAAGCGCTTGGTGGAGGACTACCCTTGGGGGCTTTCATATCATCCAAAGAAAATATGAAAAATCTTGCCCATGACCCTATGTTAGGCCATATAACAACTTTTGGTGGAAGCCCCTTGAGTTGTGCCGCTGGAAAAGCAGCGTTAGAAGTATTGATTGCTTCAGATTGGATGAGTTCAGTAAATGAACTCGGCGCAATCATAACTAATACATTAATCGATCATCCCAAAGTAAGAAGTATCAAGGGCATGGGATTATTAATTTCAATATTCTTGGATAGTCCTGAAGCTGTTCTTCAGATTCAAAAAAAATTAATAGAACGAAAAATAATTACAAACTTTTTTCTTTTTGAGGATACGGCATTAAGAATAACACCTCCTTTATGCATTAAAATTAAAGAACTAAAATATTTTACTTCAAATTTGATTGAGGTTCTAAACGAGTTATAAAATATGGAAAAGACAAAAAAGCCAACAAAAAAACCAAGTTTAATAAAGGGCATTATGATTCTAGCATTCTCATTTCCCTTTTTGTTCGCAGGACCCGCATTTTATTTTTGGATCGGAGCACCAGCACTAAGACAAGGGAATTGGGGATGGACAGCATTTATAGTCATTTGTATGTTCGTCGGTGCCGGGCTAATAATACGAGGTATTGTAGCCATACTCGATAGTTTTTTTGAAAACTAACAAATTAAAAAGCGCAAAAGAAACAATCTATTTTCTTAAGCCTGACCCGTTGGTCCGCCGAAATGAATTGGAATTTGAGGGTGATCAGTTTCTGATATTTTTCCATGTGCAGACTCAAATCGAGTAACATTTTCTTCAATAGCACTTATTAGTCTTTTAGCATGCTGAGGAGTTAAAATAACACGAGCCTTTACCCTCGCTTTGGGTAAACCCGGCATCATCTGAATGAAGTCTAAAACAAATTCTGAAGGGGAATGATTAATTACAGCTAAGTTGCTATAAATTCCATCAGCCATTTCCGGATTTAGTTCAATTTGAACTTGGTTTTCTTTATCATCACTCATACTCTCAACATATTATTCCTCAAAATCAACATCTACTGTCTTTCTTGACATCATTTCTTCATACTCATCTTTGCTTCCCACTACAGAGGTATAGTACTTTTTCAGACCTGTACCTGCAGGAATACGATGACCAACAATCACATTCTCTTTCAATCCCTCAAGAGTGTCTTGCTTAGCAGCAATTGCCGCTTCATTCAGTACTTTAGTCGTCTCCTGAAAAGATGCAGCGGAAACCCAAGATTTTGTCTGAAGAGACGCCCGGGTAATACCTTGTAAAATTAGCTTAGCAGTCGCTGGCTCTGCATCTCTTGCCTCCACTGTAGTTTTATCTGATCTCTTCAACAAGGAATTTTCATCCCGAAGTCTTCTGGAAGATATCTTCATTCCAGCTTTTAGTGAATCGCTCTCTCCAGCATCAACAACAATTTTTCTATCAAAAATTGAATCGTTTTCAGTAATAAAATCAATTGTATGCTCCAAATGACCTTCAAGGAAAGATGTATCTCCACCATCGACGATTTCCACTTTACGCATCATCTGTCGCACAATAACTTCAAAATGTTTATCGTTGATTTTCACTCCCTGCAAACGATAAACTTCTTGAATTTCATTTACTAAATACTCTTGAACTGCAGTAGGGCCCTGTATAGCAAGTATATCTGCAGGCGTAATAGCTCCATCACTCAAAGCAGATCCAGCACGAACAAAATCATTCTCTTGAACCAATATCTGCTTTGATAAATTTATCAAATACTTTCTTTGCTCACCCGTCTTACTCTCAATGATAATTTCACGATTTCCACGCTTAATTTTTCCATAAGAAACAGTACCATCAATTGCAGCAACTACAGAAGGATTGGATGGGTTTCTTGCTTCAAATAATTCTGTGACACGAGGAAGACCACCTGTTATATCACCAGCCTTTGCCCCACGTCGAGGGATTTTTACTAATATTTTTCCTGCTTTTATTTCTTCTGATTCATCAACCATAAGATGCGCACCGACAGGTAAAGTGTAATGCTTTATTTCATTACCTTTTTTATCCATGACTTTTAACATCGATACTAATTTCTTGTTTCGATTGTCAGAAATAACCTTGTCTTGGAAACCCGTTTGTTCGTCAATTTCAACTTTATAAGTTACGCCTTGAACAATATCTTGATATGCAATGGTTCCTGCATGTTCTGAGATAATAACTGCGTTGTACGGGTCCCAAGAGCATATGACATCGTCTTTCTTGACTTTATCTCCACTTTTCACAAGTAAGCTTGATCCATAAGGAATATTACCAGTCATGACAGCAATGCCTGTATTTGAATCAACAACCTTCATTTCTCCAGTCCTACCGATAACTATATTAGCCTTTTTACCGTCACTATTCTCACCCACAACGGTACGAACCTCTTCAAGTTCAACTGTACCGTCAAACTTTGCACTTAGATTACTTATTTCAGAGACATTACCAGCGGTTCCACCAACGTGAAAAGTACGCAATGTCAGCTGTGTTCCAGGCTCTCCAATTGATTGCGCTGCTAAAACACCAACAGCCTCTCCTTTTTGAACAAACTTTGCGGTAGACAAGTTTCGACCATAGCATTTAGCACAAATCCCACGTTTACTCTCACAAGTCAAGGGAGAGCGTACTTCAACAGATTCAATTGGCGATTTATCTATTTTGGCAGCCGTAATATCTGAAATCATTTCTCCTGACTCAACATAAGTTTCACCTGTAAGAGGATCAATAACATCCATAAGAGAAACACGTCCAGCTATTCTTTCAGATAAAGACTCTACAATTTCTTCATTCTTTCTTAATGCCTGAATCTCGAGACCCCTTAAAGTCCCACAGTCATCTTCATTCACGATGACATCCTGAGCAACATCGTGAAGACGACGAGTCAAGTATCCAGCATCTGCCGTTTTTAATGCAGTATCAGCAAGTCCTTTACGAGCACCGTGAGTTGAAATGAAATATTCTAGAATAGATAGCCCCTCTTTAAAGTTAGATATGATAGGATTTTCAATAATTTCACCGCCACTAGAACCGGATTTTTGAGGTTTCGCCATCAAACCACGCATTCCGGATAACTGGCGAATCTGTTCTTTTGAACCACGAGCACCAGAATCTAACATCATATATATTGGGTTAAAGCCTTGACGATCATTTATTAACTGAGACATGGCTGACTGAGTTAACCGAGCATTTGCATTTGTCCAAACATCAATAACTTGATTATATCTCTCATTATTAGTTATCAGTCCCATATTGTAGTTAGTCAGTATACCTTCTACTTCAGTATCAGCACCACTAATCAAAGATTCTTTTATCTCGGGAACCATAATGTCCCCTAATGAAAATGATAGGCCTCCAAAAAATGCATTTGAGTAACCTAGGTTCTTCATTTCATCTAAAAACTTAGCGGTTCTTGGAACATCTGTTCTGGTTAAAATTCCAGCAATAATATCTCTTAAAGCTTTCTTTGTTAAAACCTCATTTATAAATCCAACTCCTTCCGGAACGACTTGGTTAAATAAAACACGACCTACGCTGGTTTCAATTACCCTGGAAATGAGGTTACCATCTTCTCCGTCAACCAACGTTCTGACTTTGATATATGCATTTAAATCAACACGCTTTTCATTGTAGGCAATATTCACCTCTTCAGCTGAGTAAAAAGTCATCCCTTCTCCCTTGACAGGATCTCCAGGTAGATTTCTTTTTGCTTTAGTCATATAATACAATCCTAATACCATATCCTGAGATGGAACTGTTATCGGTGAACCATTTGCTGGGTTCAATATATTATGAGAGGCAAGCATTAATATCTGAGCTTCTAATATTGCAGCAGGTCCTAATGGTAAATGGACCGCCATTTGATCACCATCAAAATCTGCATTAAATGCAGTACAAGTAAGTGGGTGCAATTGAATTGCTTTACCCTCTATCATTTTCGGTTGAAACGCTTGGATTCCCAATCTATGAAGAGTTGGAGCTCGATTCAGCAGTACTGGGTGCCCCTTCATTACATTCTCTAAAATATCCCAAACGACTGCTTCCCGATTATCTATAATTTTTTTTGCTGACTTAACGGTCTTAACAATACCTCTTTCAATAAGCTTACGGACAATAAATGGTTTGTACAACTCAGCAGCCATTCCTTTTGGAAGTCCACATTCATGTAACTTTAAATCTGGTCCAATAACGATAACAGAACGAGCAGAATAATCAACACGTTTTCCTAGTAGATTCTGTCTAAATCTACCCTGCTTACCTTTAAGACTATCGCTAAGTGATTTTAATGGACGGTTACTCTCTGTCTTGACAGCACTAGCTTTTCGAGTATTATCAAATAAACTATCCACAGACTCTTGAAGCATACGTTTCTCATTACGCAGAATAACCTCTGGAGCCTTGATTTCAAGCAAGCGTTTCAATCGATTATTTCGAATTATCACTCTACGATACAAATCATTAAGATCAGATGTAGCAAATCTTCCACCATCTAGAGGTACAAGGGGACGCAATTCTGGAGGTATGATTGGTACAACTTTTATAAGCATCCATTCCGGTTTATTTTCCATTCGAGAATTAGCATCACGCATAGACTCAACGACTTGAAGACGTTTCAGTGCTTCTTGTTTGCGCTGCTGAGATGTCTCTTTGGCAGCTTTATCTCTGAGATCATATGACATTTGATCTAAGTCAAGTCTTTGGATCAGCATCAATAAGGCTTCAGCTCCCATTTTAGCGATGAACTTAGTGGGATCGGTATCATCTAAGTACATATTTTCCGCAGGGAGTCGATCCAAGGCATCTAAATACTCCTCTTCAGTCAAGAATTGCATGTGAGTAAATTCATTACCTTCATCATCCACCGCTGAACCATTTTGAATTACAATATATCTTTCATAATATATTATCATATCCAATTTTTTTGTTGGGATTCCAAGCAGGTAACCAATCTTGTTCGGTAATGACCGGAAGTACCAAATATGAGCAACGGGTACAACAAGATTTATGTGACCTATGCGTTCTCGACGCACTTTTTTCTCTGTAACCTCAACACCACATCGATCGCAAACAATACCCTTGTATCGAATGCGCTTATACTTTCCACAAGCACATTCAAAATCCTTTACAGGCCCAAAAATACGCTCACAAAACAAACCATCACGTTCGGGTTTATGTGTTCTGTAATTAATAGTTTCTGGCTTTAAAACTTCCCCACTTGAACGTTCCAGAAGGAACTCTGGTGATGCTAATCCAATCGTTATCGATTGAAAGCTGCCGGTTGTATTTGTTTCTGATTTTCTCATAGCTCTACTATCAGTATGTAATTTTCAATAATTTCAATTAGTCTAGGTTGACTTTAAGTCCAAGTCCTTGTAATTCGTGAAGTAATACGTTGAAAGACTCAGGAATTCCTGGTTCTGGCATACGATCGCCTTTCACTATAGACTCATATGTTTTGGCGCGCCCGATAACATCATCAGACTTCACTGTAAGAATTTCTCTCAAAATATTTGATGCCCCAAATGCTTCTAAAGCCCAAACTTCCATTTCACCAAATCTTTGGCCTCCAAACTGCGCTTTACCACCTAACGGCTGCTGCGTAATTAAGGAATATGGCCCTATTGAACGTGCATGCATTTTATCATCAACCATATGGCCAAGCTTCAACATGTAAATTACACCCACAGTAGCTTTTTGATCAAAAGCTACTCCTGTACCCCCATCAAATAGTTGTGTATGACCAAACGTTGGAATTCCAGCTTGTTCAGTATAACCTGTAATTTCATCTAAAGTAGCTCCGTCAAAAATTGGAGTTGCAAATTTCTCTCCTGTTTTTAGCCCAGCCCAGCCTAGAACCGTTTCATATATCTGGCCAATGTTCATACGAGAAGGAACGCCCAATGGATTTAAAACAATATCAACTGGAGTTCCATCTGCAAGGAAAGGCATATCTTCTTCACGAACAATTTTCGCTACAATACCCTTATTACCGTGACGTCCAGCCATTTTATCCCCAACCTTAAGCTTACGCTTTTTCGCAATGATAACTTTTGCCATTTTCACAATACCAGCTGGTAATTCATCTCCTACAGAAATAGTGAATTTCTGGCGACGGTAAACACCACCCATATCACTCTCCTTGATCTTATAATTATGAAGAAGGTTGTCTATTGATTTGTTTCTTGAATCATCTGTAGTCCAAGTTCCACCGGTTAGATGAGTGTAGTCATCTATTCCATTTAAGATCTTCAAAGTGAATTTAGTACCTTTTGGAACAATTTCTTCGTTAAGGTCATTGGTAACACCCTGACAGGTTTTTCCCGATACCAGTTTAGCAAGTTTTTCAATTAAAACCACCCGCAGATCATCAAGCTGAGCATTAAATTGAGTTTCTAAAGATTGAAGCTCTTCTTTGTCGCGAATTCGCTGACGCTTGTCCTTAACGCTTCGACTAAAAAGCTTCTTATCAATTACAACACCGTGCAATGATGGTGATGCCTTCAAAGAAGCATCTCTCACATCACCTGCCTTATCTCCAAATATTGCACGCAAAAGTTTCTCTTCTGGAGAAGGATCGCTTTCACCTTTTGGGGTTATTTTTCCAATTAAAATATCTCCAGGATTAACCTCAGCTCCAACTCTAATTATACCATTTTCATCAAGATCTTTAGTTGCCTCTTCACTCACATTAGGTATATCAGAAGTTAGCTCTTCCATTCCCAATTTTGTATCTCTAACATCCAAAGTATACTCATCCATATGAATAGAAGTGAATATATCTTCTCTTACTACTCGTTCATTAATTACAATAGCATCTTCAAAATTGTAACCTTTCCATGGCATAAATGACACCAGTAGATTTCGCCCTAAAGCTAATTCTCCACCTTGGGTAGCGTAACCTTCGCACAAAACTTGGCCACGATCAACTCTTTCACCGCTTTTAACAATTGGTTTAAGATTAATTGTTGTACTCTGATTTGTTTTTAAAAATTTAGTCAGGGGATAGGACTTTGTTGCAGAGTCAAAACTTACTAGCTCTTCATCATCCGTGCGATCGTAATCAATCTGAATTTCTTTGGCATCCACGTACCTTACTACCCCCGGACCCTCAGCATTAATTAAAACGCGAGAATCGTGTGCAACTTGAAGCTCTAATCCAGTCCCCACAATTGGAGATTCTGGCCTCAAAAGAGGTACCGCTTGCCGCATCATATTTGATCCCATTAGAGCACGATTAGCATCATCATGCTCCAAAAATGGAATCAAAGAGGCTGAAATTGATGCAATCTGATTAGGAGCAACATCCATTAGGTCAACCTTTTTCGGATCAACAACAGGAAAATCACCTTCATCTCTCGCTTTTACCTTATCGTTGACAAATGTTCCATCCGAATTCAACGGAGCATTTGCTTGAGCAATAACTTTACTCTCTTCCGCATCTGCAGCAAAATAAACTGGTTCGGTATCTAGCTGAACTCTTCCTTCATCGTCAACGGCTCGGTACGGAGTCTCTATGAATCCCATACTATTTACTTTAGCGTAGACACACAGAGAGGAAATCAAGCCAATATTGGGACCTTCAGGTGTTTCGATGGGGCATAAACGACCGTAATGGGTATAATGGACATCACGAACCTCAAATCCAGCTCTCTCCCGACTCAGACCTCCAGGCCCTAGAGCAGAAAGACGACGTTTGTGTGTAATCTCTGCTAGTGGATTGGTTTGATCCATAAATTGACTCAACTGATTGGTCCCAAAAAATGAATTAATCACTGAGCTCAATGTTTTCGCATTGATTAAGTCAACCGGAGTAAATACCTCATTATCTCTTACGTTCATCCTTTCTCGGATAGTTCTCGCCATTCTGGCAAGACCCACTCCAAATTGATTTGCCATTTGCTCACCAACGGTACGAACTCTTCTATTTGAGAGGTGATCAATATCATCAATTTCAGCTTTGGAGTTAATCAATTCAATCAAGTATTTTATGATTGAAATTATATCTTGCTTACTTAATACTTGTTGGTCTTTTTCAATGTCCAAATTTAATTTATTATTCAATCGATAGCGTCCAACCTCTCCTAGGCTATATCGTTGTTCAGAGAAAAATAATTTATCAATGATTCCACGTGCCGTTTCTTCATCGGGTGGTTCGGCATTACGCAACTGTCGGTAAATATGCTCTACTGCCTCGATTTCAGAATTTGTAGGGTCCTTTTGGAGTGTATTATAAATTATTGAGAATTCACCCTCAATAACGTCTTTTTTATGCAATAAAATAGTCAGCACTTCTGCTTCGAGAATCATTGCAACGTGATCTTTCTCGAGTATTGTATCCCGATCAAGAATTACCTCATTTCTTTCAATTGATACAACTTCACCTGTGTCCTCATCAACAAAATCTTCGATCCAAGTTTTTAAAACTCGAGCAGCTAATTTCCTACCCACTGTGCGCTTTAAGCCAGCCTTGGAAACTTTGATCTCCTCCGCAAGATCAAATATCTCAAGAATATCCTTATCCCGCTCATAACCAATTGCACGGAATAAAGTTGTTACTGGTAATTTCTTTTTTCGATCAATGTATGCGTACATAACATTGTTTATATCTGTAGCGAATTCTATCCAACTACCTTTAAATGGAATCACCCTTGCAGAATATAACTTTGTGCCATTAGCGTGGAAACTTTGACCAAAGAAAACACCAGGTGACCTGTGAAGTTGTGAGACGATAACACGCTCCGCTCCATTCACAATAAAAGTACCGCGGGGACTCATATATGGAATTGTACCCAGATAAACATCTTGAACGATTGTTTCAAAATCCTCATGCTCCGGATCCGTACAATATAATTTTAATCGAGCTTTTAAAGGAACACTAAAGGTCAATCCACGCTCGATACATTCCATTTCACGATACCTTGGAGGATCAACGAAATAATCGATAAATTCCAAAACAAACTGATTTCGCGAATCTGATATTGGGAAATTCTCGTTAAACGTTTTAAAAAGGCCCTCATCAGAACGGTTTTCAGGTTTGGTATCGATTTGAAAGAAGTCCCTAAATGACTTGATCTGAATATCAAGAAAATCAGGAGTATCTGCCTGAGCGAAGGTGGAGGTGAAGTTAATTCGCGGTTGAACGTGCGCCATAAAACTCGACTATTGATGAATATTAATGAAATAAGAAAAAGTTTAGGACTTAAAACTTGCGTTTTAAGAGCCTAAACCCGAATGCTAATGTTCTAATTATTTAAGCTCAACTTCAGCTCCAGCTTCCTCAAGTTGCTTCTTGAGAGCATCAGCTTCATCCTTGCTTACGCCTTCCTTAATGGGTGCTGGAGCCGCATCTACTGCGTCTTTGGCATCTTTAAGACCAAGGCCTGTTAATTCTTTAACCGCCTTAACTACAGCTAACTTAGAAGGGCCTGAACTCTTCAAGATAACATCAAAAGATGATTTTTCTTCAGCAGCGGCTTCTCCGCTAGTAGCTGGTCCTGCAGCAACTGCAACAGCAGCAGCAGCCGGTTCGATACTGTACTCCTCCTTGAGGTAGTCAGCAAGTTCTTTAACTTCTTTAACTGTCAAATTGACTAAAGAGTCTCCGAGGTTTTTTATGTCAGCCATTTTGGTTGATTTTGAAATTAATTTATATAAACTATTAAAATATTGAAGCTGAATTAAGAGTTGCGCTCTTCAAGCGCCTTGATCAATCCGGATATAGTTTGACCACCGCCGGCTTGAATTCCAGAAATCACATTATTAATTGGGCTCTGCAAGAGCAGGATAACGTCCCCAATGAGTTCATTCTTAGATTTCAAGCTAGTTAACATTTCGAGCTGCTCGTCGCCAATATATATTGACTCCTCCACATAAGCCCCTTTCAAAAGAGGTTTCTCACTTTTCTTTCTAAATTCTTTTATCAATTTTGCCGGAAGGTTTCCTGCTTCAGCAATCATGATACTCGAATTACCCTTTAAAACTGATGCGAGCTCGCCGAATTCCTTTGTGGATCGTTCCATCGCCTTATTTAAAAGTGCATTTTTTACAACTGTCATTTTTACATCTGCTTTGTGGCAAGCACGACGTAAATCACTTGAGTTTTTCGAATCTAACCCTTCAATATCGGTAATATAAACCGTCGGAGACGATTCTAAGATCGATGTTAGACTTTCTATCAGTGTGTTTTTTTCTTCACGTGTCATAAGGACTCTCTATTTATGCGTTTTTAACTTCAACAGCAATACCGGGACCCATAGTTGGGCTCAATGTAACACTGCGTATGTATGTTCCTTTTGCAGAAGTTGGTTTCATTTTCACTATTGACGAAATAACCTCATTAGCATTTTCATGAATTTGGTCGGCCGTAAATGAAACTTTCCCAACCCCGGCATGAATAATTCCATAACGATCAACTTTAAAATCAATCTTACCTGCCTTCACTTCGCGCACCGCTTTGCCTATATCCATAGTGACAGTACCTGATTTCGGATTAGGCATTAGGCCCCGGGGTCCTAATACTCTTCCCAAGGGGCCAAGCTTACCCATAGCTGCTGGAACGGTAATAATTACATCCACATCTGTCCAACCAGATTTAATTTTAGCCAAATATTCATCCATTCCAACAAAGTCAGCACCAGCTTCTTTTGCTTCTGTCTCTTTATCTGGGGTAACTAAGGCTAAAACGCGAATTGTTTTTCCACTACCATTTGGTAAACTAACAACTCCTCGAACCATTTGATTCGCTTTTCTCGGATCAACTCCCAATCTTATAGCTAGGTCAACAGAGCCGTCAAATTTACTCGTACTCACCTCCTTGACTAGAGCTGAAGCATCCGTTAAGGTATATAACTTACCAGGAGAGAGTTTCTCCTCTGCAGCTTTGCGATTTTTACTCAGTTTTGCCATAATCGGATTAATTAAAACTTGGTTTAGAGCCACTTACTGTTAAACCCATACTTCGAGCAGTTCCAGCAACCATTTCCATAGCAGATGCTGTAGTAAAACAGTTGAGATCAGTCATTTTGTCTTCAGCAATCGTCTGGACTTGAGCCCAAGAAACTTTACCAACTTTTTCTAAATTTGGCACACCGGAACCACTTTTAAGTTTTGCTGCCTCTAACAATTGGACAGCCACGGGAGGTTGCTTAACGATAAAATCAAAAGATTTATCAGAATAAACAGTTATTACTACGGGAAGTAATTTTCCAGCTTTTTCCTGTGTTCTAGCATTAAATTGTTTGCAAAACTCCATTATATTAACACCCTTAGAACCTAAAGCCGGTCCTACCGGTGGTGATGGGTTAGCTGCGCCACCACGAACTTGAAGTTTCAACAATCCACTAATTTCTTTTGCCATTTTTTATTAATTTTCTTTTTCTACTTGCATAAAACTCAATTCGAGAGGTGTCCGACGTCCAAATATTTTAACCATGACTTCCAACTTACGTTTATCTTCCATGATTTTCTCGATTGAACCAATGAAATCTCTAAAGGGTCCATCGATAACTTTTACTGACTCACCAATGACAAAAGGAATAGTCACATGCTCAGCAGACTCTGCTAATTCATCAACTTTACCTAGCATTCGATTTACTTCAGCTGAACGTAAAGGGGTTGGTTTTCCTCCTTTAGTCTCACTTAAAAAGCCAATAACATTAGTTACATTTTTCAAAGTGTGAGCAAATTCGCCTGTCAGGTTTGCTTCTATCATTATATATCCTGGGAAGAAATTTCTTTCCTTAAGAACTTTTTTACCATTTCGTATCTGGTATACTTTTTCAGTAGGTATTAAAACTTGACCCAATAAATCCGTCATTCCAGTTCTCGCCATCTCTGTTTCAATGTAATGTTTGGTTTTCGTCTCCTTTCCACTAATTGCTCTAAGAGCATACCATTTCATTTCTTTAGTCTCTGTACCCATGATTTAAGCAAAAAGAGTATATATGAAATCCAAGACTTGGGTAATTACTTTATCCATGACAAAAATAGCCAAAGCAAAAACTAAAGAACCAACAATTACAACAATCGTGCTTCTCTGAAGACTCATCCAGGAAGGCCAAGTTGCACGCTGCACAAACTCAACATATGATTCTTTGATGTATTTGCTTATAGTTTCCATCAGTTTTTTTTATTAAACATTTTTAGCACGGGTGGAGAGATTCGAACTCCCATCAATGGTTTTGGAGACCACTATTCTACCCTTGAACTACACCCGTATGGTGGATATAAAATCCAAGAAAAACCTGAATTTTATATCCATTTCCGGTGTTTGAATATTACCCTAATATTTCAGTTACCTGACCAGCACCGACAGTACGACCTCCTTCTCGAATTGCGAAACGAAGACCCTTACTTACAGCAACTGGGGCAATTAGATTTACCTCAATTGTTAAATTATCACCTGGCATTACCATCTCAACACCATCGCCAAGCATGATTTCACCTGTAACGTCAGTAGTGCGTAAGTAGAACTGCGGACGATACTTATTGTGGAAAGGAGTGTGACGGCCACCCTCTTCTTTCTTCAAAATATAGACTTCAGCCTTGAACTTACTAGCTGGTTTTTGAGATCCAGGCTTACATATAACCATACCACGCCGAATATCTGATTTCTCAATACCACGCAATAACAAACCAACATTATCACCTGCTTCACCGCGGTCTAGAATTTTACGAAACATCTCTACCCCAGTGATAGTAGATGAAAGTTTCTCATCTCCATATCCAATAATATCAACAACATCACCTGTTAGACCAACTCCAGTTTCAATTCGACCCGTCGCGACAGTACCACGACCAGTTATGGTAAATACATCTTCAACTGGCATCAAAAAGTCTTTATCTATTTCGCGAGTTGGTTCTTCGATGTAAGAATCACATGCTTCCATTAATTCCATAATTTTCCCAACCCAAGATTCTTCTCCGTTCAAACCACCTAAAGCAGAACCTTGAATCACTGGAGTGTTATCTCCATCGTATTTGTAGAAAGACAATAAATCACGGATTTCCATCTCGACTAATTCAAGAAGTTCTTCGTCATCAACCATGTCAACCTTATTCATGAAAACAACAACTCTTGGCACTCCAACTTGACGCGCTAAAAGAATGTGCTCTCTTGTTTGAGGCATGGGCCCATCGGTCGAAGCAACAACCAATATTGCTCCATCCATTTGAGCGGCTCCTGTTACCATGTTTTTTACATAGTCAGCGTGCCCTGGACAGTCGACGTGAGCATAGTGGCGATTGGCCGTCTCATACTCAACGTGTGCAGTGTTGATAGTTATTCCACGTTCCTTCTCCTCGGGCGCTGAATCGATTGAATCGAAACTGCGCAGAGCAGATAGGCCTGCATTTGCTAGAACCGTAGTTATAGCAGCAGTTAAAGTTGTTTTACCATGATCAACGTGACCGATGGTACCAATATTAAGGTGCGGCTTGTTCCGCACGAAATTCTCCTTAGCCATGATATTTATTTTATTAATTGAAATTGAACCAAAAGAAAAAAAAGAAACTGTTTTCGAGCCAATGACGGGAATTGAACCCGTGACCTCTTCCTTACCAAGGAAACGCTCTACCCCTGAGCTACATCGGCTGATGTGTCTTGAGCGGAAGACGAGATTCGAACTCGCGACCCTCAGCTTGGAAGGCTGATGCTCTACCAACTGAGCTACTTCCGCTTAAAAATATAAACGCTGTGGGAGTGGATGGACTCGAACCATCGATACCGTAAGGTGACAGATTTACAGTCTGCTGCAATAGCCACTATGCGACACTCCCAATTATTTATTTTTTGCCAAAAAAAGCATTAACGCACTTCAAAAAAATGAATGAGCCTCCAGACGGACTTGAACCGCCGACCTACTGATTACAAATCAGTGGCTCTACCAACTGAGCTATGGAGGCATTTTAAAAGAGCTGGATACCTCTTTGAAGAGCGTTAAATAAAGAACGTTGCTGCACAACAGCTTCCCCGAATTTTCAAACGGACTGCAAATGTAGAAAATAAAAGGGTCTCCGCAAGCGTCTTTTATTGCTTTTTCAAAGTCTTTGGTTTTCGATTACTTCGGGACAAGAGTCGACCTATGCTTAATTGAGCCGAAGACAATGATTTTTCAAAGGTTTCGGAGCGTTTCTTAACAATAAGATCTCTCCCCGGTAAATGGACACAAATCTCCGCCACCTTGTTTTTTTTTCTGCGATCTTTCTCTAATCTTAGGTGAATTCTAGCAGATTCTATGCGCGAGTTAAACTTTTTTAGTGTATTTATTCGATTTTGGACAAAGGAAATAAGACTCGAACTTGCTCTGAAATGGATAGCGCTGATTGATATATTCATATTTTTTAATTCTCCTTTAAATTACTTCTCAATTTTAATTACTTGTGACGTTAGCTTCTTGGGTGCGATTTTAAATATACACTTTTTAGATGCTCCATCGATGCATGAGTATAAATCTGAGTAGTTGATAAATTCGCATGACCTAATAATTCACGAATTGAAGACAAATCCGCGCCCATATCAAGCAAGTGTGTCGCAAAAGTGTGACGCAAAATGTGTGGGCTTTTTGAATCGATATTACTAACTTTCTTGATGTACGAATGAACTATGGAATAAAGGCGTCTAGGATTTAAAGAGTTTCCGTTTTCATCAAAAAACAAGCTTTTTTTTGATTCAAGTTCAGGCCAATCATGACAATGAATTTTATATAATTCTATCCATTCGGGAATACATGGTAATTCTCTTTCTTTGTTTCGCTTACCCAGAACTCTTATCCTCCGCGCATTTACATCAATAGAAATGGTTTGAAGACCTAAGAGTTCAGATCTCCGTAATCCAAAAGCATACAGGGTGAATAAAATAAATCTATCACGCCTGCCATAGCGGTTGTCAAGAAATAAATTCTCATTTAATAACGAATTCATTTCATCTTGAGTTAGAGCCCGTACAAGCCTTTTTTTTTCTTTTAAAGATGGAATACTTTGAGTAGGATTTTTATCCAATTCTTCGACTTCAGCTAAAAATTTATAAAAGCCTTTGAGAGCACTTAGCTTTCTATTAACCGAACGATGATCTAAACCCAAACCTACTAGGGAAGCAATCCATGATCTAACGTGAGTCCTATTTGCTTTTACCGGATTATTTAAGCCTATTTGAAATTCTAGAAACAATAGATACTGATTAATATCCTTAATATAGGCAATAACCGTAGCCTTTGATAAGCGACGCTCAAAAAGAAGGTATTCTTGATATTTTAAAATCATTGGTAACAAAAAAGCCCCAAGAAGGTAAAGCTTCTTGGGGCAATTTTAAATATTTTCTTGAAACTATTCTGCCTCTTTCATTTTAAGGCCTTGAACATAGTTCGCCTTTATAAATTCAGCCCTGCGACTTACGGATGGCTTAGTAAATGCTTGACGCTTACGAAGTTGACGCATAGTTTGCGTTCTATCAAATTTACGCTTGAATCTTTTCAATGCGCGATCGATTCCTTCTCCTTCTTTAATTTGTATTACTAACATAAGACACTACCTCCTTTCAATTGGTTGGCAAATGTAAAGCATTATTAATTAATGGAATCCATAAATAATTAAAATTTAATTTTAATCATGAAAAGAAGGTACTCACTTTGACTTTATTGCTTCTAGGTATTTTATTAGCTCCTCTTTAACAATTGGAAACAAGAGGTATAATCCAACCATATTCGGGAAAACCATAGCAAAAATCATAGCATCAGAAAAAGCCCAAATTGAATTCATACTTGCTGCTGCACCAATAATAACAAAAATCAAAAACAAAACTTTGTAAGTCATATCGGCTAACTTCCCTCTTCCAAAAAGATATTTCCAAGATTGAAGCCCATAATAAGACCATGAGATCATAGTTGAAACAGCAAATAATACAACTGCAATCGTTAAAAACTCAGATGAGTAAGGAATATATTCCGCAAAAGCTTTGGATGTTATACCTGCACCTTCATAAGTCTCTCCATCAATTAAAACTCCCCCAAGTCCGTCTCCACCATATAAGAATGCGCCATTTGAATTAAAAATAATTATTACTAAAGCTGTCATTGTACAAATAACAACGGTATCAATAAATGGCTCCAATAATGCCACGAGTCCCTCAGATGCTGAATACTTTGTCTTGACAGCAGAGTGGGCAATTGATGCAGAACCTGCGCCAGCTTCGTTAGAAAACGCTGCCCTTTTGAAGCCTACCATCAACACACCAATAATTCCTCCAACACCAATAGCAGTGGGATTAAATGCTTCTTTTAAAATCAAGGCAATCGCATCATCGATATAACTATAATTAATAGTTAAAATATACAGACACGCAAGAATATAAAGTGCAGCCATAAGAGGTACAATCTTCTCGGTAACTGAAGCTATTCTTTTAATTCCTCCAATAATAATTACTCCAACAAAAGCTGCCAATATTAGACCAATGACAGCGCCGGCAAAAGTCGTCTCAAGTCCAAGTAAATCTTTTAAAACAATAGTTGCTTGATTAGATTGGGCAGCATTACCTCCACCAAAAGAGCCTCCAATACAAAATATCGCAAATAAAACTGCTGATACTTTTCCAAGTTTTACCCATCCTCTGCTTTTTAATCCTTTGCTTAAATAATACATTGGACCACCATAAATAGTCCCATCTTCCCCAACATCTCTATATTGAACACCTAAAGTACATTCAACAAATTTTGTGGACATCCCCAGCAAGCCACAGACTATCATCCAAAAAGTTGCTCCAGGACCCCCTAAAGCAATAGCTAGAGCCACCCCAGCTATATTACCATTGCCTACAGTTCCTGACACCGCTGTTGCTAGCGCTTGAAAGTGAGAAACCTCACCCTCTTTATTTCCAGTTTCATCTCGATCTAAATCATCATACTTACCCCTTACTACATTTATAGCTGTCCAAAAATGTCTAACATTTGGAAAACCAAAATATACCGTAAAAAATGCTGCACTTCCTACCAGCAATAAAATAACAAAAGGGTAGCCTGCTATTTCAAAAAACACAATTTCCGAAAAGAAATTTGATATTGGAGCAAAAGCCTCATCAATTCGTTTATCTAGACCTTTCTCCTGGGAATAAGACAGAAAAGGAACAGAAAAAAATAAAAATGAAAATAATTTTTTCATATGTTCTATTTCTTAATTAGAAGATCAAATATAAGGAATCGCATCTAAGACCTCTCTAAAACTATGAGGTTTAAAGCCTAAATCTTTTTTTGCTTTCGAAATATCTAGGTCTGAGATCAAAGGACGCATTGCCAATTGCCCTAACGTTTGACTATCAACTCTATCGATCAGTGATAAATTGAAATCACCATGAATTGCCACATGCCGAACCAATTCAATAATAGAAAATTTATCTGAGCCTGAGATATTATAAATACCAAAAGATTTATTTTTCGCAATTAATAAACACCCTTCTGCAAGGTCCATAGACCAAGTAGGAGTTCTTATTTGATCATCTACAACGTTAATCTTATCTCCTTTGGCTAATTTTTTGCGAGCCCACAAAATAATATTGCTATTCATTAAATTAGGGAAATAGCCCATAACTAGAGATGTCCTTGCAATAGACCATTTACAATTTGAAGATTGTATTAATTTTTCAGCTTCTAATTTAGATTTACCATAAACATTTAGAGGATTCTCTATGGCAGTTTCAGAGTATGAACCTGTTTTTCCGTCAAAAATAAAATCTGTTGAAATAAAGATTAGATGAGATGAATATTTTTCACATGCCTCGATAACGTTTTGCGTTCCATCCACATTAATTCTATTACAATCACTAGGGTTAGCTTCACACTTATCCACATTGGTAAATGCAGCTCCATGAATCACGACATCAGGTTTAAAATCCGAAAATATAATTTCTATTTCATCAGAATTTAAAATATCCATGGCTTTAAATAGAATTCTATTTGAATCAAAAATAGACTCCCTCTTAGCAGTTGCGCAGATATCAAATCGACCATTATTGACATGAATAAGAGATTGACCCAACAAGCCATTGGCTCCGGTTATTAATATTTTCGTCCGTACCATATTTATCTAGGCCAATAATTTTTCATTTCTTCATGCAGACGCATAGCCTCTTTATTTGCCGCTTCAGCATAGTTTTCATTTCTACCTGCATAGCAAATACTTCGTGACGCGTTTATTAAAACACCCATCCCTTGACCGGAACTAAAAGAACCAGACTTTAATACATTTTGAAGATCACCTCCTTGATGACCTACTCCTGGAACTAGAAAAAAATGATTTGGAAGCTGTTCCCTTATTTTCTTAATGCTCTCTGAGCGAGTAGCTCCAACAACAACCATCCATTGCTCTGGGGATGTCCATTCCCTATATGAATCAATAACATGCTCATAAAAATAACGATCATCTTGCATTCTTTTCATTTGAAAATCTTGTGCGCCTGAGTTACTGGTCAAGCCCAATGCGATGGCCCATTTTCCAGGAATAGCAAATGGTTCAAGACTATCTTTCCCCATATAGGGAGCAACTGTTATGGAGTCAAACCCCATCTTATTTAAGATTCCCTCAGCATACATCTTCGATGTGTTTCCAATATCTCCGCGCTTTGCATCTGCAATGCTAAAGTGGTGAGGGAATTTTTTCAAGTAATTAGCAACTTCAGCTAAAGCTTCCCATCCTTCATGTCCCATCGATTCAAAAAACGCCAAATTCGGCTTAAAAGCAACAGCATGATCAGCTGTAGCATCAATAATACCTTTGCAAAATTCTACAACTCCCTTTGAATCACCATTAAATAATTTCGGCATTTTACTCAAATCAGGATCTAAGCCAACGCATAGAACTGACTTCTTAAATTCAATATTTTTTATTAGCTCTAATCTTGTCATTCTCCAGTTCCATCTTTCATGCGTTGAGCATTTTCAGCTAATCGTAACTCATCTAATATCTTTTTTATTTGACCATTGAGAACTTCAGTTAAAGAATATAAAGTAAGCCCAATGCGATGATCTGTCAATCTACCTTGAGGGAAATTATAAGTTCTGATTTTCGCCGACCTATCTCCTGTACTAACTATTGTTTTTCTCTTTTCAGCAACCTCTTTATCTCTCTCTATTCGGGCTTTATCCCATATCCTAGCGCGAAGAACAGTAAGAGCCCGATCATAGTTCTGGTGCTGAGATCTTCCATCTTGACACTCTACAACTATTCCAGTGGGAAAATGGGTTAATCTAACACCAGATTCTGTTTTATTGACATGTTGCCCGCCAGCTCCGCTAGATCGAAACGTATCCTTTCTGATATCAACATCATTAATTTCGACTTCAAGTTCATCAGCTTCAGGTAAAACTGCAACTGTAGCTGCAGAAGTATGAACGCGTCCCTGTGATTCCGTAGATGGAACGCGCTGAACACGATGAACACCGGACTCATATTTTAAAACTCCATAAACAGCTTTACCTCTTACCTGAATACTAACCTCCTTATATCCACCAGCAGAGCCTTCTGTCGCAGATAACCATTCAGCCGTCCAACCTTCATTCTCTATGAACCGTAAGTACATTCTGATCAAATCACCAACAAATAATCCAGCTTCATCCCCCCCAGTTCCAGCTCGAACCTCTAAAACAGCATCTTTTGAATCTTCAGGGTCTTTGGGGATTAACAGTTGCTGAATATCAGACTCTAATTCATCTAACAAAGGCTGAATTTCTTCGAGTTCTGAAGATGCCATTTCTCGCATCTCAGAGTCTTTTTCTTTCGATATTATCTCTTTAGCCTCATATTTCCTACCAGTTAAAATCAAATATTTATTTCGAGCTTCAACAACTAAATCTAACTCTTTAAACTCTCTGTGCAGTCTAACAAATCGATCATGATCACTTGCCAATTCTGGTTGCATCAAAAGATCATTAACCTCTTGATGACGAATCCATATTGCCTGAAGTTTATCGGTTAAGTTCATTTAATATCATATATATGCCATCCATCAGGAGCCTTTAAATGAACTTGAGGTTTTTCCTGAGGTTCGACTCTCCCAATAATTTTTGCATCAATATTATACTTCTTTGAAATCGAAATAGCTTTTTCTGCAGCAGAAGGATTCATATATATTTCCATACGATGCCCCATATTAAAAACTTTGTACATCTCTCTCCATGGAGTGCTCGATTCTGTTTGAATCAATTTGAACAATTCTGGAATATCAAACAAATTATCTTTAACTACTTTACCTTGAGTTAAAAAATGTAAAACTTTAGTTTGGGCTCCACCACTGCAATGAACCATTCCGCTAATTTCATTTCTGATTTCAGTTAAAATATCCACAATTACCGGAGCATAGGTTCTAGTTGGAGATAATACAAGTTTACCAGCATCTAATGGTACCCCTTTAACTTGATCTGTTAAAGATTTAGAACCTGAATAAATTAATGAATCATCTATTTCTGGATTAAAGCTTTCCGGATACTTCTGAGATAGCAGCTTATGAAATATATCATGCCTGGCTGATGTCAAACCATTTGAACCCATACCTCCATTGAATTCTTTTTCATACGAAGATTGACCAGATGAAGATAGCCCCACAATAACTTGACCAGGAGATATATTAGAGTTATCAATCACCATATCTCTTCGCATTCTCGATACGACTGTTGAATCAATAATAATAGTTCGCACCAAATCGCCAACATCTGCAGTTTCACCGCCTGTAGATTTAATATCTAAACCATTATCTCTTAAATCAGATAATACAGACTCTGTTCCGTGGATGATTTCCGAAATAACCTCTCCAGGTATCAAATTTTTATTTCTACCTATCGTACTGGATAATAAAATTGGACCTGTTGCTCCGACGCACAAAAGATCATCTACATTCATTATGACAGCATCTTGAGCAACACCTTTCCAAACGGACAAATCGCCAGTTTCTTTCCAATACATATATGCCAATGAGGACTTCGTGCCTGCGCCATCAGCATGCATCACTATACAATGATCTGGAGACCCAGTTAAGTAATCTGGAACAATTTTACAAAAAGACTTAGGAAACAATCCCTTTTCTAGCTTTTCTATCGCCTTATGGACATCTTCTTTACCTGATGAAACTCCCCTAATTGCATAACGATCCTTTTGCTCCATTTAGCAAAGATAATGAAGGCAACTATCGAATACGGATATAAGTTCCGGCTGGAATATCTTTTTCGTATTCAGGATTCAAAGACTGTAAGTCCCGCACCTTAATGCCTAGCTCTTTGGCAATGCTCCTGAAAGAATCTCCCGACTTAACCTGTCGGTGAGATGCGTCAAACTCCTTATAATCGCCCTTTACAGTCACTTTTAAAATCATTCCAGAAAAAGGACGAATACCCCTAAGGCCTCCATTAAGTCGTTTTAAATTAGTCAAAGTAATGTCATTGGCACGGCAAATAGTTGTAAATGAGGGTCTTTCTCCAACAGTATATAATTTACCTATTAATACTTTTTCCTTTGTCTTAGCTGGATCTTTATCTATAGCCACATCTGGATCTACAGGCGGAACATAGTCATCTCTTATCACGCGAAAATCTGTACGCCGGTTGATTTGATTTGCAATCTCTTGCTTTGAAGAAGACATCTTTTTAATATTTTGCTCCGTTAACCTTGTACCTACTGGAAAAATATCTGAACCAAGGCCTTTATATGATTTAGGCATTTCAAAAGGAGTCGACTCACCCATACCAACTGGAACTAAGCGTTCTGGGGCCACACCTAATGAAATTAAATATTTTACCGATGTATCGGCCCTTCTTTGCGAGAGAATCATATTTTTATCATCAATGTCACTATAGTCAGTATGAGATCGCAACTCGATAACTATATTCGGATTTCTCTCTAAAGTTTTAAAAACTGTGTCTAATGCATTTGTGGCACTTTGATTCAAGTCCCACTTAGCCAAAGCAAAATAAACATCAGGAAGAACAATAGGAATTTCTATTGGGTCCATTTTTCCGTTCACTTCCGAGGTGTGCATGTATACGTTATCTGCTTCGATAAAATCAAAACTTTCAAAGTTCAAGCCTGAAGTATTTACCCCTGCTGTGTTGAATAAAAACTTCTTTTTATCAAAAGAAAAAGAATATTGCACATCACGATTAAGATCATCTGATTCAACAAAGAAAGAACCATCTTTCAATGTTTTAACCACTTTAGAGAATCCATCATTTCCTGAAACTTTGACAGAAGCACCTCCAATTGGAGAATTGTCTTTGCTGCTAGTTAGGTTTCCCGCGATACGATATTTTAACGGAATCTTGTATAAGGTCCAGATATCGTCGCCACCAACTCCACCGGAGCGGTTAGAAACAAAATAGCCATCTTCTAGACCACCGGGACGCAAAACAATATTAAAATCATCCGCAGCACTATTAATCGGGGCCTTCAAATTTTCAGGAACCCCAGTGGGTATACCGTCCTCTCCAAGTTTCACTCGATAAAGGTCAAAACCTCCCATACCCGGAAGCCCGTTGGAAGCAAAGTACAAGTACCCATCATCATGAACAAAAGGGAAAAGTTCATCACCGGGAGTATTCACCATAGGCCCCAGGTTAATGGGTTCACCCCAACCCCGCTTTCTCTTGTCAACTCGCACAAGCCACAAATCTTTACTCTCTTTTGTACTACCCTTTAAATCCCCCGCAAAAAATAAAATTTTATCATCTTTTGATAACGATGGATGTCCCACACTGCGAGATGAATCAGCTGTAACTACTACAATCTGTGGCTCCTGCCAGGATAAACCAGCTTTTCTCGTTGTGAATATCGAGCATCCTAATTGCTGCCGTTTAACCTCCATACAGCGGGTAAAATACATAGTCCTGCGCCGCGAATCAAAAACTGGTGAACCCTCGTGGTCTTCCGTATTAATTACTTCTGGTAAAAGTTCTGGTTTATTAAATTTTTGTAAACGAGCTGCTGCTGGATTTGACTTTGCTGCCCTTCCACGACTTCTTTTAGTTCGAGATGAGCCATCCGAATTCAATCTTTCTGTAATATAGATATCTGAAAACTTTTGACCCGTCCAACCATCATCTTTGCGGCCTATTCCACCTTCTCTCATTGACGTAAATAATATTTCCTCAAACGTGTTTGGACGGCCACTAAATGCTATACCAAAATCATTTGATCGAGAATTTAATGAAGTGAGATTTCCCACTTGGTAACGAGGAATCTTAGCTTCATTTTCCCATAGAACAGCATCTTTACTTGATTCGATACCAATTTGACCTCGTGTATCATTCGGGAAAACCTTCAATAAGTCATTGTAGGCCACTATGGCCTCTTCATACTCTCCTTGGTATTTAAGCATTTCTGCAACACCTAGATAATTATCTACTATAGCCTGTTTTAATTTTATCGCCCTTTTATATTGAGCTTCAGCTGCTCGGTAATTAAAAGTAAACTTGTAGCACTCAGCTAACCGATGTGCTATTTCCGCCTTCTCTTCTCGAGTCTTGACTTTGGAATAAGCTTTCTTAAAATGATCTATAGCTTCAGAATATTCTTTCGCTAGATAAAAATCATCTGCATTCTTAACAGACCTGGGTCTTTTCACAACCTCTACCTTCTCTTTAACATCAGGAATGGCAGTCATAGCAGCTTGCTGGGCGCCAATAGATCCGATGCATAAAATAGAAAAAACAAAGGATACGATGAGATGAGAAATAACCTTCTTCATGGATGCAGGAACAGTGTGAGTATTTAATTTTTCTTAAAAGTAGCCAAAAATAACTGACTACGAATAAAACAATACTCATATATTTGGTTGTTCTGTTTTTTACCGCACGTAGAGCATCTCACGATATTTAGGTAGCGGCCACATTTCATTATCCACCATCAATTCTAACTTATCTACAGAATATCTTATTCTCTCAAAAAATGGCTTTACAGTGTCGCAGTATGCAATAGACTTATCACGAGTAGATTCAATTTTATTAGCAACTTTTCTTGCTTCAGTCATTTGCGCAACACCGCTTAAAGCCAAACTTACTCTCTCTGAGATTTCGACAATCATATCTATCTGTTCTTTAGACACCCTAGCATAGACATCTTCATCGAGGACTTTTTTCAATCGATTTACATTTTCACTAAGGACAGATTGATACCTGATTGCAGTAGGTACGATATGATTTTTCACAAGATCTCCAAGAGTTCTAGACTCGATTTGGATATTTTTAAAATACTCTTCCTGCAAAATATCATAACGCGCCTCTATTTCCACCTTGCTTAAAACGCCTGTTTTCTCAAATAGTTTTATCGATTTCTTTGTTAAGTAAAAATCCAAAGCACGGGGAGCATCTGGAGTGTTTTTCAGCCCTCTTTTTGCGGCGATATCTTCCCATTCTTTCGAATATCCGTCACCCTCAAATCTTATATCTTTTGAAGATTTAATGTACTCACGTAAAATATTGAAAATAGCATCTTCTTTTTTTAATCCTGTCGCTATAAGACTGTCAACTTCTTGTTTAAATTGAACTAATTGATCCGCTACAATCATATTCAGAATTGTCATTGGAACAGCACAATTAGCTGTAGAGCCAACAGCTCTTAATTCAAACTTATTACCAGTAAATGCGAATGGCGAAGTTCTATTTCTATCTGTATTATCCAATAATATTTCAGGTATTTTACCCACAACATTCAGTTTAAGATCTGTCTTTTTCTCTGGAGAAAGTTTGCCATTCTCTAATTTTTCAAGCTCGTCTAGAACTTGTGAGAGTTGTGAACCAATAAATACGGATATGATTGCAGGAGGAGCCTCATTTGCTCCCAATCTATGATCATTACTAGCTGAGGCTATAGCAGCCCGGATCAGATCAGCTTGATCATTAACAGCTTTAATAGCAGTTATAAAAAATGTTAAAAACAATAGGTTTCTTTTTGGGGTCTTTCCCGGCGCTAATAAATTAACTCCAGTATTAGTACTAAGGGACCAGTTGTTGTGCTTACCGGAGCCATTGATAGCGGAAAAAGGCTTCTCATGCAAAAGGACTCTAAATAAATGTCGACGGGCAACCTTTTCCAAAATATCCATGAATAATGAATTGTGATCAACAGCAATATTGGCTTCTTCAAAAACTGGAGCAAATTCGAATTGACCGGGAGCAACTTCATTATGTCTTGTTTTTACAGGAATACCCATTTTATGGCATTCAAATTCCACCTCACGCATGTAACTCATAACTCGTTCAGGTATACTACCAAAATAGTGATCATCTAACTGCTGGCCCTTTGCTGGAGAGTGGCCTATTAATGTTCTTCCCGTCATTACTAAATCTGGACGACTCATAAAAAGGGACTCATCAATTAAAAAATATTCCTGTTCCCAGCCGAGAGTGGCATTAACCTTTGAAATGTTTTTATCAAAGTATTGAGCAACCTCAGTTGCAGCCCGATCAATAGATTGAAGAGCTCTGAGCAAAGGAACCTTATTATCTAATGCCTCACCAGTATAAGCCACAAAAATAGTTGGAATGCAAAGTGTGCTCCCAAAAATAAATGCTGGAGATGTTGGATCCCAAGCCGTGTAACCGCGAGCCTCAAAAGTATTTCGAATACCGCCATTGGGAAATGAAGATGCATCAGGTTCAGCCTGAACCAACATTCCACCACTGAATTTTTCTATCGCAAAACCATCTGAACTCGGCTCAAAAAAACCATCATGTTTTTCGGCGGTAGAACCTGTTAGAGGTTGAAACCAATGGGTATAATGAGAAGCTCCCAAAGATATAGACCATGCTTTCATGGCCGTTGCTACTTGGTCCGCAACTAAAAGTCCAATTTTTTCACCCTTCTCGATTGCATTAGTAACAGAATCAAGTGCCTCTTTCGACATATATTCTCCCATTGCTTTTTTGTTAAAAACATGAGATCCATAATAGTCTGACGACTTTTGGTGCGGATTTGAAAAATTTACCGGTTTGTGACTTGTAGCTTCAGTTAAAGATTGAAAACGATGTTGGGCCATTTTATAATTTTTTTCAAATATACCCCCCTAAAAAAGGTATACAACTAAAAAAAAAGAATATTTTTCAACAATACCCCCCCTAACTTATACTAGATTGTTAAAAAGTTACTTTAATCTTGAAACAGTATCCTCAATCGAGTTCTTTATTTCTTTGACACTATCCTCTGCTTCTTTTAAAGTGGGGTTATCCATAGCTGCCTTAGAAATCTCAGATTTTAAATCATTTGAAGCATTCCGCATAGATTTTATAACCTTTCCGGCCAAACGCGCTAGCCCTGGAAGTTTATCTGTACCAAAAAGCATCAGTACAGCAAACAGCAAGAATATAATTTCTGTAGTGCTTATAAAGAGTAACATACAATGATAAAGTTAAACTTTTTTCCTACCCAACTTATCAGTAGTATCATGAAGAACTGGAGAGGCAATGAAAAGCGACGAATAAGTACCAACTACAACTCCCAAAAGGATAGCAAAAATAAATCCTCTAAGTACCTCTCCTCCAAAGACAAATATTATAAGTAATACTATAATAGTAGTTGCAGAGGTGTTAAAGGTTCTACTCAATGTGGAATTTAATGCATTATCAATTATTTCGTGCTTAGACTCACCTTTAGATTCAGCATTAAAGAACTCTCTTATTCTGTCAAAAACAACAACTGTATCATTTAAGGAATAACCGATTACTGTCAATATTGCTGCGATAAATGCCTGGTCTACCTCTAGAGAAAATGGAAGAATACCATCGAGAATTGAATAAGCTCCTAAAACTATAATCGTGTCATGAACAGTTGCTGCAACTGCGCCAAGAGAATACTGCCACTTACTAAACCTGAATAACAAATAAAGGAAAATCGTAAGTAATGAGAAAATAACAGCTATAAAAGCAGTGTTTTTAATGTCGTCTGCAACTGTGGGCCCTACTTGCCTCGAAGCTACAAGTCCTATTGCTTCATCTGAGGCAGGATTCATGAAATCTTCTTTAGATATCTTTTCTGAGTAAAAAGAACTAACACCCTCAAAAAGTTGACCCTGAAGAGACTCTTCTACATCAGAACCGTTTTCTGCAATTCTAAAATTAGTTGTTATGACTACTTGTTCAGGACTACCCAATGTTTTTACAGTAGGTGCGAACGACCTGCCATCAGTATCAACAAAAAGAAGCTCTAATGACTTGGCAACCTGAGCAACTTCAACAGCTTTGTCAAAACGCACTTGATAGCTTCTACCCCCTTCAAAGTCGACACCTAAACTAAGCCCTCGAGTAAGAAGAGAGGCAACGCTAGCAATAAGCAAAAATGAAGAAAAAATGTATGCCGGCTTTCTCAATTTCAAGAAACCAAAGTTTGTATTAGTAAACCAATTCTGTGTAATTTTTGTAGCGAATGAAAGTTTATCTGATTTTTTAACCCTCCATTCGAAATATAATCTGGTGATAAACAGCGCTGTAAAAAGAGAAGAGACAATACCAATAATTAAAGTAGTAGCAAATCCTCTGATTGGGCCAGTACCGAAAGCAAAAAGAATGATTGCCGTCAGAAGTGTTGTTACGTTCGCATCAATAATAGCAGCCCTTGAGCCCTTGTAACCATCAGCTATGGCATGTCGGACAGCCTTTCCTTTGGATAGTTCTTCCCTGATACGATCATTTATTAGAACATTGGCATCAACAGCCATTCCTATAGTTAGGACAATACCAGCCATTCCAGGAAGCGTCAAAACTGCATTAAACGCATCCAGGATTCCAAAAATAAAGAACATATTAACCAATAAAGCTAAACTTGCCCCGACTCCCGCAGTGCTGTAATAAAATATCATATATACCAAAACCAGTAATAGAGCAAAACCAAAAGAATTCATACTTGAGCTAATTGCTTCTTTACCAAGACTAGGGCCAACGACATCAGATTGAATAATCCTTGCAGGAACAGGAAGTTTACCTGCTTTTAGCACATTAGCCAAATCTGTAGCCTCTTCAAGAGAAAATCCACCTTCAATTTGAGTTCTACCACCAGAGATTTCTCCGTTAACGCGAGGATAGCTGTAAACGACATTATCCAAAACAACAGCAACATGACCTTTCGGAGTTTTTGAACCTTCTTCCTTTGTTAGTCTTTGCCAAACTTGCGCTCCTTGGCCATCCATTGCCATAGTAACAACTGGATTATTCCCTTGATCAAATTCTTGCCTAGCATCAACAATAACTCCACCATCTAACTCTGGTTCATTATTTCGATTCCCTTGAAGAGCAATAAGTAACGCAACCTCACTGTCATTCTCGGGACGAGTCCATGCAAAACGAGCATATCTTCTATCTCCAGGGATTAAGCCCTTCACCTCAGGCCTTCTCATGTAATCATTAATTGTAGCTGTATCTCGAGTTAGTGCATAACCAATAATGGGCCCTTCATTAGGTTGAAAGTTTTGAGAATTTACATTTAATTGAAAAATGCTTAGTAACGGATTGAAGCTTGTAGCAACAGAATCTGAAATCTCATCTGTATTATTTTCTTCAGATGCTAATTCTGAATCTACTTCACCTACCGAAGTTGGCAGTTCGAATTCATCCAATTCTTCATCAATCGTATCATCCTGAGAAGAATTCGGATTATCAATAATAGATCGCAGTTTCTCATTTGCATTTACTGCAAATTGCATCCAAATAGCACCTTGATCAGCACGCCAAAATTCCAGGCGAGCTGTTGATTGGAGTAAACGTTGAACCCGAACCGGATCTTTAACTCCAGGCAATTCAACTAAAATCCTTCCTGTACCATCTAGCCTTTGAATATTTGGTTGAACAACACCAAACTGATCAATTCTGGCCTTTAAGACCGTGTAAACATTTGCAATTGCAGCCTCAACATCTTCTGACAAAGCAACTTTTATTTCATCATCACCAGCATTGAAACCAAGGCGATCCGTCATCTCTTTTGTCCCATATAATCCAGGATCATTTAATAACCTATCTCCTCTTTGAGCATCTAGGGCTTCAAAAAAGAGCTCTAGATAAGACGCCTGACTCTGGGTTTGATCATTATCTGCTTGCTTTAAAACAGAAAGAAATAATTCATCTTCAGCATCCCCAACTAAACCTTTCAATACATCTCTTACACTGACTTCAAGAATAGCATTCATGCCCCCTCTTAGATCAAGACCAAGATTCATCTGCTTGGATTTTACCTCCGCATAAGTAAAAGATGTAAACCCTAAGTCATAAACTGTTTGATTCGCCATTGAGTCCAAGGCATATTTAACCTTTGAAGGATTCGCAAAATAGTCTTCTTCTATTTTGGACTCTACCCTACTAGCCATATAGCTAAACGACAACTCATATAAGGAAGCGAGAGCAAATACAATCGCAAATAGACGGATAACCCCTTTATTCTGCATGATAATTCAATTTGGAAATAGTGGGCAAATATAGTCGTTCTTTATCTTTACACTATGAATATGAAAATACTTAAGCCCTTTTTTCTACTATTTTTTATTGGCTTATCAAGTTTAACGTCTCTTGATGCTCAAGAGACCTATGAATTCAAAGCATCAAATAAAGCAAAACTTCTAGTCTCCTTAAATGATTCTCTAGTTAATGGGTTCGCAGGAGGCCTTAATAATCCTCAGATTTTTGATTTAGATATTAACGGAGACGGCCAAACTGATCTCTTAGTTTTTGACCGAGAAGGAAGCAGATGGGTGCCTTTTGAGAGACGTCAAAATAGATGGAAATATAATCCTGAATGGATAAAACAATTTCCATCATGTAATAACTGGGTGGATTTTGCCGATTATAATTGCGATGGTGAACCAGATCTTTTTTGCTCAAAGCAAGGAAATATAGGCGTTTATAAAGCTTCGAGAAATTTGGGAAAAATCGAGTTTACATGGGCATTAACTGGGCCCTATTTATATTCAACTTACCAAAGTGGGCAAACCCCTGCAAATTTATTGGTAATATACTCTGATAGACCGGTAATAAAAGATGTTAACGGTGATGGTAATGTGGACATACTAACTTTTGGTCAACAGGCATCAGCAATTGAATTTCATGAAAACACACAAAACTGCGGACTGGATTTCATACGCGCTGATGCCTGCTGGGGAGACTTCTTAGAAAATAATTTATCGAATTCATTGACTATTGACGCCTGCACTGGCAGTACTCCTCCAGCTCCTTCTTTTACCGACAAGTTGACTCACACCGGATCAACTATGCTAGCTGCTGACCTTTCTGGAAATGGTCTACTAGATATTCTGCTTGGAGATGTAAGCTTTGACAACGCAGTTGCTGGTTTTAACGTTGGAGATACATTATTGGCAAATATCGAATCTCAAGACACAACATGGCCAATAAATGATATTCCAGTAAATATTCCTGCATTTCCTGGATTTTCTTTTGCAGACGGAAATAATGATGGATTAAAAGACATAATTGTAGCACCAAATATGCAAGCTGGAAGAAGTGATACCTGCGTTTGGATTTACACGAATAATGGAACCTTATCCAACCCTGTTTGGGTTTTAACTGACTCAAGCTTTCTTCAAAACCAAATGCTTGATGCTGGCCGCTACGCTATCCCGGAGCTTGTGGATATCACTAGTAATGGACTACTTGATTTGATTGTTGGCACATCGCAAGGTATTGGGTTTTGGAAAAATATTGGATCAGCAAATCAACCTGAATGGATAAATAATAGCTTAACACTATCTCCCTCTTCAAAATCCTCAATAACAAAAGATTGGTGCGCACCCACAGCAGGGGACTTGAATGGAGATGGACTTATTGATCTAATAATTGGAAGAACTGATGGAAAACTTACATATCTTCAAAACACAGGCAATTTCTTTACCCCATCTTTTCAAGGTATCTATTCTGCAAATTTTCAAAATATTGATGTGGGCGATTTATCTAGCCCAGAATTGGCCGACTTAGACCAAGATGGTGATTTAGATTTACTTATTGGAAATTTAAAAGGTAATGTAGCTTACTATAAAAATAATTCGGGCAACTTCATTCTTGTAAATGATAAGTTTGGAGCCATTAGTACTGACTTTAGGAATACATATTCCGGAAGATCCATACCGCGATATTGTAATATTGATGGAAAACCATTTTTAACCATTGGTTCCGCAGACTCAGGAATATATCAAATGGATTCCTTATCATTTATAATGAACTCTCCATCGTTTGTAGATCATACAATAGGTAATGGATCTATGAATACAACTAGTTTGCTCGAAACACCATGGGGAGGATCAAAAAGGACTGGGCGACATCAGTATCTCTTTAAGGCATCAGAAATTTTAGCCTCAGGTGTTTCTGAGAGCCGGGTAACTCATTTAAGTTTAAAAGTCAATACTCCGAGTGCACCATACTTGAGTCAAGGTTTCAGCATTAAAATTAAACATACAAACTCAGACAGTCTAAATACATTCTTGACAGGGTCGCAACTTTGCTATTCCTATATCCACACTCCATCATTGGGATGGAATACAATAACATTGGAACAACCTTTTGATTATGATGGTACTAGTAATTTAATGGTTGAAATCTGTTTTTCGAAAAACGTTCCTAACTCTGATGTTCATCTCTCGGCTCATAACACGTCATTCAAATCCCATATTTATGGAGACGTTTACAACAATAACTCTATCACGACTAATGGTTGTATAATGCCTTATCTCGGTGGTGATAACCTAAGGCCAGATATGAAATTCACTCTAATTCCAAGAATGCCTATTAGAAAGAAACTCCTACAAAATGGGAGAATAAATGCACCAGTTATAGCAGACATGAATGGAGATGGTAAGCCCGAATTGGTTATGGGTATTTCAACTGGAGGACTTCTTTATTACACTGGAGACACATCAACAATTGGAGTTGAGAATGATCATATTCAATATTCAAACAAGAAATTAAAAGTTTATCCGAATCCAGGGAACGATGATCTTTGGATAGAAGGCGCAGGATTAATTCAAATAGTAAATGCTCAAGGACAAGTAAAATTGGAGCTAAAGAATTCTCAAAACCTTCTAAAAATTGATACTCGAGAATGGCCAAGTGGCATATATTTCATTCGATTAGAGAACTATCATGAAATCTGGATCAAGTCATAATCCCTATTGAGCGGGGCTTTAACGCGCTTCGAAAATTTAGCCTAAGATCTTCTCTGATCAAGGTTAAATATTATAGATCAGCCAATACAGAATTCATCGCTCTTACTGCGTTAGCACTCTTTTCAAAAGCTGCATTTTCTGACTCATTTAGATTATAATCTATGATTTTTTCCCAACCATTTTTTCCAATCGTGACGGGAACTCCCAAGCAGATATCATGTTGACCATATTCTCCATCTAGATAAACACAGCAGGGAAAAATTCTTTTTTGATCATTCACGATACTTGCAACCAAAGCGGCTCCGGATGCTCCAGGAGCATACCAAGCAGAGGTGCCTATCAAGCCCGTTAAAGTTGCACCCCCGACCATAGTCGAAGACTTTACTTGATCTAGCTCTTCTGCAGATAAATAATTAGAAACTGGAGTTGACTGATAGGAAGCCAAGCGCGTTAGAGGAATCATAGTAGTATCACCGTGACCGCCAATTACAGAGGCTTGAAGATCGCTAACCGGACAATTTAAGGCTTCGCTCAAGTAATACTTAAACCTACTTGAGTCTAAAATACCTCCCATACCAATAATTCTATTTTTGGGAAGTCCGCTTCCCTTCACAGCCAGATAAGTCATTGTATCCATTGGATTAGATATTATCACAACAACTGCTTCAGGAGAAACTTCTAATGACTGAGCAACCACACTCTTCACTATTCCTGCGTTTGTTCCAATCAGTTCTTCTCTTGTCATTCCTGGCTTACGTGGCAATCCAGAAGTAATTACAATCACTTCAGAGCCAGCCGTCGCCTTGTAATCATTTGTAACTCCTCTTACTTTAGTATGGAAACCGTGTAGAGAGGCAGTTTGATTCATATCCATGGCCTTACCCTCAGCAAACCCCTCTCTTATATCTAAAAGAACCAATTCATTCGCAAGTTCCATTCTTACAATTGATTCAGCGCACGTCGCACCAACATTACCCGCTCCAATAACAGTGATTTTCATATTTGATATCTCATTTAAAACTTTACAAACTCAATGAATTACTTAGGCGTCTATTCTCGCATAACGAGCATTTTTTTCAATAAACTCTCTTCTCGGTGGAACTTCATCTCCCATTAGCATCGAAAAAACTCTATCTGCCTCTGCTGCATTATCAATAGTTATTTGTCTTAGAGTACGACCTTCAGGGTTCATAGTTGTCGTCCAAAGCTGTGATGCATTCATCTCTCCAAGCCCCTTATAACGCTGAATACCGACTCCCGTTTGGTCCTCTCCTCCATATTCAAGAGCTATTGTGTCTCGCTGCGCATCATTCCATGCATATGCTTGTTTGGAGCCTTTTTTAACAAGGTAAAGAGGTGGAGCAGCAATATAAACATAGCCATTTTCAATTAACTCTTTCATGTAACGAAAGAAAAATGTCATGATCAAAGTTGCAATGTGTGAGCCATCCACATCAGCATCACACATGATTACAATTTTATGATAACGTAATTTTTCAGTATTCAAGGCTTTGGCATCATCTTCAGTTCCAACGCTGACACCAAGTGCAGTATAGATATTGCGAATTTCTTCATTTTCAAAAGCTTTATGATGCATTGCTTTTTCCACATTCAATATTTTCCCTCGAAGTGGCATTATTGCTTGAAATTTTCGGTCACGACCTTGCTTCGCCGTTCCGCCTGCAGAATCTCCCTCAACTAAAAATATTTCACACTGAGCTGGATCTGTCTCGGAACAATCAGCAAGTTTTCCAGGAAGACCGCTCCCACTCAAAACCGATTTTCTTTGAACCATCTCTCGAGCTTTTCGAGCTGCAACTCTAGCTTTTGCAGCGAGCACCACTTTTTGAACTATTGTACGGGCCTCATTTGGGTGCTCCTCTAGGTAATTAGTTAACATCTCACCAACAATTCGATCCACTGCGCCTGAAACTTCAGAGTTTCCAAGTTTTGTTTTAGTTTGACCTTCAAATTGAGGCTCCATTACCTTTACTGAGATTACAGCTGAAAGGCCTTCACGAAAATCATCTCCCGCAACTTCTACTTTTTCTTTTACTAAAATACCAGTACCATCAGCGTATTTCTTTAAAGTTCTGGTTAAAGCTCTTCTAAATCCAGACAAATGAGTACCGCCTTCGTGGGTGTTAATATTATTTACATAGGAGTGTATGTTTTCAGCATAACCTGTATTGTAGAGCATTGCTACCTCTACTGGAATTCCCTCAATTTCGCCTTCCATGAACATTGGTTCCGGAATAAGTTGCTCTCTATTTTGATCAATAAACAAAACAAATTCCCTTAACCCACCCTCAGAAAGAAACTTCTCAGTCCGTGCTTTACCATTTTCATCTAGGTCACGAAGGTCCATGAGATTTATCTCAATACCCTTATTTAAGAATGAAAGTTCCCTCAAGCGTGCTGCCAAAATATCATACTGATAAACCGTGTCTGTAAATATGCTTGAATCAGGCTGAAAAGTCACAACCGTTCCTCTTATATCCGTTGCTCCAATTTTCTTAACTGGATATTTCGGCTTACCTATCTCATATTCTTGAACATATTCACTACCTTCTCTATGAACGTTGACAGAAAGATGAGAGGATAATGCGTTTACACATGAGACACCTACCCCGTGAAGTCCACCAGAGACTTTGTAAGAATCTTTATCAAATTTTCCACCCGCATGTAAAACAGTCATGACAACTTCAAGTGCTGAACGATTCTCTTTCGAATGCATATCAACCGGAATGCCTCGACCATTATCTAAAACTGTTATTGATTCACCGACATTTATGGTAACATCAATTTTTGAACAATGCCCTGCAAGGGCTTCGTCAATGGAATTATCAACAACTTCATAAACAAGATGATGCAAGCCTTTTTGGCTAACATCCCCGATGTACATTGCTGGTCGTTTTCGAACCGCCTCAAGCCCCTCAAGGACTTGAATACTGTCGGCTCCGTAATTCTTTTTATCGCTCATAAATATGGTATGAAATAGAGTGTTACACAAAGATAACCCTAGCGTATCTCATAGAGATCAAACGAATCAAAAACCGGGGGGCTTTATGAACATTTTTTTCAACAAAATCCCTAGCTAAAATCGTCGAAATTTTGAAAAATTAAAATTTATAAACAAGGCCAAGATTAGCTCTAAAACCTTGAACTGTATATCCACTCCACCAGTCTATTCGAGAATTAAAAATGTTATCAATCTTAAGAGTTGCATTCAGCTGATCATTGTATGTATATACGACTGATAATCTCCCATCCCAATAAGGCGCAAGATCAATTAATGACCACCCAATAAGAGCCTTGCGCTCACCATGGCGAATAATTGTTGACTCAAAGCGAATTTTATCTTTTAGATTAAAATGAATCTGCCCTCCAATTTGGGAAGAAGGTAAATGATAAATAGAATCGTTGATTCCCATCCTAAAAAGGGCAAAACCTCTTAATTCCCAACCCGAACTATTTTGAAAAGTCAGTTCTCCACTAGGTTCAAAATAATTAAGTTTAACATAATCTAGTAAAAGCCTTCCTGAATCTTTGCCAATACCCAAATAATCGGGGTCTCTTGTTACCATTGCATAATTATCATAACTTCTTTGACGAGCACCAAACCTGTAACCCACGGCACTGGATAACCTTCCATTGACACCTCCATAAAGCGATGATGATCTAACTATTTCGTATCGAGAATTTTCAGCTAGAAAAGGGGTCTGCTTGACTCTTGAACGCATACCTCCATTTTCAAGTATTCCCTCATATCCCCCATAGATATTTAGAACATTCTTAACCAATGGAAATTCAACATGAACTACAGGAGGAAAATAAGGACGCGAAAAATTTCCAACACTATCACTTACTACACCGTCAAACATTACATTTAGCCCGATTTTAAAACTTAGATTACCAGCACTGTCTGCAATTGCCGGAGCAAATTGTGCCGACCAATAATTATTTGTTAGTAATCTCCCCGCGGAATCTGTTCTAGATGTACCAGAAAGACTGTTTAAATTAGCTTTAAGAGGTAAATCTATATATATATCTGCGGCAGGTAATCTCCAATTAACTGCGGAATTAAGGCCAGTTTCTACCTGACGACCACCTTGATCAATCCAATGATGGGATCCAATATTTGCACTCTGAAAAAGCTGCTTTCTTTTATATCCAGAATGCTCATATCTGACTTCAGCCTGGTAGTCTCGAATCCATCTTAAAGGAGCGCTTCCTAATGTATCACTATCATTAGTTCCCAATATGTGAGGCTGCCCATAAAATGAATACCTATCATGATTCGCCGAGGCTCGTGTTAAAAGCCTTCCTCGACTTAAAACCCGATTATAATGACCGCTAAGACCATTTTCTAGCCAACTAGAGTTTTCAAAAACAGACTTGCGTCTTCCCATTTCATCTGATACCTGAAACCCTCCAAATGAAGAGAAGTATCTCCCCTGAACTCCCCATGTTTGAATAGGGTCTCTTGCATTTCCAAATGAAAAGCCCAACAGTGTTGTGTAAAAATTACCTGTAGACAACATGACCGTGTTACTTGGTAATCTATAAAGTTTAGTTCGGGCAATGCGAATAGGGGGAATCAATTCCATTTTTGGCGAAGGAATTAAAGTTCGCAACCTTAAACTTATTTCAACCGGTAGCTTTTGAATATTAGTGTCTCTTACATTTGGTTGACCTGTAATTTTTATTGCTTCAGCAACTTGAGCGCGATATTTTTCTTTTACCGATATATCAACACTACTTAATACAGGCTGAGCTATTGCATAAACTGAAGAGGTCATTAAAAATAGAACTACTAATTGCTTCATGGCATTGTTTCTATTTTAGTCACATTAGAGTCTATAGCAGAAGACTCATTTTTATTAGCCGCTTCTAATCTCTCTTTTATTCGCTTTGCTTCTTCGATAAGTTCGAGATTGTAATTCTCCGAAATAACAAAATCTAAAGTATAAATTGCTTGAAAATTATCTTCAAGGCCAGCATAATTTTTTGCGAGCGTAATCAATGCCTTATAACGCCATTCTGCCTCAGAAGGTAAATTATCAATCAACCAAAATATTTCTTGATTAGAAGCCAAAAATGATTGATCATAGTTTAGGAAGAATGCCAAAAAATAGGAAGCCTCAGCTTGGACAGAACTAGGGCCGCTATTTTTAATATTCTGATAGGCTTTAATCGTCTTTTCCTTTAGTTTTTCTGCCTTTTCCTGAGTTTCCGAATTATCTCCAGCTTGACGATTTTCTATTTTAGAAATCTCATTACTCCAAAAGTTAAATGTATTTCGAGCAATATTTAAGCGCGCTTCAACCCTAATTTCAGGACTGTTTCTCTCATCAGATACTACAACTTTTGCATATGCTTGTGCGATATCTAAATCGCCTTTGGCCTGACGAGACTTCATTAAGGCAACATTGGCTTCTCTCAATAATTGAGCATCACTAGAAAGACTCAATAAATTCTCAGCTGAAATCTGCATAAGATCCAAGTCAAAATTTTCATTTTGAGATGTTATTCGTAATATCCATGCCCATGCATTTTCGCTATGTTCATTGACAGGATATTGGGTGATTTTTTTGTAGTAAATAAGAGCATTTAAAATGTCGTTCTCAAGTCTCGCGGATTCTGCGCAGAAGTGAATCGCACTCAAAGCAAAAAAGCCGTCTGGGAAACGTTTTAAGTAATTTTTAAATGAAACATATGCGCCCGAGAAATTAGTTTGAGCATATTTATCTAGCGCAGACATGTATGCTATAGAATCCAATTCCGAGGCTCTAATTGTGGCGAAATCTATTCCATTAATCCATTCAAAATAGTCCTCAAGTCGATTCGCATCGTCAAAAACAGTTCTTGAAGTTCCGATTGCCTCTCTTGACTCTGGAGTGCCGGGATAGATTTGAACTACACTTTTGAAGGTTGCAATTGAAGCATCAAGTCGACCATCATTTCTTTGAGCTATAGCTTGATTTAATAATGCCCGGCGCGCTTTCTCTAAATTCGGATTTTTTCTGACGAATTCAATAAATGAAGCTTCTGCATTTTGATTATTCCCAATCTGCAACTGAGTCTTCCCCATCTCATACAATGCCTCAATGGAATACTTGCCTCCAAAAGCATCATTGCGGGTTTCTTTCCCGGAAAGAGATTTCAATAATACAATTTTCTCATTATCTCTTCCCAAGAGACCTAAACAAAGAGCCTGCTGGTATTCAGCATATGCTGAATATGAGTTACTGAAAGAATTAGAGCTGGCTATGAATTTCTTATAATATTCTTGCCCAAGGGAGTGTTTACCAAGTAAGAAATACAAATCAGCCAAACGCAAAGTTGCATCTACATTTTTTTTGTTGTCACCTTTAGCATCTTCAAGATAAACTCTAAATGCAGCAGAAGCGTCTTCTAATTTATCGAGCTTATATAGACAATATGCCTTGTTGTATAAGCTAAACGGGCGCTCCGTTAAAGTATAAGAGCCTGGAGTATTTAAAAAAGACTCAAACTGCGCCAAAGCTTCTTGTGCATCTCCTTTTTTATATGCAAGTTCCCCCATCCAAAAATGTGCTAATGCCACAAATGTTAAATTTTGTTGATAAGTAAGGGATTTATTAAAAAATTCCTTTGCTTTTAACCAATTACTCGAATGATACAATTCCACAGCTCGATAATAGGCTACCCTTTGATAAGCCTCTCGCATTGCCATTGAAGACATTCCTGTCTGAAGAATAGCTTCCATAGCTCTCGAATAATCTTTTGAGGTAATGTAGAGATTAGCCAAATACTCATTTACTTCTCTTCGATATTCAGTCTCAGGAAAGTTCAATAAGAAATTTTTAAAAGCATTAATGGCATTACCAAAAGGACTAGATCCCTGATATGTTAATTTCGCCGTCTGAAATGCAGATTCTTCCCTAATCACTTCATCATTTGCGATTTCGCTCACCGCACGAAAAGCAGATAGAGCATTTTCATTTTGACCCTCTTTTACATAACAATCCGCAAGAAGATATAATGCAAACTCAGAGACACTACTTCTTGTTGTAGTAATCTTGTTTAGACTCTGAATTGCTTCCTTATATCGATCTGCTTTTGCCAAAAGCACACCTAACTCATAATAATCGGATGGAGTCATCTTACCACCTCTGTCTCGATGCATTAATAAATATGGAAGAGCCTCATCAAATCTTTTCTTTCTTAAAAGACTCTGACCTATGAGCTTTGCAATTTCAGGAGCCCGTTTTACCGAAGCTTCTTTGAGTAAAGACTCACCAAGTCTTAACAACTCGACATCCATTTGCCTTCTGGAATATATCTGAGCTAGGTAATAGGGAACTACGAAACCAAAATCAGGGTGATCTTTAAGAGGTTCCAAATTTTCCAAGGCAGTTATATCATTTGTATCTAGATATGCGATATGACCGTAATAATATTGAGCTGATGATGCTATTTTAAATTTAGATGATTTTGCTGCCGAGAATTGAGCTCGAGACACCTCATATTCTTTTAACATAAAAAGAGAATAACCTAGCTTAAATTGCAATTCTGCCTTTTCTTTCTTCGGCAAGAACATACCATTTAATCGCATCAACCAATTTTTAGCCTCACGGTATCTTCGACGATTGAATGAATAATCCGCCATTTCTATGAACAATTCCTTTCGTCGGGCAGATGTTGGATATTCTCCAAGGAATTTCAGTACCTGATCTCCTGCATCTCGGTTCATTAATTTAATCGAACACAAAACCTTAAAAAAATTACTCTGTTCGGATAAATCAGTTTCTGAATCAACTAAACTAATTACTTTTCTAAAGCCTTCAGCCGCTGGAGCATAGAGCGATCTATCAAATAAAGCTCGACTCTCAGCATAGGTGTATTGAGGTGTATGATGAGAGAAAGGAGCCTGTCCGCTCGCGGTAAAAGCAAGCAAAAAGAAGTTTAGGATGAAAAATCTTCGCATCATTATTAGAGCATAAAGGTAGTCTGTACCAACAAAATCCACTTAATTTGTATCAGAAATCATACCCACATAAATGGAACAAACAATTTTAAGTCTAAAAAACGCAGATATATATCAAGGTAATCATTTGATATTAAAAGACATAAGCATTGAATTGAATCGTGGAGATTTTGTCTATTTAATTGGGTCCACGGGGTCTGGAAAATCCAGTTTACTAAAAACTTTATATGCAGATATACCATTAAACATTGGTGAAGGTCAAATTGCGGACTATAATTTGCGCAAAATTCGAGATAATGAAATTCCATTTTTAAGACGAAAACTAGGGGTTGTTTTCCAGGATTTTCAGTTATTGATGGACCGGAGTGTATTTGATAATTTAAAATTTGTTTTAGAGGCTACTGGTCACTTAAAGTCTAATGAAAATGCGGATAAAATTCA